>DAIQOA010000373.1:0-1561 GCA_036788095.1 bacterium | reverse complement strand
GGACCGGTGGGGGTGTCGGCGTCCTGGCCGTTGGTGGCTTTTTCAATGTCGATTTTGGGTTCGTTGGTTGTTGTGCCGAAATAGTGGCTGGGATCCGAATCGGTGACCGTAGTGTCTTCATACACGCCTTGCACGCTGGCCAGGTTCGCATACTGTCCGGCCAGGGCTGTGCCGCCGGCCGTAGCGGTCATGGATTCGCCGACTGCCAGGGTGGTTTTGGGCAGTGTAATGGCGCCGATCTTGTCGTCCACCACCGTGATGGCGGTGAGAGGAACGTTGCCGGTGTTGGTGATGACATAGGTCCAGGTGACCGCACCGCCGACCGGAATGGATGGACCGGTGGGGGTGTCGGCGTCCTGGCCGTTGGTGGCTTTTTCAATGTCGATTTGCGGCCGTTGTTGGATCACGCCGACATAGCAGCTGGGATCCGTGTCGGTCACGGTTTGATAATCCGCCGGTCCGGTGTGTGGTTCATATCTGCCTGATACCGTGCCGATATTACGATAGTTTCCCACCACCGCAACGCCGCTCGTCTCGATAGTGAGGATTTCTCCGATGGCTAAGGTATTTTGCGGCAGGGAGATGGCGCCCAATTGGTCGTCGGTTAGAGTAAGATTGTTCAGCGGTGCGCTGCCGGTATTGGTGATGACGTATTTCCAGGTGACGGTCGAGCCGGCCATCACCTCGACACAGTCTTCGCCGTTGGCATCCTGGTTGTTGGTGTACTTGATCAGATCGATGGCGGGAACCTGATAGACTTTAAAGACCTGGCTGGCCGTCCCCAGCTGAACCAGATACTCGCCACAATCATCTTTCTGAATGGTATACGCGAAAAAGCACACTGTCCCGTTAGGATCGGTTGTGATCGATCCGCTGGCAATCACTGTATTCCCATCGCAGCCATAGGCGTCATTGCCGGTCATCGTCCAGGCCAGAGTGGCGTTTGCCGCCAAACCGCTTCCGTTGATGTACAGCTGGTCGCCGTCATAAAAGCCATAGGTAGACTGCGACGCATCGCCACAGGCTCCTTTGGTTACCCAAAGAGTTTGCGCGTCCGCCTGACCTGCGCTGATAAGAATGATCAGCAGAAGCAAAGGAACCAGAGATGTAGAAAGCCATGATTTCATGTAATCCTCCTTGCAGCCGTGTTTGAAATGCAAATCATCAGAGTCATTCACCCGCCGAGCAAAGCGCGGCAGCGGGTGAACGCGAAAAGGGAGGCGTGCCCGTTCGCTATCATGAGCGTACAATCCAACATCGACAGCACCAGCGTGTTACAGCTGGATGGCGCCGATTCTAATCATGCGTGGAGGTTCAAAACGGAAAAGAAGGATACCCTGTGCAGTAGTGTAAAACCCCTGAGGAATGCCGGTGCGCTGAAACCACACGCAGACAAAAATTCATGCCGGCGAATAAGCGCCAACGAAAGGTCGGCCGGAACCGGACGGACTTGACCCACCCCGGCACGCAAACCACCCTGACTAGCCTGTCGGTAGAGATTAAAGGCCTGAGGCCTTTAATGCATATTCCTGGAGCTGCACGTTCAACGACTGGTCTCATT
>DAIQOA010000372.1:0-1616 GCA_036788095.1 bacterium | reverse complement strand
GGGATCATTCGTCCACGCGCTAAAGCGCGTGGCAATGAAAAAAAGATGGATTCTGCGGCTGGTTGATGTGCCGCGCCCTGTCGCAGGGAATACCATTCAAGAAAGTAACGATTCGCCGCCGCGTCCGCTCCGTTCGCTATGACAGGGGGCAAACGGTTTTCACGCACGCTGGAGCCAGGTTATAAAAAAAGAAAAAAAGCCTGTCTTCAAGGCGCCGGCTGTTCACCACCGGCTCCATACACCGCCAGCGTTCTTACCTCCCAGGGCAGCAGGCGAAGCACCGCCGAGCTCGTATCCGCGGGCAGTTCGCGTAGTTTCTCTTCCACCATGCTGACTTCTTGCAGCGATTTCCAACCGTGAAGATCCAGGCGCACTTGTGCAGGCCGGCCAAAGGTCTCCACCAGGCGTATAATGGTGGCGCTGTCGGCCTCTGCTTTTTTGCAGGCGCTCACCTGCACGCCGTCGCCCTGCACCTGCAGAAAGGAGTGGTTCATGGCCAGCGCTCCGCTCTGAACGGTTGCCGGCAAACTCCAGAGCGGCGTGTTAAAGCCGGCGGCTATAGCGGGCACTTGGCCGGTCCGCCAGTCGCCGTTGTGCGAGTAAAGCGCATAATGCATTTCATGGCGCCCCCGGTCGGCGGTCGAGTCCGGATCATGTGGCGAACGCAGGGCGCTCAAGCGCAAAACATTGTTCCTGACGTCGAACCCGTATTTGCAGTCGTTCAGCAGCGCGATGCCAAAGCCGTCTTCCGAGAGATCCACCCATTTTTGCGAAACCATTTCCTCGCCGGTCTGTTCCCGTTCAATGGCTCCGAACGGCATTTCAAAACAGGCCCGGCCGTTCACATTCAGCGGAAAGGCTACTTTGAGCATGGTATCGCGATGCTGCCAGTTCACCCGCAGGCGGAAATCCACGCGCGCCAGGTCGGCGTAAAGAATGATATCCTGTTCGAATCGCGACGGGCCGGACTGATAGATGACCCGCATCACCTTGCGCAGCTCATTGGATTCGACGATGCGGGTGGCCACCGGTTTGTTCAGAGTGGTGACTGGTCCCAGCAACCGGATCGTCCAGGCGGTCATGGACTGATTGTCGTCACTTTGCAGCTGCAGCAGATTGGCGGGGCTGCGCAACAGTTCGCGCGCCAGGCGGCGATCATAGATGCTGACCACATGGCCGGTCTTGTGGTTGACCTCTACGCGCAGAAACCGGTTTTGCAGGATCAGATTGCGCTGGGCGATCTTGACCGGTTTGGCCGCCGCGGGTTGGTAAAAGATAACCGTGTAGCCAAAGGCCGGCGTCTCGGGCGGCAGCAGCGTGTACAGGCCGTCCTCCTCCCTCTGGCAGGCTAGCACCTGTCCCTGCTGGTCGAGGAATTGGACATTTTTCGTTGAAGGCTCCTGTAGGCGAATGGTGACCGGCTCTCGTCGCGGCCAGTTGAGGTTGTTGAACAGCAGGATGGGCTTGGCCCCGGCTCGCGGCGCCTCGATGGCGACCTGTTGCGCCAGGGCGGTCAGCGACCGGTTCAACACCGCCTGTCCCAGGCTGTCGGCGTGTTCATAGATCGCCTGCACATCCGGATAAATAGCGGCGATGCCGGAGCCGTCGAGAATGTC
>DAIQOA010000371.1:0-1712 GCA_036788095.1 bacterium | reverse complement strand
CGGCTGAACAGTCGCAGCCGGCGGCCGAAAGTGCGCATCGACGAACAGACCGGGACGTATTTGCACTCTGATTTTTTGATCCAGCCCCTCTTGAGCAAGAATCTCCATCTCGACATCCGGTTGCCAGGATGGAGGAACAGCCAGCACCTCGCGCCAACGAGTCCGATTGTCTCTCACCGACGCCAGATAGTTTTCCAGTGAAACATAGGAACGTTGCCAGTGCATTAGGCTCGTCTGGTTGGCATCCAAAAGGATTTCACGCAAGGCCGATTCATATCCATGGCCGAGTTCATCTTGCTCATTCATGGCTATTGACAAGACTTTCCATTTGATTGTTTCGCGCCGAGGCCAGGGCGGCGTCGATCATAAGCTGAGATAAAAATCCCTCATACAGAGAACTGTCCGGTGCAGCATGGCCGCGCAAGAGCTGGATAAAGGCTCTGTTCTCGTTGATAAAACCATCCTCCTCGCCCTGCATAGTCTGAACCTCGCCTTTGCCGGCCGGATGAAAGGCCAGACGAGTCAACCGATCGCTGAGCACCACCACGCCTTCGCGGCCGAATACCTGCACTAAAAATTTTCCCATGCCCGGCGGCTGACCGCTGTCGCCGACGATCAGGGTTCCGGCCGCATCGTTGGCGAAACGAAAAACGGCGCTCACATGATCGACCACACCGGTGGGTTGATGATAATTTTTCCCTACGGCGAAAGCCGACAGAGGTTCAGATCCGGCGAGAAATCGCAACAGGTCGGCGCCGTGAATGCCCTGCGAGATCACATGACCGCCGCCCTTGGCAGGGTCATTGGCCCAGAAATCCGGCGGCCAGGGATCATCCATGACCTGCACATGGATCAGATGGGGCTCGGGCACCAGCGCTCGCACGCGCTGGACCAGCGAATAGAATCGAAATTTGAATCCCACCATGGCCGGCAGACGCGCCTGCTGAAAGGCGCGAACCACCTCCAGCGTAGCGGTGCTGGAAAGGGTGACCGGCTTTTCCACCAGAACGGGTTTGCGCGTCTGCGCTGCTGCCAGACAAAGCTGCTTGTGGCTGTCGGTCTGAGTAGCGATATAAATTGCATGCACTCGAGGATCGGCGAAAACGTCCTCGGCGCTGGTCGTCGGCCGGCCCTCTGGGTAGCGCTGGGCCAGAGATACAGCCTGAGACAGCGTGGTGTCGCAAAACCAAAGAAGGCGGACGGATTCCATCTGTGCTAAGCAGGCGCTGTGCGTCCGGCCCATCTCACCGCAGCCGATCATTGCGATGTTTATGGTTTTAGTCTCATTCTCATTCATACTATGAAAGCCGAAAAATTGCCCGAGTTTCAGGAAACTTACAAAACAGAACTCTTATAGTAAACAAAAATTTAATCCCCGGCCTGCTTTCCCGGGAAAATGGTTGCCTTTTCCTTGGGAAATACTATATTTAGACTATACGCTAGAGGGGATAATCTTAATTCAAATAACAGCAAAATTTTGACACAGGGAGAACGATCGCGAACGTCGACGCATGGGAGCAAATAAACCATGAAAAAGAAAATCGATTCGACCAAGGTCCGTACCGGGCGAAAAGCGGATGTATTGGCCAGGGCGTTTCTCGACAACCTCTACTATCTGCAGGGGTGTTCTCTGGAACACGCCGGCAAAAACGATCTCTACATGGCTCTGTCCTACACCGTGCGGGACCGGATGCTGGCCTCCTGGATTCAGG
>DAIQOA010000370.1:0-1757 GCA_036788095.1 bacterium | reverse complement strand
GCGCCGGGGATTTGCGTTAAGGAGTCTATTTTGAAAACCATCGTCTCGCTTGAAGAGATGCAACAATCAGCCCTTCGCTGGCGGCGGGAAGGCAAACGGATCGGTCTGGTTCCGACCATGGGCTCTCTGCACGAAGGCCATCTCAGCCTGATTCAGCGCTGCCGCGAACAGGTGGATATTGTGGTGGTGAGTGTTTTCGTAAATCCCATTCAGTTCGGGCCGCAGGAGGACTTGGCCGGCTATCCGCGTGATCTGGAGCGCGACGCCCTGCTGGCGGGCAAAGCGGGCGCCGACTATGTCTTTGCACCCACAGCTCAAGAGATGTATCCGCCGGATTTCGTCAGTCTGGTCAGAGTGGAGAAACTCACGGAACGGTTGTGCGGCGCTGCGCGCCCCGGCCATTTTCAGGGCGTGACCACTGTGGTGGCCAAGCTCGTTAATCTCGTACAACCGGATGTGGCGGTGTTCGGCGCCAAGGATTATCAGCAGGCGACGGTGATCCGGCGCATGGTCCGCGATCTCGCCTTTCCCCTTGAGATCGTCGTTGCGCCCATTATCCGCGAAGTGAACGGCCTGGCGAAAAGCTCGCGCAATCAGTACCTGTCTCACGAGGAGAGGGCGGAGGCGTTGATTTTATATCAGAGCCTGCGCTTTGCCGAATCGCTGATCCGCGGCGGTGAACGCCAGGCAGCGGATATCAAGGCGTCCATGACCGAGATGATCGACAGCGTGGAACAAAGCCGCATCGATTACATCGAGATCGTGCATCCGGAGACGCTGGAGCCGGTTGAGGAGATCACCGGCGATGTGGTCATCGCCCTGGCGGTGTTCATCGGCAAAACGAGATTGATCGACAATCTAATGGTGCACGTGGCGTCGTCAAGCTGATGGGAGGAGCCGCCGCCTCGCCGGCCTGCGCTTACAGAAATAAAATTCTGCAGATCAAAACCGTCGCTAAAATCCCCGCTGCATCCGCTGTCAATCCCACCGGAATGGCGCCGCGCGTATTTTTAATCTGCACACTGCCGAAGTAAACCGCTACCACGTAAAAGGTTGTCTCGGAACAACCATAGATGGTGGAGGCCATGCGGCCGATGAAAGAGTCCGGCCCATGGGTCTGCATCAGCTCGGTGATGATGCCGAGAGAACCGCTGCCGGAGAGGGGGCGCATCAGCGCAGCCGGCAGCACTTCCGCCGGCATGCCGATGAGATTGGTCACCGGAGTCAGCAGGAGAACAAAATAGTCCATGGCGCCCGAGGCCCGGAACATGCCGATGACCGCCAGGATGGCGACCAGAAACGGGATGATCCGCACCGCCACCTGAAAGCCCTCTTTCGCCCCTTCGATGAACACCTCATAGACTTTGACTTTTTTAAAGCATCCGTACACCGGGATCATCAGCAGTAAAACCGGGATAGCCCATCGCGACAGGGTTTCTACGGCTTTGCGGAAAACGCCCTGCGGCAGCCATGAAACCAGTTGGGTAAATACACCAAAGCGCACCAGCAGAACCACTGCGATCACCATGACCAAACCAGTCGCCGCTGCCTTCCATGCAGCGGCGAGTCGGCGCAGCAGCGATCGAAAGCCGCGCTGCAGGTTTAAATAGAATTTCGCCGCCAGCACCCCGGCGATGGTGGCGCAGGTGGAGGCAAAGATCGTGGCTCCGATGATCTCTGCCGGATCCGCCGATTTGAGCACCGCGCGGGCGGCGATGACCGTCATGGGGATGAACGTGATGCTGCCGGTGTTCAGG
>DAIQOA010000369.1:0-1785 GCA_036788095.1 bacterium | reverse complement strand
CCGCCGGCAACTATATCTATCATATCCAGGCCCCCGGCATCGGCGAAAAAACCGGAAGATTTGTGCTGATCAAATAAAAAAAAAATAAAACGGAAAGAATTACAATGAAAATGCGTTCAATTCTGTTAAGCGTTTTTGTTTTAGCGACAGCCGCCTATGCTCTACGGCCTGAAGATGGTCACATCGGTCATCGAAAATATGGCGTCATGGACGGGAATCTCACGCGCATCCCCTATTGGAACGATGGCAGAATCGGTCAAAATGTCGGCATCATGGGGTACATCATGGAATATCCCATCGGCAGCGGCCACCAGCAGATGGATGGCGTCGGACCGGTCATCACCACGAGAATCAGGGATGCTCAAGGCGTCATGCAGGCCTGCTGTGAAACCTGTTATAGCACAGGAGATGTGGCGCCAGATGGTTCAACCCGCTGGCGCTATGAAGCCCTGGGCGGCTATTGCAATCCTTCGCAGTTGGAAGCGGCCATGAGCGACGATCCCTACACCTGGCCGGACACCTGGCCGGACAAGATGGACGACAGCATCGATCCCGGCTGGCACGGCGCCTGGAACGGCTATTTCGGCAAGGGCATCATGAACGCGGACCTGGAAACCTATTTCGTCATCGATGACGATCCGGATGAAGAATTTGAATACTACCCGGATGCGGCTGATTCCAGCCGGCGTGGCCTGGGTACGCAGATATATGTTCGTTCTTTACAATGGCGCAATGTCATGACCGAGACCCACAACTTTTGGCTCTATGACACCGAAAATGAAGGCGCCACCACCTACGATTCGGTCTATTTCGCTCTGTACGCGGACTTTAAAATCGGCGGCGATGATGATGATGTTGCTGGATACAATACCCGATTGGACGTGGCCTATTGTTACGATTACAAAAACGTTGGTAAACCTGGCAACTACAGCCCGGTGCCCGTGACCTGCTACGGCTTTCTTGAAAGCCCCACCCTGGGCTATGACGGCATCGATTCGGATGAAGACGGGCTTGTCGATGAAAGGCGCGACAGCGGCCCGGGCGTCTGGCTGTTCGGGCCCACCGGTTATTACTACAACGGCAAGTTGGATGAAGGGAGACAAAAAGCCCAAACCGGCGAGTTCTATTCCGGCTGGCACTGGTCCGGCGACGAGGACGGCGATTGGGAAAGTTTTGAAGACAAAAACAACAACGGCCAGTGGGATCTGGGCGAACCCCTGAATGACGACCTCGGCGCAGACGGCATCGGCCCCTTTGACGAAGCCTACACCGGCCGCGATATGGGTGAAGGCGATGGTATGCCGACCCATGGCGAAGCGGATTTCGACGAGAAGGATCTGGACGAGGGCGACCAGGTGGGCCTGACCGGATTCTGGAGCGGCGCGCACAGCGATCGGGCGACTCATACCGACGATGAACTGGTTTTAGAGTGGTGCTATCAATCCGTGAATTTTGGCGGGGACGAATATCGCTTCGCCGACAATCTCGGCGTCTGGTTCCATTCCGGCCCGGTCTATCTGCCGGCCAAAACCAGGAACAGCTTTTCCTTCTCTCTGTTTTTCGCCGATGGTCAGACCAGCAAAGAACAGCTCGAAGACGCCATTCGCAAAAAAGAAACCGTACAGAAAATCTACAACGCCAACTATAGTTTCGCCCGGCCGCCCAAGGTGCCCACCCTCAAAGCCGTGGCTGGGGACGGCAAGGTCTATCTCTATTGGGACGAAAACGCCGAGGATTCCTACGACCGCTTTTTCGGCGTCTATGACTTTCAGGGCTACTCCCTGT
>DAIQOA010000368.1:0-1826 GCA_036788095.1 bacterium | reverse complement strand
GAACCGATTCCCGAGGGTTCTGTGACCGTCAATCTGCCGTTCGTGTTCAGCCGCACCGAATAAAGACGCCGCTCAAGCACGCAGGCTCGACAATGGAAAATTCATCGCTATGACCCAAACCCTGACTCTCACCAGGTTGATGTTTCTCCTCTCCATCACCCTGGTGATCCAACTCCTCGGCCTGCCGCAGCCGGTCACCGGCCCGCTGGTTAATTTCATGCTGATTATCACCACGCTGATGGTCTCTGCAACCGGCGGCGCCATCCTGGGGTGCCTGACACCGCTGCTGGCCGTGCTACGCGGACAGCTGCCGGCGCCGCTGGCGCCCATGATCCCCTTTATTCTTCTCGCCAACTTGGCCTATGTTGCGCTCTTTGCCTGGATCATGGACCGTCAGGCGAACGCGGCCGCACGCTATTACCTGCGCAACGGTCTGGCCATAACCGCCGCCGCGGCGCTCAAATTCATCGTGCTCTATGCCGCCGCACGAATCCTGCTGCCGCTGCTACTGGGCAGAACCCTGCCCCCTGCCCTGATTTCCATCATGGCGTTGCCGCAATTGCTCACAGCGCTCATGGGCGGTGGGTTCGCCGTGTTCTTTTACCGGCTGTGGCGCCGCAAAACCGCCGCCCACACCTGACCGCCATCGCCCCTACAGCCGGTGCTGTGGATATCATTTGTATTATATTTAGAAAATTCGTAATTTATCTACAACTATAATCAACCGGGAGTGATCCCCTTTCTTTTTCCTTTCCTCTGGGAGGGCTGCAACATTGGAAACGATTTCGAATTTGATCCCCAAGCGAATGTTCTTCACCAACGGCGTCGGCTATCATAAGAACAAACTGCAAAGCTTCGAGCTGGCGTTGAGAGATGCGGATATTGAAATCTGCAATCTGGTCACTGTCTCGAGCATCTTCGCTCCCGGATGCAAAATCATTTCGCGCAAACAGGGCGTCAACGAACTCAAACCAGGCCAGATCACCTTTGTCGTGATGGCTCGGGAATGCACCAACGAACCCAACCGCCTGGTGTCCGCGGCCATCGGACTGGCTCGCCCCACCAACCCCACACAGTACGGTTACATCAGCGAACACCACGCCTTTGGACAGACGGAAAAAAAAGTCACCGACTTTGCCGAAGACCTCGCCGCCACCATGCTCGCCTCCACGTTGGGCATCGAACTGGATCCCAATGTAGCCTGGAACGAGCGGAAAAAACTGTACCAGATCAAAGAGTACAGCTTTACCAGCCGCAGCATCGCCCAATCGGCGAAAGGCCACAAGGACGGTTTGTGGACCACGGTGCTGGCCTGCGCTGTCATGTTGATGGATTAATCGTTTCACCCTGTTTTACTTCTCCCGCTGTCCATATTAACACGCGGTGTAAAACAGGGTTTTTTATTTCACCCAAAGGATGGGACTGATCATGCGCCACGACAACTCTCTGTTCCACGATGCACCGGATATCATCCCTGAACCGCTTCGCCCGGGCGTGAGCGTGAGCGCATTGCTGCAGCTCATGGGCCGCACCTCGTTCGAGGCGCGCAACGTCTTCCGCGGCGCACGGCTGTTTCAGCGCATGGTGGACGACGGCGACACCATCTGGCTGGGCATCTCGGGCGCCGGCATCGCCGGAGGCATGGGCGGCATGGTGATCTCTTTATTGCAAGCGGGATTTATCGATGTGATCTGCTCCACCGGCGCACAGGTGTACCACGACCTGCACTTTGCCTTCGATCTGCCGGTCAAGGCCATCTCACCGCAGGCCGATGATGATCTGCTGCGCCAGCACGGCGACACCCGCATCTACGACATCGGCATTCG
>DAIQOA010000367.1:0-1851 GCA_036788095.1 bacterium | reverse complement strand
ATCGGCTGCGACCTGTCGCCCTGCGTGTTCGAGCTGGTGTGCCGCATTCGCGGCATGGAGCAGGCGGCCATGGACCTGGCCGCTGACCACGAGCTGTCCGATCATATGCTGCGCCAGGCGACGGATTTCTCGCTCGAAGTCAGCCGGCGTGCCTGCGAACGCTATCAGCTGGACTGGCTGTGGACCGGCGACGACATCGGCGGCCAGAACGGCATGATCATGAGCCCCAAGTCCTGGCGGGAGCGAATCAAACCATTGCTGGCTGAGATCTTTGCCGTCGGCCACGCCAACGATCTATGGGTTGCCTATCACTCCTGCGGCTCCCTTCGCCCCATCATCGGCGATCTGATTGAGATCGGGATGGATGTTTTAAATCCCATTCAGTGCAATTGCCCGGGTATGGATCCACTGGAGCTGAAGGCAGAATTCGGCAAACAGCTGGCGTTTATGGGCGGAGTGGACACACAGGGGTTGCTGCCCAGTGGCAGCGCAGAGGAAGTCTATCGTGAAACCTGCCGGCTTTTGGAGGGCATGAGCGGGGACGGCGGAGGCTACATTCTGGCGGCCTCGCATGCCGTGCCGCCGGAAACGCCGTTGGAAAACATCTTTGCCATGTACCGAGCAGCGGGGATCAGCAAGGAGGAGATTTTCGATCGAGCGGCAAGCGTGCGGCCAAAAAAATCTGTTTGAGCCGTATTTACTGGATCAGCGTTTCGCTGGCCGATGCGGCAAACGGGCAGTGGACGCCATCTTGTTTACCACCCCGGCGCGGTCCGCAGCACCCGGGAGCGGCTAAAAAAAAGGTTGGCCGGAAATCCGGCCAACCTTACCTGTTACGAACTATGCCGACGCCGCCTGGGCGGCGCAGATTTATCACGCATGCAAGATTCGTTTACTCTTCGATCGAAATGGCTTCTGCGGGGCAGGATTCAGCCGCCTCTTTGGCAGCCTCCTCAGCCACGGTCGGAACCACTTCCACTTTGGCAGTGGCCACATCGTCTTTCATTTCAAAAACGTCCGGCGCTGTATCGACACAGAGTTCACAACCAGTGCACAGATCAGGATCAACTTTAGCTTTCATCGCAGCCTCCAGATTAATAGATAATTAGATTACATGGAATTGCATCCCATTTTGACCATCACTTTGCAACAGACATCATGGATATGAAAACCACGCGATAAATTTACACATTTCCAAATAATGAAACAATAGTTTTATTTGCACCACCGGCTTTTTCCTTCTTCAAGGGAAAAACTCTTCCTGATCATCCCAGTCCAGCGAAAAGGATTTCTTCGGCATGATGAATTATATCTGGTTTTTCCTGTTGTTGATCGCACTGGTGACCGGCATGGTGACCGGCGCCGTCGATCAGGTCAGCAAGGCGGCCCTGGATTCCGCCGGCACGGCCGTCAACATCGCCCTTGGCTTGATCGGCGTCATGACCCTTTGGCTGGGCATTATGAAGATCGCCCACGAGGCCGGCCTGGTGACCCTGCTGGCGCGCGCCATCAAACCGGTGAGCCGGCGGCTGTTTCCGGACATTCCGGAAGACCATCCGGCCATCGGCGCCATGGTGCTCAACATCTCAGCCAACTGGCTCGGGCTCTCCAACGCCGCCACGCCCATGGGACTGAAGGCCATGCAGGAGCTGCAATCCCTGAATCCGGACAAGGATACGGCCTCGGATTCGATGATCATGTTCCTCGCTCTGAACACCGGCAGCATCACGCTCATCCCCATGACCGTCATCGCCGCCCGTGCGGTGCTCAAGTCGGCGGACCCGGCCGAGATCATCGGAGCCACGATCTTTGCCTCCACCTGTGCCACCATCACCGGAGTGCTGGCGGCGA
>DAIQOA010000366.1:0-1853 GCA_036788095.1 bacterium | reverse complement strand
GTGCACGTTGGCGCGTATTACCTGGCGGCCATGGTGTTCCTGTTTTTTCTCCTGCTCGGCGCTGATATGCTGCGCGGGCTGGGGCGGCTGCTGCATGTGCTGCCGCAGGGCTGGAGAGCGTGGGGCGGGCCGGCCGGCCTTCGGGTCTACGTTGCGATCCTGGCCGCGGCGCTAGTCATGACCCTGGCCGGCGCCTGGAACGCCCGCCATCTGCAGGTGCGCCGGCTGAATCTGGCGCTGGCAAAAAAACAGGGCCGGCATGAGCGCCTGCGCGTGGTGATGGCTTCGGATATTCATATCGGCGCCCTGCTGCCGCCGGAACGGTTTCATGAGATCGCCCGGCTGATCAACCGGCAGGAGCCCGATGTGGTGCTGATCGTCGGCGATCTGTTCGATGAGGACGTCACCCGGCTGAACCGCGAAGAGTTGATCGGCTCCCTGCAGGCGCTGCGCAGCCGCTACGGCGCCTATGCGGTGCTCGGCAATCATGATTATTTCGCCAATGTGGGCGCTTCCATTGCACTGATGGAAAAAGGCGGATTGAAGGTGCTGCGCGATGAGGGTGTGCGGGTGAACGATGCCTTTTATCTGCTCGGCCGGGATGACCGGCAGAGCGTTCACATGAAAGGCAGCCGTGCCGCTCTGGCGCAGCTTAAAGAGGCGCTGCCGGACGATGATCTTCCCGTCGTCCTTTTGGATCATCAGCCCTTTGGGCTGGAGGAGGCCGAGGCCGCGGGCGTCGCCCTGCAGCTCTCCGGCCATACCCATCACGGTCAGATCTGGCCCTTTCAATGGATCACCCAACGGATCTATGAGATCAGCTGGGGATACGGACAAAGAGGAAAGACCCACTATTATGTCTCTTCCGGCGCCGGCACGTGGGGACCGCCGGTACGGCTGGGCAACCGGCCCGAGATCGTGGTCCTCGACCTCACCTTTCAGTGAGCCCTTCGGCGCACTGGAACCAGGCGCAGGTGAAAGAGTAGACGGAATATTGGTTGATAGAAAAAAGGAGTATGATCGCCATGGCTGAAACATCCACACAGACTTTTGAATTCAAAGCAGAGATTCAGCAGCTGCTGCATATTCTCTCGCACTCGCTCTACACCCATCGTGAAATTTTCATCCGCGAACTGGTCTCCAATGCGGCGGACGCTTTGGACAAGGCGCGGTTCAAAACGATCAAGGGCGAGCCCATCGTGGATTCCGATCTCGAGTTCGCCATCTGGATCGAGCTGGATGAGAATAAAAAAACTTTTACCATCCGCGATAGCGGCATCGGCATGTCGCAGGAGGAGATGGTGCAGAACATAGGCACCATCGCACATTCCGGCACGGGCGAGTTTCTCAAACAGATGGCGGTGCAGCAGGAGGCGGGGTTGAACCTCATCGGCCGCTTCGGCGTGGGTTTTTACTCCGTGTTTATGGCCGCGGAACGCGTCGAGTTAACCTCGCGCTCCGCCGATGCAGCGCAGTCGGCGCACGTCTGGAGCAGCGACGGCCAGGGCGCCTATGACATCCAGCCGGCCGGCGAAACGCCTCGCGGCACCACCATCAAGGTTTATCTACGCGAGGACGCCCAGGAGTTCTGCGAAAAGCAACGCGTCGAGTCGCTGATAAAAAAATATTCCAACTTTGTTCCGTTTCCCATCCGCCTCAACGGCGAACAGATCAACAAGATCTCCGCGATCTGGCGCGAGCCCAAAGCGCAGGTCAGCGAAGAGCAGTATAACGAATTTTTCAAGTTCATCGCCGTTGAATCGGACAATCCTCTGACACGGCTGCATTTTTCCGCTGATGCGCCGATCCAGTTTCACGCGCTGCTCTTTGTGCCCGGCAGCAGTCGCGAATCC
>DAIQOA010000365.1:0-1867 GCA_036788095.1 bacterium | reverse complement strand
GGAATGAGGATCTGATCGTCGTTGTTGCGGAATCCGGACTGCCCTTTTCGTTCCAACACACCGATGACGACAAAGTTCTCCTTGTTGATGCGGATGACTTCACCCACCGGCGGCGTCTCGCCGAACAGGTTGGTGATGATGTCGGCGCCGATGACCGCCACGCGCTGGTAGGTGTCAACCTCGTCTTGTGAAAAATAACGGCCTTGGGTGGCCGGCGTGTTGGCGACGCTTTCGTATTCCGGCAGGGTGCCGATGACCGAGCAGTTCCAGTTTTTTCCGTTCCACAAGATCTGGGCGTTGCGTCTGAACTCTGGAATCACCGCGGCGGCATAGATGCATTTTTCCTGCAACGCTTTAAGATCTTCCTCTTTCAACCGGATGCTGCTGCCGGAACCGAAATGAACATGACCGGAACGTGAAGATCCCGGATTGACGTAGAGGAGGTTGGAGCCCAGCGATTGAATCCGGTCTGCCACGGCTTTCTGCGCCCCGGTACCGAGCGCAACCATGGTGATCACGGCGGCGACGCCGATGATAATGCCGAGCATGGTCAGGATGGCGCGCATTTTATTGGCCGCCAGAGAGGACAGTGCGATATGAACGCCCTCGGATATTTCTGTAAAGAAATGACGTTGCTTTTTTTTCATGGATGGTCTCTGCTCTTCTCTGGTTATCTCGGGCCGCCGCCCGGAGGAGGCGCGGAAGGAGTCTGCGTCTGACTCGAGGAGGAGGAGGATTGATTGCGAAAACCGCTGTTCATGTTGTTGCGCTCGGTCATGCGCTGTTTCATCCGGTCGCTGGATTCCTTAGCCCTGGAAAAGAAGGCGTAAGCGACCTCGTCGCCCTCTTGCAATCCCTCGAGCACCTCGGTGTAATCGTAATTGCTGACGCCGGTTTTGATCATACGCGGCCTAAAACCCTCGCCGGTCTTGAGAATAACGCCCCGCCGCGAAGTGACTTCCTGTCCTTCCTCACGACCTGACGGCGGCGCACCCTCGGCTGCGCCCGCACCGGGCCGCAGGCCGGCTCCAGACCCACGTCCCATGCGGCCTTCACCGCCTTGCTCTCGCCGCCGGCCGGAAGCTTCGCCGCCGCCGGGACGTCCAGAACGTCCTGCCTCCCCCTGACCGCCGCCCATGGCGATACGGACTTTTTGCATCTCGCTGAACAGTTCCTTATCGCTCATCAGCGCCTCGTTGGACACCAGCAGCACGTTTTTCTTGTCAGCTACCAGAATGTCCACTGTGGCGTTCATGCCGGCTTTGAGACGACCACCGGCATTGTCCACCAGGATAGTGACTTCAAAAGTGGTGACGTTCTGCACCACCGAGGATTGGGCGGCAATGCGTAAAACCTGTCCTTGAAATGTTTTATCTGGATAGGCATCCGCCACAACTTTGGCCTTCATCCCGGGAGCGATTTTGCCGATATCCACTTCATCCACATCCGCTTTTACATAGACTTCCCGCATATCCGCCACGGTGGCGATCAGAGTGCCGCCGGAGACGCTCGAGATGCCGGATGAGATGATCTGGCCTGTTTCCACATCCTTGGTCAGGATGATGCCATTGATCGGCGAGCGCACGATGGTCTCCTTCAGGCGAATGTCACTGTTGTCGACATCGATGCGCGAACGCACCAGCTGCGCCTGAGCTTCCACCACCGCCAGCTTGGCAATATCGAATTCAGAGTTTGAGATCAATCCCTTGTTGAACAATTCCTGTTTGCGCGTCAGTTCACTTTGTTTCTGCTTCAAGTTCGCGTCCGCCACCTCCAGATTGGCCACCGCCTGGTCGTAGTTGTTCCTCGTATCTTTCTGATCCAACCGGGCGATGAGATCGTCCTGACGCGCATGGATCACGACGGC
>DAIQOA010000364.1:0-1908 GCA_036788095.1 bacterium | reverse complement strand
ATGTGCACGCTCGGTGCCCTGACGCCGGATGCCTGGATGCAATCGGCTGTCGGCAGCCCGCTGACAGCTAAGCCATTGCTGCAAGCGACCCGGGCCGCGGTCCGGACGCTGAACTCTTCAAAAAGCGGAACAAAACCATGAAAAAGATTTTTCTGCTCTCTCTTGCGGTCTTTTGCGTCAGCGCCGTGCGGGCGGACGATGCGGTGTATTGGGAACGGTTCCAACGGCCCGACAGCTTGGTTCGTTCCGGCGAGGTGCTGCTGAATGGCGCCTGGCACTATCGTATCAGCGCTCGGGATCAGTGGCATCCTATTCAGGTGCCCCATGTTTTACGCAGCCGGGGTCACTATTCCTTCCGCCGGTTTTTTACCCTTGAACCCTCGCATCAAAGTGAGCGGTTTCGGCTGCTCTTTGAAAATTTGCAAGGCGTCAGCGCCGTCTATCTGAACAAAAAGTTGCTCGGCACGCGGCAGCGCGCATCAACGCCTATCAGCTTTGAAATTGCCAAAGAGGATCTGTTTTTCAACGAGCGCAATGAGCTGGTGGTGGACCTGGACACGCGGGTAAACTACAAGACCACGATACCACACTGGGTGCGCAGCCGCGGGCTGCCCACTCTAGCCGGCGGCATCGTGCGGCCGGTCAAATTGGTCTATGGCCGGGGACCCTGCATCCGTTCGGTGAGCGTACAGGTGCAGCCGACAGACCTGGACATCCGTGTAGAGATTCAGACTCCGGCACGCGACACCCTGACGGCTGCCCCACTGCCGCTCAAAGGACTGATAGAAGTTTTTACCGCCGATACGCTCCAGCCGGTGCAAACGATGCTCCTGCCAGTCACGCATTTGACGCCGGAGTTGCGGGCCCAGATTCCGCTGTTCAATGCAGCAGCCTGGACTACGCGGAATCCGGTTTTATATCGCGTGCGTACGACTCTGTTCGAGGCTGAGACCGCCGTGGATCGCGCAGAGGTGGCGGCCGGCGCAGGCGCGGCACTCAAGGCCTCCACCATGCGCTGGAAGGCCATCGAATGGATGGAG
The DNA here is from genome assembly GCA_036788095.1 of bacterium. GTDB lineage: Bacteria > Zhuqueibacterota > Zhuqueibacteria > Residuimicrobiales > Residuimicrobiaceae > Anaerohabitans. The sequence continues at coordinate 868 of DAIQOA010000364.1, read as the reverse complement.
GATTTTTCCTATAAAGAGCTGGGAGAGCAAGAGCTCAGCCGTCGGGTTCGCGAAGATATGCAGGCCATCTTTCGAACCGGCGCCAACAGTGTCCGCGTTCTGGGCGCCGCCCCCTCGGAACAGATGCTGTCGGTGTGCGATCAATTGGGTCTGGCGGTGCTGGTGGAAGTGCCTCTGATCAATTTACCTTCACGCCATTTAGCCAACAGCGATCTGCGAAAGAAAACCGAGCAGCTGCTGACGGATTTGATCGAATTCGGCCACAGGCATCCGTGCGTCGTCGGTTGGGGATTGGGCAACGGCTATGATGCCCATGACAGCCGGGCGCTCTCTTTTCTGCAGGACATGAGCCGGTTCGTCCGGGCAAAAGACGCGCGGTTGATTTACGCCGGATTTCGCGGCGAACGGCCCCTGCCGGCCGTGCTGCCGGTCGATCTGGCGATATGGGAGGTTCGCCCTGAACGCCTTGCCGCGCTGACTGATCTGCGTCATTCCACGTCCTGTCCGGTTATCTACCGCGTAACCGTTCCCATGCCGCCGGTTGCGCTGCAAGAGTCCTACAGTGAACAGCTCCATGCCTATCAGGTCAAAAACACGTTAACCACCTGTCTGAACGCGGAGAGAATGCAGGGGGTTCTCATCAGCCCTTTGCGCGACTATCAGAGCGATACGCCGCATTTGCTTTGGGGCGACCGGCCAAACACCAATCTGTTTACCGCCGGGTTGATGGACCACCAGGGACAAGTTCGCAGCGCTTATCGTGTGGTCACCAGCCTCTATTCCGGCGCCGCTCTGCCCGAGCTGCTGCCCGGAGAGTGGCATGCGTCCGACCCCATCCTGTTTCAGACCCTGGGCCTGGTGCTGCTGC
>DAIQOA010000363.1:0-1952 GCA_036788095.1 bacterium | reverse complement strand
GGCATGTGCCAGGGCGTAGCCCAGGTCGCCGGCGTCGTGGATCGAGGCGGGTGGTTCCGGCGCCACGTGGCTGGGGATGCCGCCGGGAAAGGAGAACTGCTTGAACAGCTTTTTGAGCCCTTCGCTGTCGTTGGAGATGTCGGTATAATATTCACTGTAGGTGCCTTCGAGAAAAACATTGGACACCAGCGCCGGACCGCCGTGCCCCGGACCGGCGATGTAGATCATGTTCAGGTTGCGTTTTTTAATGATGCGATTCAAATGCACATAGATGAAATTGAGGCCCGGCGTGGTGCCCCAATGGCCAAGCAGTCTCGGTTTGATGTGTTCCGGCTGTAGCGGCTCGCGCAACAGCGGGTTGTCGTACAGGTAGATCTGGCCGACGGAAAGATAATTGGCCGCCCGCCAGTAGGCGTCGATTTTTTTCAGCTCCGCCTCGGACAACGGTGCTTTTTTCTCTCTCATGGTCTCGCTCCTTTATTTGATGGATAAATGTAGACAAAATTTTGTATATTTAAAATAGCAATGATGCTCCTCATTCAGGAAAAGGAGGCGAGATGCCGCACTCTCTGCAGGCTGGTAAGGAACCGTCCGGGATTTTTTCTTTTCTGGCCACGCTCCTGCGCATGGCGATCGGATGGCAGTTCCTCTATGAAGGTTTGATCAAAGCGCTGTCGACCGATTGGTCGTCCGCTGCCTTCCTTTCTGAATCCAAATGGCTGCTGTCCGATCTGTTTCACTGGATCGTCGCGCACCCGCCTTTTCTCCAGGCGGTGGATTTTCTCAACATCATCGGCTTGATCACAGTGGGCCTGTGTTTGCTGCTGGGCGTTTTGATCCGCACCGGCTGCTTGATCGGCATCGTGCTGCTGACGCTCTACTACATCGCCAATCCGGCGCTCATCGGTGCTTTCTCCGGCCTGCATAGCGAGGGCAGTTATCTGTTGATCGATAAAAATCTGGTCGAGCTGCTGGCGCTGGTGTTTCTGCTGTTTTATCCCACCTGGGGGTTGGGTCCGATGGTCTCTGGCTTTCGCAAACGGGCCAAACTGGTCCGACGACGCGCTGAACAGGATGAGGGGACCGTCGACTCGGTCAATCTGCCGCGGCGGTATGTGCTCAGGAACCTCCTGGTTTTGCCTTTTGGCGCTGCGTTCGCTTATGCTTTCCGGCGGAAACGGCAATGGGAATCCTGGGAGGAACAGCATCTGCTGGCCGCCAGGCTGAGGCCAGAGGATATGGCGACCTCCGCCACCCTGAAGACCTTTCGCTTCTCCGCGGTCAAAGAGCTTAAGGGCGCGCTGTCCAAGGGACAGATCGGATCGCTGAAGATCAGCCGCTTGATTCTGGGCGGCAATCTGATCGGAGGATGGGCGCATAGCCGTGATTTACTTTACGTGTCCAAATTGGTCAAGGCCTATCATACGGACCAGAAGGTATTCGACACGCTGCAGCTGGCTGAAACATGCGGCATCGACACGCTGCTGTGCAATCCGCAGCTGACGCGCCTGATCACTGCCTATTGGCGCAAAGTGGGCGGTCGAATCCAGTTTATCTCCGACTGCGCTTTTCAGGACGACCTGATCACCGGCATCAAAATGTCCATCGACAGCGGCGCCCATGCCTGTTACATTCAGGGTCAGATCGCAGACCGGCTGGTGCGTGAGGGCCGTTTCGACCTGATCCTTGAAGCTCTGGAGCTTATCCGTCAGAACAAGAGGCCGGCCGGCATCGGCGGCCATCATCTGGCCACTATCCAGGGCTGTGTCGAAAAGGGCCTTCAGCCGGACTTTTGGGTCAAAACATTGCATACCACCGATTACTGGTCGGCCAAGCCGACGCCGGAGCACGATAACATCTGGTGCCGCGAACCGGAGGAAACCGTCGCCTTTATGGCCAGACTCGCGCAGCCATGGATCGCCTTCAAGGTGCTGGCTGCCGGCGCCCTGGAA
>DAIQOA010000362.1:0-2021 GCA_036788095.1 bacterium | reverse complement strand
GATGCCGCGCTGGGACCTGCAAACGTTCCGCCTGGTGTCCAAAATGCTCGGTTCGGGCATGAAATCCGTCGGCGAGATCATGGCCATCGGCCGTATATTCGAGGAGGCGCTGCAGAAAGGCATCCGTATGCTGGAGACCGGCTTTGACGGCCTTGTGCTGAACCGGCGGATGGAGGTAGACGATCTGCGCCAGGAACTGGTGGAACCGACGGACATGCGCGTGCTGGCGATTCCGGAAGCGATCAAGCAAGGCATGTCCATCGATGAGATCCACCGGCTTACCCACATCGATCCCTGGTTTCTTTACAAGATCCGCAACATCGTCGAGATGGAGAGCCGGCTGAAAAACGTCGGCGAGCAGCGTTGCCCGCGCGACGTCATGCAGGAGGCCAAACAGCTCGGGTTCTCCGACCGGCAGATCGGCCGCGCGTTGGAAAAGGACGAGCCGGAGGTCCGCGAACTGCGCAAGAGCTATGGTCTGTCGCCCTGCGTCAAGCAGATCGACACCCTGGCGGCCGAGTATCCGGCGCAGACCAATTATCTGTATCTGACCTATAACGGCCAGGAGGATGACCTGACCTTCACCGACCGTAACTCGGTGATCGTGCTCGGCGGCGGCGCTTACCGCATCGGCAGTTCGGTGGAATTCGACTGGTGCTGCGTCAACTCGGTGCAGACGCTCAGGAACATGAGCTACACCTCCATCATGATGAATTATAATCCGGAGACCGTCAGCACCGACTATGATCAGTGCGACAAACTCTATTTCGATGAACTCTCCTTCGAGTCGGTGGTGGATATCTATGAGAAGGAGAGATCGATCGGCGTCATCATCTCCATGGGCGGGCAGATTCCCAACAACCTGGCGCTCCGGCTGCATCAGTTCGGCGTTCGGGTGCTGGGCACCTCGCCGCTGTCCATCGACAACGCGGAAGACCGGCACAAGTTTTCCAAACTGCTCGACGACCTGCAGATCGATCAACCGGCCTGGGCGGAGTTGAGCGATATGAAAAAAGCCGTCGCCTTTGCCAATGATGTGGGCTATCCGGTGTTGATCCGGCCTTCCTATGTGCTGAGCGGCGCGGCGATGAGCGTGGCCTCCAACGACGAAGAGCTGAAAAGATATCTCGACAAGGCCTCGGTCATCTCCTCCGACCATCCGGTGGTGATCACCAAATTTATCGAGGACGCCAAAGAGATCGAGATCGATGCGGTGGCGCAAAAGGGCGAGATCCGAGTCTATGCCATCACCGAACATGTGGAGAATGCGGGCGTCCATTCCGGCGACGCCACCATGGTGCTGCCGCCGCAGCGCACCTTTCTCGAGACCACCCGCCGAGTCAAAAAAATTGCGCGCCAGATCGCCGGCGCCCTCAAGATCGACGGCCCGTTCAACATTCAATTCGTGGCCAAGGACAATGAGGTCAAGGTCATCGAGTGCAACCTGCGCGCCTCGCGCAGTTTTCCCTTTGTCTCAAAAATCTTCGGCGTCAATTTTATCGACATTGCCACCCGCGTCATTATGGGCCATCATGTGCCGCACTATGCGGGCTCGGTTTTCGATCTCGAATTCGTCGGCGTCAAAGCGCCGCAATTCTCGTTTACGCGCCTGGGCGGAGCCGATCCGACCCTAGGCGTGGAGATGGCCTCCACCGGCGAAGTGGCCTGTCTGGGCGACGATTTCGAAGAGGCGTTCCTCAAGTCCTTGCTTTCCGTCGGCTATAAATTGCCGATCAAGAACATTCTGCTCTCCACCGGTCCCATCGCCACCAAGGCGGCCTTTCTGGCCAGCACGCAAAAGCTGGCGGAAATGGGAATAAATTTCTACGCCACCGGCGGCACCGCCCGATTTCTCGAGGAGCACGGCATCAGCGCTAAACAGGTGCATTGGCCGCTGTCGGGAAAAACCCCCAACGTGATGGATTATCTGCGCGAGCGCAAGTTCGATCTGGTCATAAACATTCCCAAGAATTACCAGGAGGAGGAGTTGACCAACGATTACATCATCCGCCGCACGGCGG
>DAIQOA010000361.1:0-2038 GCA_036788095.1 bacterium | reverse complement strand
CAGGGTGACCGCGCAAGTGTTAATAATCACCACATCGGCTTGCGCAAGAGAACCATGGTCCAGCTTACCTTCTGGTTGTCCCGCAAAGCTTTTTCCATATATTGGATCTGCGACTCACTGATATGCGTCGGCGGCGGGTCTTCGGTATTCAGGCAGAGAAACAGGACGTCGCCGTAGACGAAATGATAATAGCTCATACCCATTCGATCAATGTAGGCCTGCTCCATGAATGGATTGCTGATGTCGTGGTTGCCCGGCAGGCAGAAAAAAGGCATCTGCAGCGGTTCAAGGACTTTGAAAAAACCATCCCACTCTGCGGCTAACAGTGAATCATCCTCTGTTTTGCCTTCGATATAATCGCCGACCGACAGGACGAATTCCGGCTGCAGCCGGTTGATCTTGTGAATGGTCTGTTCAAACACGCCGGGTCGGTTGCCGCCGGCCCGGTCCGCGATGACAACAAACTGGAAGGATTTTTTATCATTGGCAAAGCGATCACCCCGCCAGGGCTTGGCGATGTTGTAGGCCGGCGCGTTGAACGGATGCAGCGAACGGCCAGCGGTGTGACAACCGGCAAGCATCAAGACCATCCCCAAGCAGAGAAGACGGATGTTTTTCATGATAAGGCCTTTCATGCGGATGAAGGGTTGCGTTGAGCTGGTTAATGCCAGAATATAGCAAGGAATAGCAATATTATCAAAGAGATAATTAAAATAACTTGGCTGAGAAGAATGCGCCGGGAATCCCGGGTTCTCTTGGCCGCGAAAGGAGTCTATTTTGCTGCGTTATCTAATAGGGTTGATGCTCCCGCTCATGGTGTACGGTCAAACCCCCATCACCATCGACGGACGCTTTGATGATTGGCTGCCGGTGACGACCTTCGTGGATGACCCGGCTAACGACGAACATGACACCGATTGGTACGGCCATTCATCGGCGCCGGTGGCCCGTCAGTACAGCGACGTGGACATCCTGCAGGTCAAATTCACCCATGATGATACAGCGCTTTATGGATACGTCAAATCGCGCGGCCTCATCGGCCGCACGTCGGTCAAAACCGCCGACGGCGTGCGCGACGGTCGCTTTTATTTTATCATCACCATCGATGTGGACAACGATGACGCTACCGGCTATCCTCTGCAGGAGGGCAATTATTGGCCCAACTCGACCGGATACGACATGAACATGGAGGTGGAGTTTTACAACGGCAGTTTTAATACCGGCCACTATATCCTGCATTCATTCATCGGAGAGCAGGAACTGGCGCAGGGCCGTGCAGAGCTCGCCCAGTATCTCATTCGCCTGGCCCCGGGCAATTATGACGATTACCTGCAGTGGGTCGTGTTTCCGGATTCAACCTTTACCTATGTGTCGGATCGAGGACCGGTGTACGAGAACGGCATTATCAAAGTCGCCGTATCGCCAGATGGTCATGAGGCGGAGATGAAAGCGCCCATGTGGGGATTTTTCAATCGCTTCGATGGGGAACCGGTGATGAAACCAGGAAGGGTCATCGATATTTCATTCTCCCTGGAAGGCAGCGGTGAGCTGTCCGAAGGCGCGCTGGCGTTGGGCTATGGCGGAAAAAAATCACTGTGGGGTTCAGACACCGCGGAACCCATTCAAGGCTATGTACTGAGCAAGCAGGCCACTGGGGTTGATGAACACGCCGGCAGACCGGAGCAGTGGCGGCTGGAGCAGAATTTTCCCAATCCGTTCAACGCCTCCACCCAACTCGTCTATTATCTGCCGCAGGCCAGCCGGGTGCATTTAGCGGTCTATGACCAGCAGGGCCGGCAGGTGAGCCTGCTGAAATCCGGTATGGCCTCGAGCGGCAGCCATAGCGTGGTCTGGCACGCTACGGATGAATCAGGAGTGCCTGTTCCCAGCGGCGTTTATTTCATACGCATGCTCAGCAACGATCAGCATCGTACGATCAAGAGCGTGCTGGTTCGGTGATCAGCGAGGCGGTACGGCTGAATCGGCTGCAGTAAAGCGCTGCCGGTTGCGATGGGCTGCAACGTTGATGGAACGGCTT
>DAIQOA010000360.1:0-2038 GCA_036788095.1 bacterium | reverse complement strand
GAACATCGCCGAGATCATAGTGGCCAAGCATCGCAACGGTCCGACCGACACCATTGAATTGGTGTTCGTCGGCGAATACGTTATGTTCGCCAATAAAGAAGCGACCCGCAGAGAAGATACATCCGTGTCCATGGACGCGTTTTAGCCTTAGATCCCGACCAAGAGCCTCTGCAGCCAATGACCGCGCTGCAATTCTTTTGGTTGAATTTCGCCGAACTCGAACGGCACGATGCTATGGATAAGAAATCCGAACAGCTTTTCGAAGGGCTGATGCACCGCATTTCGCGGTATAATCAGAACATGGACGTCAAATTGCTGCGCAAGGCGTTCGAGTTCAGCTATAACGCCCATCGGAATCAGCTGCGTAAATCCGGCAGACCCTATTTCGATCATCCTCTCGAGGTGGCCAAAATCCTCATCAGCCTGCGCATGGACTATGAGACCATCGCCGGCGGTGTGCTCCACGATGTCGCCGAGGATACGGATGTATCCATCGAACAGGTGCAAAAAGAGTTCGGCAACAATATCGCCCAACTGGTGGATGGGGTCACCAAGATCTCTGAGATCAAGCTGATGGAATTTGAAGAGCGGCAGGCGGAGAACTTTCGCAAAATGCTGCTCTCCATGGTCCGCGATATTCGGGTGATCCTGATTAAATTCGCCGATCGTTTGCATAACATGCGCACTTTAGAGTTCCTGCCGGAGAAAAAACGGCGGCGCATCGCGCTGGAAACCCGTGAGGTCTATGCCCCGCTGGCGCACCGGCTCGGGCTGGCCAAGATCAAATGGGAATTGGAGGATCTGGCGCTCAAGTACCTGGAGCCTGAGGCCTATGCAGAGCTCAACCAACGCATCGCCGACACCCGCGCCAGCCGTGAGAACTATATTCTCGAGGTCACCAAGCCCGTGCGTGAAGCACTGGTCAAGGCGCAGATTCAGGCGCGGTTTGAAGGCCGGCCAAAGCATTTCTACAGCATTTACAACAAAATCAACAAACGCAACATCCCTTTCGAAGAGATCTATGACCTGCTCGCCGTGCGCGTTATTGTGGACAAAATCGAAGAATGCTATCACACCCTCGGCCTGATTCACGCGCTCTACACTCCCATCCACGAACGTTTCAAAGACTATATCGCCATGCCCAAGGCCAACGGCTATCAATCCCTGCACACCACGGTGATCGGGCCAGGCGGCAAACGGGTTGAGATTCAAATACGCACGGAACAGATGCACCGGACCGCTGAGGACGGCATTGCCGCACACTGGCGCTACAAAGAGGGCCGGCTGCGCGAGGACGATCTGGACAAGCACTCGGTCTGGCTGAGACAACTGCTGGAATACGAGGAGAATGAATCGGATTCTCCTAATTTTATGGAGCATCTGAAAATCAGTCTATTTCAGGACGAGGTTTTTGTCTTTACCCCAAAAGGAGATTTACACCGGCTTCCGGCTCACTCGACGCCGGTGGATTTCGCTTTTTCCGTGCACACCAGCGTCGGCATCCATTGTCTGGCGGCGAAAATCAACGGCCGCATCGTCCCGCTCAGCCATGAACTCCACAGCGGCGATACCGTGGAAATTTTAACCTCCGGCAACCAGGAGCCGAATAACGATTGGCTTCGCTTTGTCGTTTCCAGCCGCGCTCGCTCACGCATCAAAAAATATCTACGCGACAAAGAGGATCAGAACAGCTCTGCGCTGGGCGAAGAGATGCTCACTCGAGCGCTGCAGAAATTTTCCATCAAGATCAAAGACATTGATTTACAAGAGTTGGCGGCCAAGTTCAATCAAAAGGACAGCCAGTCGCTTTTCGTCGCCCTGGGCCGCGGCGATTTGAAATTAGAGTCTTTGTTGCGCAAGATCCTGCCCGAGGATAAGCCGCAACTGCAGGACCCCAGCTTTATCACCCGCTTTATCGAGAAAGCGAGAAAATCCACTCGCGGCGTGCGCGTTGCCGGCATGGATAACATCATGATCACATTCGGCAAATGCTGCAGCCCGGTTCCCGGCGAACCCATCACCGGCATCGTCTCGCGCG
>DAIQOA010000359.1:0-2133 GCA_036788095.1 bacterium | reverse complement strand
CCGCCAGCCGCATCTCACAACGCAAGATGCGCAAGATGCGCCTGTTTCAGCGCGATGCCTACATCTCTATCGATTTCCTGCAGCGGCTCACCGAGATCTTTCAGCTGAAAGAGGGCGATTCCAATCTGCCCAGTACGGTCATCCTCGGCCAGATTGAAAAAGGCAGCCGCAAACGCAACATCCTTTACGAACAGGCCGAGATCCCTGAAGGCGACGCCATGACCGCAGAATGGTGCAGCTTTTTCGACGCCATTCGCCGGAACAGCAGACCAAAGGTCAGCGGTGAGGACGGCCTGAACGCGCTGCGGGTGGCTGAGAGGATCACTGCAATCATTCGTCAATAGCTGGGCCGATAGGTTTTCATAGGCCTTTTGATTTTTCTCCTGAGCTGGCCGATGCGATGTTGGCGATGGAAATAGATGCTCGCCCTGTGCTATTCCTGCTTGCTCTTACCATCCTGCCGGGGTATCTGGGCAACACACGACATGCCACCAACAAGCTGGGCGCTTTAGGCGAAAAGCCCAGACTCTGCCGCTTTTTTTATCCTGATTATAGTCGTGCTCTTCTGGACCTTCTGCGATCCTCGAAAAGGCAAATCCTTCACCACAGAAGCGGAGGATGAACCGCCGGTCAATTTTACTTTTTCGGTTGTTTTATGCAGAGTATGAGCCGGCGTGAGTTACTGACTGGGACACAGAACACTGGAGCGCCGGAGCTATCGCTGAACAGAATATTCGCGCGCGAGTCGATGCGTCGCCGGGTATGCTGATAGAAGCAACAGAACGCTGAAGGATCTATCGACACAGCGATTATGCAAAAGGGATAAGAACCGTTCGTCGATGGGTTCCTCTCCCCCTGCAGAAACCAAGCACGCGTGTAAAACAAACGGCATCCTCCCTCTCGTGAGCAGGAGACCGGCCCGCTCGCCGCAGCATAAATAGCTTGATCTCCAATGGACAAAAGGCTATATTTACCAATCAATACCATCTTTTTGCCGACCACAAGACACCCTCATTTTGTAAGGATCCTATGGGCTATCGCGAGTTTTTTTTCAAATACCGAAGCTACACACCGATCCCCCTGATCATCGCCGCGCTGATTCTGGCAAAACCGAGCGGCGGGTCGCTGCTCCTCGGCCTGGCCATCGCCGCCTGCGGACAGTTGACCCGCTTATGGGCGCTGCGCTATTCCGGATCCGCCACCCGCACCACCGGCCGAGTGGGCGCGGATGAATTGGTGACCAACGGCCCTTACGGCCACTTGCGCAATCCGCTCTACGCCGGCAATTTCCTGCTCAGCCTGGGCGTGCTGATCATGGCCTGGCCATGGATGCCGTGGATGCTGCTTCTCTATTTGATTCTCTTTGGCATCCAGTACTATGCCATCATCACCCTGGAGGAGGATTTTTTGCGCAAAAAATTTCCTCAGGTTTTCTCCGAATACGAAGCGGCTGTGCCGCGCATCATCCCCAGAATCACGCCCTGGGGCAAAGGCGATCGCGTGCCCACCACCTGGCGCAAAGCGCTGCGCACCGAACGCAACTCGCTGCAGAGCTTTACCCTGGTCTCGCTGCTCATCTTCCTGATCTGGCTGTTACGTTAGGCCCGGCCATGTCCGCCCGAATCATGATCAGTGCCGGCGAGGCATCCGGCGATTTGCACGGAGGCCGGCTGGTCGCAGCCCTGAAACAGCTCGACCCGGCGGCGGAAATTTTCGGCATCGGCGGCGATGCGATGCAAGCGGCCGGCATGTCCCTGTACTACCACGTGAGCCAGCTCGCGTACATCGGCTTTATCGAAGTGGCGCGGCACTATTTTTACTTTCGCCGTATTTTTAACCATCTCCTCGCCGAGATCGAGGCCCGCAAACCCGATGTGCTGGTGTTGATCGATTATCCGGGGTTCAATCTGCGTCTGGCCCGAGCCGCCAAAGCCCTGGGGGTGCGAACCTTTTATTACATCGCGCCTCAGGTTTGGGCCTGGCGGCCGCAACGCGCCGCCAAGATGGCCGGCCACATCGACGAGATGGCCGTGCTCTTTGACTTTGAAGTGCCGTTTTTCAGCCGCCATGGCATCCGCACCCATTTTGTCGGCCATCCGCTGCTGGAGGGACTGCAGCCGAAACATACCACCC
>DAIQOA010000358.1:0-2163 GCA_036788095.1 bacterium | reverse complement strand
CATCATCGAAATAGTTGTCATCGCCGATCAGCCGGCCGCTGACCGCTTTGATGCCCCTGGCAGCCAGACTGTCGGCCCACATCTCGAACACGTGAGTAATGCGGCCGTCGTGGAAGCGGCCACAGAGCGAGGGGTCGCCGCAGCCGCGGACGATCAGATCCCCTTCCAGTACGCCGTCGGGACGAAGCAGACCATTGGTGTAGACCCGGGTGACAAAGCGATAGTCGGGACCCAATTTGTTCATGGCCACGGCGGTGGTGAACAGCTTCATATTGGAGGCCGGGATGAACTCTTTGTCCTCATTACGAAGATAGAAAAATTCGCCGGTCTTGAGAGACTGGATGGCCACGCCCCAGTGGGCGTTGGCGAACGAGGGATCGTTAAAGATGGCGTCCACTTCTTGTTTAAATTGGGCCACGTTGGATTTTTCCGCGGCGAAATTGGGACGATGCGCGCAACAGAGAAAAGCCGATGCGATCCATAACAGAAAGAACGGGATTAAAACCGAGCGATTCCGAACCATTGAGAATCCTTTATTCGTTTGCAGCTCCATCTTGGGTGAAATAGTTTTCATGGCCGATCATGCCGTTTGTTTGAGCGGTTGCGCATGGATAAAGCCGGTTAGTGATGGAACCATCAGACAGTGACATCCAACGCTTTCACTGGATCCATCAGTACCAGGCCATGCGCTGCGAATCAGGCGCATGCCTTCTATGATGATTATACCAAAAAAGCGGCCAAAGTGCAGAATCTAAAAAAATTAGACAAAAAATCCCCAAGAATCAAGGCTTTTAATTTCAATAAAATGTATTTCACTCAAACCAAGCCGGCACGGACACCCCTGCGCACGATCTTTTCCATTGCATAAGAATGGGATTGGTGCTATTTTATCCCTCTTAATCAGCGATGATTTACAACCTAACCTGGATTCAACGAATTTCTCACACCCATGCAAGATTATGAGAATTGCACCCTGTGCCCGCGCAACTGCGCGGTCAACCGGCTGCAGGGAAAAAAAGGCTTTTGCGGCGAAACCGCGGAACTGCGCATCGCCTCGATCGAAGCGCACTTTGGCGAAGAACCACCCATCAGCGGCTCCCACGGCTCAGGCACGGTTTTCTTTTCCGGCTGCGCCATGCGCTGCGTCTTTTGCCAGAACTACCAGATCTCCTGTTTTCATGTGGGCAAATCCTTCACCTCCAGTCAAGTGGCGGAAAGACTGCAGCAGCTGCAGGCCACCCAGGGCATTCACAACGTCAATTTCGTCACCCCGGACCATTTTCTGCCGCACACCATCGAGATCGTCACCCTGCTCCGTCAAAAACAGGTGACGATCCCCATTCTGTATAACACTTCAGGCTACATGAAAGTCGAGGCGGTAAGACGGCTGCAGGAGTATGCGGATATTCATATGCCGGATTATAAATACGCGGATGCGGAGCTGGCCCATGCGCTGTCGCGTTGCCGGGATTATCCCACCGTGGCGCTGTCGGCCATCGGCGAGATGGTCCGGCAAAAAGGATTTCTCGACAGCAGCGCCGGCCGGCGCGAGATCGCGCAACGCGGCGTGCTGGTGCGCCATCTGGTGCTGCCGGGACAGGAACAGAACTCGATAGACGCCCTGTCCATTCTCTACGGCGAGTTCGGCCCCAAGCTGCCCATCAGCCTGATGTCCCAGTACCGGCCGCTGCGCATGCTCAAGCTGGCGGAGATGAACCGGCCGTTGCGCAACGAGGAATTTTATCGCGTCTACGAACACGCCCTGGCGCTGGGCTTTCGCAATCTCTTTGTCCAGCACATGACCGCGGATCACGAGGCCGGCGATGATTTTATTCCTGATTTCAAGCGTGAGCGGCCGTTCAAAGGCAACGTGGGCAAACGCTGAACCGCGGACAACCTGCGATTCAGCCATTAATTATTTAAATGCCCTATTGCAGCTTTATAAACTGGTTTTTAAAACAACGAAGCACTGTGTTGATCGCAATAAGTATTACCGGTATCATCATTTTGTCATTCCGCAGCCCCGTATTCTGAAAAGGGAAAGGCAGTTGCAAAGGGCGAGGAATCTATCGACGCACAAAATTCCACTCTTTCGCATTTCCTGTTCGTCGCTAGATCCTTCGGCGCTCAGAGTCTGTGAACAGACATTGCAGGCATCTGTTT
>DAIQOA010000357.1:0-2193 GCA_036788095.1 bacterium | reverse complement strand
CGACGGCGTAAAAGTGTTCTGCAGCGAGAACACGCCGACGGCATTGCGGAGCAGCATAAAGGTGTTTTGTTTGCTGCCCAGCGTGGCGAGGTCCAAATCTCCGTCAGCGTCCACATCGCCGCATTCGATCCAGTTGGTGGCCGGCGTGGCGGAAAAAAGCGTTGGCCTGGCAAAGGTCAGCTGCCCGGTATCAGACCATTTGCCCAGGCAGACGCTGATTTGACTGGTATTGACATCAGAGGTAATCAGATCCAGTTGTCCATCGCTGTTCACATCCGCCGCCAGCGCATGTTCCAGATCGCCGCTGACGCCGGGTATCATGGTCGGCGAGTTGGGAAAATCCAGCAGATTGCCCGGATGCAAAAAGTAGCCGAAGGACAGGCCGGAGGAGGACCGCGTGACGCTGAGGTCCATCCATCCATCCTGATTCAGGTCCGCGGCCAGCGCATATTCCCCCTTGAGCACCCGATAAAAACTGTGAGAAGGAGCGTCCCGGTCGCCCAGACCGCCCCGGCCGTCGTTCAAATAGACCAGGAGCGAGAACAAACTCATGTTGGAGGTGATGCGTCCATAGATCACGACATCGAGAAAACCATCGCCGTTCATATCGCAGATGGCCGCCGAACGGGGCTCGATCAACGGCGAGGGCAAAACATAGGTCTTTACGGTTCTGGGATTTCCGGAAGAGTCCAGAGGACAGACGGAGAAGGAATAGGATTTGCGATGCAGTGCGATCACGTCCGGCACCGTGTTTCCGTCCAGGTCCGCCGCATAGAGTGGGCGCACTGCCGAAGGGATCTCCACCTCGGCAAAAACCTCGAACCGACGGCCGGCGATATGCGCGAACTTGATCAGATTTTTTCCACCCTGAACACCGGCCACTGCGACCTCGGCGATGCCGTCGGCATTAAAATCACACGCTACCAGACTCGAGTTTTCCAATCCGGTGATCAGATGGTGTGCCTGGAAATTGAACGCGCCTTTGGCTGCACTCACCATGAATTGCCAGGAAAAGCCGTTACGCAGACGCTCACCCTGGAGCCCGGTGAGGCGATTGGTCAGCGTCACCGTGATCTGATCGCCGGGCAGAAAACCGGATTGCGCAGCAAACAGCAGTGCCTGTTGGAGCGAATCATAGCTCACCTGGCCGGCAACTCGGCCGCTCTGCCGGCTGTACACCGCCAGAGCGCCCGGTTCAAACGCCGTACTGTCCAGCGGAGCGCTGAAAACAGCACGGACCGTGCTAGCGGGGTCCGCCTTGATCGAGTTCGGTTCAGGGGTGACGGAAACAACACGCAAGGCGATCTGGCTGAATGCCAGCCCGGCCCAGCAGAACAGAAGCAGCAAACCTGTTTTCGTGGTTTTACGCGACATCACATCGGACTCATTTGTACAACAATATTCACGTCTTCATTCGGTTTGAGAAAGATGGTGGTATCGGACGGCACGGTTCGAAAACCATCGCGAAAAATGCGCAAGGCGTAACGGCCCACAGCCATGGGCTGTCGAAAGGGCGTTGTCTGGGTGCGGCTCTGGCCCGGCAGGTACACGAACGCATAGCCATAACGCGCCGGATTTGACAGCACCACCGCAAGCCGGCCCATGCCGACTTGTTCCGGCTGAAATTGAATGGTTCTGGCAGAGTTCAAATCCAGTGTCAGCGAAGTGGTCCATTGAAAACCGCTGGCCGTATCGCTGTAGCGCAGTTCATGGGTGCCGAGAACCAGGTCCACTTCCACTGGAAGCGCCATGGAGGGCAGCTTGCCGTCGATGCTGATCCGGTCTGCGAACGGCGTTCGGCTGAAGGTGTACCGGCGCAACGCATCGGTCAATGGCAGGAGCCGGGCCTGTAAAACGTTGTCTGCGTCTGCAAAAATTGTAACCGTTTTCTGCCACACCGCATAGCCCTGTTTCTGCACGCGCACCGTATAGCTCCGTGCAGCCGACAATCCCTGAATGACAAGAGGTCCGGAGAGCGAGGACTGACCTTCCAGCTTGTCATTGACATAGACATTAGCGTTGGTAAGCCCCGAATCGATCTGAGCAGAAACCGTCAGGGGAACAAATTGCACGCCGACGCTGTCCACGGCCGCGGCACTGCCGGTTGCCGCTGTCCTCGCCTCACCGGAACCGGCCCTGGCCTGCTGGGACAAAGGTCTGGTGTCATGCCCACCCGGTGGAACCGGCTCGGAT
>DAIQOA010000356.1:0-2209 GCA_036788095.1 bacterium | reverse complement strand
AACATATCGCTAAAGCAACGGGGATCGTCTGCAGAGGCAGGCCGGTCCTTTAAGCGCATATAGCAGAGATGTTCGGCCAAAGGGTAGGCGCTGATATCCATCAGCAAGTGAAAGCCGTAACGTCCTGGAATCAGATCGGGCATACGACCGCTGGTCGCCTGGCCGCCATGGGCTGGGCCGGACAGATCGATCGAAACCAGCCGTGGATTTGACAACGGGCTAACGGCCATCTTTTAATCCAGCCGAATGAGCTTGAAGCGATGCTTTAATCTTTTCTCTGAACTCCTCCTTAAGCGACTGGTTGGACAACGCCTTTTCCATTTCTCGTCCAGCGTGGTCATTGATGGCCGGTGCAGCATCGGCCAACTCCTCCAGCGACATTTGGCCGCTGAAAACCCGATCCATCATGGGCCCGAGCTGTTCGAGAATCGCATTAGAGCTCCAGGAAAAATAGCGGACAAAGTCGCGGCTGTCGCCACCGTCATAGCGTTCCGACAGGCGCCAGACCTGGCCGAAATGGGTTGAGGCCAGTTGGGGATGCTGCGCCTCCCAGCCTGAGACTACGTCCACCTCTTTGAGAACCGGATTGGGTGTATTATAAGGGGAAGAGGTGACCAGCCATTTGATCAGGGCCCAGGCTTTTCCCGGATGGCGGCAGGAGCTGCTGATGGATAATCCGCCGGAGGCGGACCTGAAATAACTTGGCGTCAGAGGCGTCATTCTGGGAAAAGGCGCCACATCCCAATCCACCGTTAACGAGGTAATGAAATCCAGGTTGGGCACTGCCTCAGCCACCATGGCCACGCGACCGCTGTTGAGCATCTGGGCGCCCTGCATGCCCTGGGCCTGGGTCAAAGCGAGCTCCGGCATAACCTTGTCCTGATACATCAGATCCAAATAGCAATGCAGCGCTTGCCTGGACTCGGGCAGTAGTTCAAAGAACAGGGCGTTGGCCGGATAGTCCGCACCGTTCATGGTTTCCAATGCGGAGACAAAATGCTTGGCGATAAACACACCGTGTTGATCGATCTTGCCGTCCTGATCCGTGTCCTTTGTCAGCGCACGGCTGTATGTTAAAAGATTGTGCCAGGTCCAGGCCGAGTCCGGGTAAGGGATATGATGCTTATCGAACAGGGATTTGTTGTAGTAGATTCCGTAGGTAAAAGTCCAGTCGCAGAACTGATACCATCCGCCATCGATGCTGGTGCCGCGCTCGATGAAAACCGGACGGATTTCATCGACAAAGGGATCCTGAGCAGCGACCGTGCGCAGATCCAACAGCCGGCCCTCGGCCGCCAGTTGATCCCGCACCACGGTGTTGGTATAGAACACGTCCGGCGGCTGTCCGGCCGCCATCATGGCGTACAATTTTTCCTGGCCGGTAAAAGGGATGAGCTTGACTTGTACGTGGTTCTGTTTTTCAAACTCGCCAAGCTGGTTGCGGAGGCTCTGCAGAAGCGTCATATTGGCCGGCACATTGAAAGAGAGCACGCCGGATTGGGATTGATCGGAGGTCCGGCAAGCGAAAAAGAAAAGCGTTCCTATCAAAAACCACGATCGAAAAACGACCATGAACATCCTTATCACACACGCCTCCTGGTCAAAGCCATTTTTTCAAAAAATCGACACCCGATGAAACGTTGATCTCGTGACTGCCATCATGACGATCCCAGCGAATTTTTTCCTCCAGGCCCAATCTTTGGTAATGAAACTGCGCCCGGCGGAATTCTTGCTCCACCAGAGGCGGCCAGGAGATCGAATCCTGCTCGCCGGTTTGAATGAGCAACGGGCGCGGACAGATGAGCGAAACCAGATCGCTGTCGCTAAACCCGGCGAGCAGCGACGGCAGAAAGGCGTGCTCCTCTTCGGTGAAAAGGAAACAGGAATAGTGCGGATCTTGCACCACCATCTTGGCCGGCCGGTGGTTGAACCAGGCGGAGATAACGCCGGCCTTGCAACGCTCGTCGAGAGGCAGGGTGTAGAGAGTGTAAGCTCCGCCCATGCTGTGTCCCCACACGGCGATCCGTTCGGGGTCAACCGGCAGATGATGCAGCGCCTGGTCCAACAGCACTCGAATGGCCTTAACCTCCAGGCCCCAGACCGAGCTGGCCAGCAGCAGGGCCATGCGATGGATCCGGTTACGCTTGCTGAAAGTATTCAGCAAAGTCGGCGCCAGAACAGCAAACCCTTCCTGAGCCAAATGACGGCC
>DAIQOA010000355.1:0-2225 GCA_036788095.1 bacterium | reverse complement strand
GCGGCTTCCATTGCCCACGAAATCCGCAATCCCCTGGGCGCCATCAACACCTCGGTGGAGGTGTTGAGCAGCAGCTTGAGTCTGGATGGGGAGGATCGGGACCTGATGCAAATCATTCAGGAAGAGACCCGGCGGCTGGATCGCATCGTCAAAGATTTCCTGCAGTTTGCCCGGATGGACCGAATTCAGTCGAGCCGAGTGGATTTCAATCAGATCATCCGCGATACGCTATTCCTGTTCAAGGGCACGTTCAACAGTCGGATCAAAGTAACGGCTCAGCTGGACGCCGCCTTGCCCCTGTACACAGGGGACAGTGATCAGCTGCGCCAGGTGCTGATCAACCTGATCGTCAACAGCATGGAGGCCATGACGGACGGCGGCACTCTGCTGATCCGCACGAAACGCCTGGTTGTGGCCGAAGGCCGGACCTATCTCCAACTTTTGGTGCAGGACAACGGACAGGGCATCGAAGCCGCTCATATGAAGAATATCTTTAAGCCGTTCTACTCCACCAAGGAAAAAGGGGTGGGCATGGGACTGGCCATCTGTCAACGAATCATTCAAAATCATGGGGGCGAAATCGACGTATCCAGTCGGTTGGGGAACGGCGCCACTTTTATGATCACTTTGCCCGTCGTTGATTCAGCGCCGGAGAAGGAGTAACTGTTTATGGCCGAAATCCTGCTTGTGGAGGATATGGTCAATCCGCGAAAGGCGATGTCCCTTCTGTTGAAACGGGAGGGCTATCAGGTGGAAGAAGCCGACAACGGCAGCATCGCCCTGGAGAAATTATCGGGTCATTTTTATGATCTGATGATCACCGATTATCGCATGCGGCCCATGGATGGATTTGAACTGCTGCGTCAATCCAAGCGCAGTTTTCCGCTCACCAAGGTGATCCTGCTCACTGCCTTTGGCAGCATCAGGCAGAGCGTGGTGGCGATGAAACTGGGCGCTGATGATTATCTGACCAAACCCTGTGAGCCGCAGAATTTACTCAAGGTGGTCAAAAACGCCCTGGACGTGGTCAGCGCCGGACCTGCCGGCGCCGCCACCGGTCAGCGCATTTTCAGCGAGATCATCGGAGATTCCAAAGTGCTTCATGAGGTGCTCTGGCTGGTCTCCCAGGTGGCCGACACCGACTGCACGGTGTTGATCCAGGGCGAAAGCGGCACCGGCAAGGAGATGATCGCCAGGGCGATTCACCAGCGCAGCAGCCGGCGTGCGATTCAGTTGGTGGCGATCAACTGCAGTGCACTGCCTGAGGCTTTGTTGGAGAGCGAGCTGTTCGGACACGCGCGCGGCGCTTTTACCGGCGCGGTCAAGGATCGCCGGGGATTGTTTCAGGAGGCGGAGGGCGGCACGCTGTTTTTGGATGAGATCGGCGATCTGTCCCTGCCGTTGCAGGTGAAATTGCTGCGCGTGCTGCAGGACGGCGAGATCCGCCGCGTCGGCGACAATCAGCCCATCCAAACCAACGTACGCATCATCGCGGCGACCAACAAAGAGCTCGAGCAAGAGGTGGTGTGCGGCCGGTTCCGCGAAGACCTGTTCTACCGTCTGAATGTGATCCCCATCCATATGCCGGCCTTGCGCAGCCGCAAGGACGACATTCCGCATCTGATCAGCCATTTTGCCGACAAGTATGCGGTGCGCATGAGCAAGCCCCGCCTGGAGCTGTCGGCTGAAGCCATGCACCGGCTGCTGGAGTACAATTGGCCGGGCAATGTCCGCGAGCTGGAGAATTTTGTCGAGCGCATGACCGCGCTCAATCGCAGCCCGCACGTGCAGGAACAGGACGTGATTCAGCACCTTTCACGGTCCGGCCGGATCCTGCTGCCGGCGCCGCCGGCCGCCATTCGCACCCTGGCCGAGATGGAGAAAGATGCGATCGCCGAAGCCTTGCGCCATTTTGAGTACAACCAGCGGATGACGGCGGAGAAGCTGGGTATTTCCACCACCACGCTGTGGAGAAAAATCAGAGAATATGGAATCGCGTCTCAACCGGATTAACGTGGTTCAGACTGCGATCGTTCTAATTGGATATCAAGAGCGCTCCTAACGGTTCGTTGCCAGGAGCGTACATTTTTGCATAAAATCCCGGGACTGGAAGGCGATGCGCTTTTCGTTCAGTTCCCGGGATTTTTTATTTTCGGCCGTTGGCAACCTCCTTCGCAAGGATCAGCACGCTGCTGTTTTGACCATTTCATTTTGAAATGCCCTTT
>DAIQOA010000354.1:0-2254 GCA_036788095.1 bacterium | reverse complement strand
GATACGGTGCACTCTATCAAGGGGAACGACATGATCACCTCTATGGACGAGCTGTTGCAGGCGAGTCGCAAGGGCGAATCGGTGCGGGTGGCGGTGGCTGCGGCGGACGATGAGGCTGCGCTCAGCGCCATGATCGCCGCCGCTTCGCTGCGGATCAGCATGCCCTTGCTTTTCGGTGATGAAAAAAAGATCGCCACGCTGCTGCAAAAGGTGGAGGGCGGGGCCGGGAGCTCGTTTGAGATCCGCCATGTGCCGGACGAGAACGAAGCCGCGGTCCAGGCAGTGGCCGCCATCCGCAAAGGCGAGGCGCAGATCCTGTTAAAGGGAAAAATAAAAACAGCCCTTTTGCTCAAAGCCGTCGTGGATTCGGAAAAAGGATTGCGCCTGAACCGCCTGCTCAGCGATGTGTTCCTTTTTGAAAATGTGCACCGTTCCGGCCGGCGGTTGATGATCATCACCGATGGGGGAGTAACGTTAAAGCCGGACCTGAAACAAAAGATCGAAATCATCGAAAACGCGGTCTTTGTCATGCATACGCTGGGCATTGCGGTACCCAAAGTGGCGCTGCTGTCCGCGGTGGAAACTGTGAATCCCAGCCTGCCCAGCACGTTGGACGCGGCGATCATCACCAAGATGAATCATCGCGGTCAGATCAAAGGGTGCATCATCGATGGCCCCCTGGCTCTGGACAACGCCGTTTCACCCGCAGCGGCCAGAACCAAAGAACTTCATACGCCCATCGCCGGGCAGGCGGATATTCTGGTCTGCCCGGACATCGAGTCCGCCAACATGCTGGCCAAGAGCATGTGCTACTTTGCCGGCTTTAGGTTGGGCCACGTGATGGTCGGCGCCGTGGCGCCAGTTTTGATCCCATCCCGTGCGGACAACGCAGACAGCAAATTGCTCTCGGTGGCGTTGGGCAAATTAGTCGGTAAATACACTGCCTGAGACGGCGCTGTGCTGTGAACAACGCCGCCTGCGCCCCGGGCGGAAATCGGCGCTTGCATCAGTCGCGCCTGGCTGGCTGGTCCTCCAGGCGCTTTTTTTATGTCTGCGCCGCCATCTTAATGCTTGATTATCTTTATTTGTTTTAGTATACTATCCTTTCATTTTTGCAGCAAAATGATTCCATCGGCTGGAGTATCTATGACGAAACGACCGTTAGCCCCTGAATCCCGAGTGGAGCAGATCGCTCTGGAACGGTCCGGACGACAATTTATCTATCCCCCTATAGAAAAGATCCCGGTCATTGAAGTGGATAATTTTCCCACTCTGGGCAAATTGACCGCTCTGCGCTTTCTCGAGTGGGTGCAGAGCCATCCTGATGGCATCGTCTCCCTGCCGACCGGTAAAACCCCTGAGCATTTTATAAAGTGGGTGATGCATTATCTGCAAAAGTGGGGTGAGCAGGAGGTGCAGAAAGATCTGGAAACGAACGGCATTGATCCGGCAAACCGGCCGCGGATGGATCAATTGCGTTTTGTTCAGATCGATGAGTTCTATCCGATCAACCCCGCACAGACCAACAGCTTTGCCCACTATATTCACACCTTTTACATTCGTGGATTCGGCCTGAACAGCCAGAATGCGCTGCTGCTGAACGCCTGGTCCACCGGCATGCCGACGGGCATGACGCCCGACCAGGTGTTTCCCAACGAGACGGTGGATTTGAGCTTGCGCATTCGCCATGGCAAAAACCATCTGGAGATTTTGCAGCGCGAAGTTATCGAGCGGGTGGATGAATACTGTAGCGACTATGAAAGACAGATCCGTGATCTGGGAGGCATCGGTTTCTTTCTCGGCGGCATAGGTCCGGACGGCCACATCGGCTTTAATGTCAGCGGCTCCGACCACTTTTCCACCACCCGCTTAACCGCCACCAACTATGAAACTCAGGCGGCAGCGGCCGGAGATCTGGGCGGCATCGAGGTAGCCCGCCGCCGACTGGTGATCACCATCGGACTCTGCACCATCACCTATAATCCCGATGGAGTGGCGATCATCATTGCGGCCGGTGAGGCGAAGGCCAAGGTGATTCAGAATGCGGTGGAGGCGCCCGCCTCCAACCTGTATCCGGCGACCGTGCTGCACCAGCTGAAAAACGCCCGTTTTTACATCACCAAAGGCGCCGGCAAATTGTTGATCGAGCGGCGCTATGAAGACGTCACCCGCATGGACCCGGTGCCGGAGTCGGAGATCGATCACATCGTCATCGATCTGGCCCGGCATCAGCACAAGCGGCTGTCGGCGTTGG
>DAIQOA010000353.1:0-2261 GCA_036788095.1 bacterium | reverse complement strand
ACCACCTGCTCGAACTTTTTGGTCAATTCCCTGGCGATGGTGGCCGGACGGTCGCCGCAGGCCTCATATAAATCCGCCAGAGTGCGCTGCAGGCGATGGGGAGATTCATAAAACACCATGGTGCGCGGTTCCGTCTGCAGCTGCTGCAGCCGCTTTTGCCGGCCCTTTTTCACCGGCAAAAATCCCTCAAAGCTGAACCGCTCACTGGGTAAACCTGAAAGCAACAGCGCTGGAATCAGGGCTGTGGGACCAGGGACCGCGCAGACCGGCAGATTTTCCTGCAGTGCCGCACGAATGAGGTAAAAGGCCGGATCCGAAATGCCCGGAGTGCCGGCGTCTGTGATCAACGCAATGGAAAGCCCCTGCTTGAGCCGCCGGATCAGGTCCGGCGCCGCCCGGTCCTCGTTAAAATCATGATAACTAACCACCGTCGTGGTGATGCTGTAATGATCGAGCAGGACACGGCTGGTGCGGGTGTCCTCGGCCGCGATCAGATCCACCTGTTTGAGAACCGCAACCGCTCGATAGGTGATATCCGCCAGATTGCCGATAGGGGTGCTGACGACATACAGGGTTGCGGCTGAAACCACGCTCTTTTCGGTTGCCAATGGATCCTCATCGTTAAACAAAGCGGCCTCCATGGATCCGGACAAGTATGCCAAATAAAACCAAATATATTACTAATTTTTCGGCTAAAAGTCAATTAAAAGTAAGACAGGGGATCGGCCGCCCGGCCCTGCCGCGGCAGCAGAGTGGATACGGGGCCGGGCTACTCCAGACAGCGGCGACAGGCGCCCTGGCCGATGCAGACACTTTTGTACAGATGCACCAGACCCTGCTGATAGATCGCCCGGGACATGCGCTGCAACGGCTCGCGACGACCGTGAAACAGCCGTTCCAGCATCCAACGGGTGATCTCATTGTGCGCCATGGCGGGAAATTGAGCATAGAGGTCCCGTACTGCAGCCAGGGTTCTTCGTGCCTCGGTCTCCTGACAATAGGCATACAGAGCGGGTAAAATCACATTGATCACCATATCACGGCTGCGCTCGCGGCCCAGCAGCGCCGTTGGCGTGCAGTCGCAGGCCTCAGGCTGATCAAAGGTGTACCGGCTGGACCAAAAGTCATGCTGCCTGACCTCCAGGCGGGTCTCCATCTCATGAATACAGGGCTTGGGGCGCTGTCTAAAAGTCTCGAGGGATTTGATAAAAGGGGCAATAAAACCCTCCTGGCTGAAGCGCAGAGCCAGCTCCGCCAGCGCGGCGATTCTTCTAGTGGGAAAATTGGCCGGCCGCAGCCGGAAAAACTGCCAGGAACCTGCGCGAATGGGGTCGATCTTAGCCTGGTCGGGAAAAGAGCGCCAGCAGAGGAGCAGAGTTCGGGCGTAATCGGATTCCACCGCCCGGGCGGTCAGCGGCAACAGACCGGAAACGCCGAACAGATAGGCCTCGCACTTGGTCCGGGCGGTCTGGACATCGTCGTTCCACAGGTAACTCCATAACCGTTCCACAGGCAGGATTTGCGCCAGCCGGCTGAAAGGCAGATGATTCTTGGCATAACCCAGGCTAACGGCGAGGCTGGAATAGATGATCTGCTGCCAGCCTGCCGAGAGACGCATTTCAGCCAGCCGCTGCGCCTTGATCTCCAGGCGCGCCATGCCCGCCTGTTGCAGAACCCGTTCCTGGCAGGCGAAATCCTGTTCCTGCAATTGACAGACCGGCAGTTGCCTTGTGTCGACCGTTAAGGACTCGACCTCGAGCTCCTCGCTGGGCGATTGCAAAAATTCATCCATATTCAGGGTGGCGACCGGCGTGCGGTCCTGGCGCAGAGCGACAAACCCGTCCGGGGTGTGCATGGTGACGATGTGAAGAAGCACCGAGTTATAGCGCGGATCGGTGTGATGATGGTGGCTGTACCAATCGCCGGCCAGAGGATGAATCTCGACGTCTCCTCTCTGCATGCGGCCGTCCAAGACGATGAGGGCGTTGAGAAAATCAGGACCGGCGTCATAATTGCGCACTCCTTTTTCCAGGATTTGCACAGGCCGTCCGTCGATGGTGTGGAGGGGTTGATCGAAAGGCTGGTTGACCCAGAGCTGATAGAGAAAGCCTTCGCGGGCTGCTTCGCGAACTAGCATATCCACCTTGCAACTTTTCAGTTGAGAAGCGTGACCTTCAACACCTGCCTTTTATCACCGTATTCAAAAACCGCCAGATAGATGCCGCTGGCCAGGCGAAAGCCCAGGTCATCGCGGCCGTCCC
>DAIQOA010000352.1:0-2264 GCA_036788095.1 bacterium | reverse complement strand
GCCCAGGCAGCGGGTATCCTTCAGCGTGAAGCGCCCGTCCTCGGTGGTCTTGCCCGCTTCTACCTTTAATAAGGAGATCAGCTTGTCCATGATGGCCTTGGCGCCCTTTACATAGCAGGCCGTGCCGAGGCATACGCCCACCACGAACCGGCCGCGGGGCTCAAGCGCGAACTGGGAGTAGAAGGTCGCGACGCCGTACACCTCGCTGAGGGTCACGTTCAGGCCGTCGGCGATGTAGATCTGCACTTCCTTTGGTACATAACCGAACAGTTCCTGAGCGCTCTGAAGCGTCCGCATCACAGCGCCCCGCTGGCCCTTGTTCTGCGAGATAATTTCGTCAAGTTCGGCCAGTTTCTCTTTGTTCTCGAGAAGCGACATGGATATAGAACCTCCCTTGTTAGAATCAAGACCCTCGTCCGCAGGGCCCTGGCAATCCACCAAACGGCATTGTATCACAAATAAGAGGGCCCGTGCAATCGTTCAGAGCATGAATAAGTAAATTAATACTTAAAAGAATAAGAAAAATTAACGACGAGGAGGCTCGGAGGTGTCCGCCGCCGCGAAAAATGGAGGGCGGACTGCGCCGCGTCCGCAGGCGGTAAAAGACTCCGGAGGCGGTGTAACCGTTTGAAGGGGAAAAACGGCGTGAAAAGGTTACGAGCTCTGTTTTTCGGCCGATGAACCCTGCGGGAGCACCCGAAAAATCCAGCAAATTCAAGGGTTTCGCGTGCAACAAAAAAGGTTACATGGACAAAATCCATGTAACCAGTGTTTCTGCGTTTTCAATTTTCTCGCTGAGACCGGCATCTGTGCAATCGGATATGGCTCATTGTACATTGATATCCGCTTTTCGTCAAGAGGGGAAATGTCGAAAAACCGCGAATTTTGCGCACTTCCCATAAATCCGCCAGAATTACGGCTGGAAGACGAAAACCGCAATGTGTATATTTTTCCGCGAAGAAGCGCGCGGTATGCATCAAACGCTATGAGCACGCTGCACAAATTTCCGTGGATTTTAAGATGAACGCCGTTGCGTGCGCCATTGCGCATATGCTATAATCTATGAGATTTCTGCCAATATTGCTTTAGGGGGAGAAAGGCATGCAAACCTTGTTGGCCGATCTGTTCAACGGCGTCGGCTACCTCTTCACGATCAGTGGCGTCAAGATGCTCGCCATGTTCGCGATTTCCGGTATCCTGATCTACCTGGCCATTAAAAAGGACTACGAACCTGCGCTGCTTTTGCCCATCGGCTTTGGCGCCATCATGGCGAACCTGCCGCCCATTCTGGGCGCTGTGGCCCCGGCCGTGCTGGGAACCGAGGCCGAGCCCGGCTTTTTGAAGGTGCTCTTCAACGCCGGCATCGCCAACGAGCTTTTCCCGATCCTGATCTTCATCGCCATCGGCGCGATGATCGATTTCTCACCGCTGATCAAGGATCCGTCGATGATCTTCTTCGGCGCGGCGGCACAGTTCGGCATCTTCGGCACATTTATCCTGGCGATGTTCCTGGTGGGTCCGATCTTTGGAGAGACCGATCAGAGCATGATCGCCCGGATTTCCGCGGCGATTGGCATCATCGGCGCGGCGGACGGACCAACCACATTGTATGTGGCCAACTATTTCAAGTTGGAAAAATACATCGCGCCGATTTCGGTGGCGGCCTACAGCTACATGTCGCTGGTGCCGATCATTCAGCCGCCGGTCATCCGCGCGCTGACCACCAAGGCCGAGCGCCAGATCCGCATGAGCTACCCCTCGGGTGAGAACCGCGTATCCAAGACCACGCTGATCCTGCTGCCGATCGTCGTCACCGCGGTGGCCGGCATCATCGTGCCGATGAGCGTGCCGCTGGTGGGTTCGCTGATGTTTGGCAACCTCATCCGCGAGTGCGGCGTGCTGGAGCGCCTGAGCCAGACCGCGCAGAAGGAACTGGCGAACCTGGTCACGATCCTGCTGGGCCTGACCATCGGCTCGACGATGGTGGCCGACAAGTTCCTGCGGCTTGATACGCTGCTCATCCTCGCGCTGGGCCTCCTGGCCTTCGTGTTTGATACTGCCGGCGGCGTTCTGTTCGCCAAGTTCCTGAACCTCTTCCGCAAGGAGAAGATCAACCCGATGATCGGCGCGGCGGGCATCTCCGCCTTCCCGATGAGCGCCCGCGTCATCCAGAAGATGGCCAAGGACGACGACCCCGAGAATTTCGTGCTCATGCAGGCAATCAGCGCCAACGTGTCCGGCCAGATCGGCTCGATCGTCGCCGG
>DAIQOA010000351.1:0-2326 GCA_036788095.1 bacterium | reverse complement strand
CACCAATTATGGTCTGATGCGCCTGCGCGGCAATAAACGGCGGCCTCAATCCCTCGAGGACGCGGAGGTGCATGTCAGCCAGGCGGCCATTGAATCTTTTAATCTCTCGGTGGGCAACAATCCGCTGCAGGCGGCGATGAACGATGAACTGCGCAAAGCCATGGAACAGGCCATCGCCGACCTGCCGGATAAATTCCGCTCGGTCTTTGTCCTCAAGGACATAGACGGCTATTCTCTGAAAGAGATCGCCAAGATGCTGCGCATGAGTCTGCCGGCGGTCAAATCAAATCTGCACCGCGCCCGCCTTTTTTTACGCGACCGCCTCGCCGGTTTCCATCAATAAATCACCACAAAAAGCGCTTGACATTCTATGTCTGGCTCTTTAAATTTAGTTTCATCCCTCCCCTGATACTTATTCACCGCAGCAGCCGGGTTGTTTCATGAATGCCGACGATTCGATTGAAAGGATGTCAATGAGTTTCGTCAGAAAAATGCTTTCCAGCCTTGCTATGATGATGCTGATTTTAATCACCACGATCAACACGCAGGGCAGACCCACCATCGCTGTCCTTTCTCTGGAAGCCAAAAATGTCAGCAAAGAGACCGCCGAGGCGGTGGCTGACATTCTTAGTACCGAATTGTTTAATTCTCAAAGATTTATTGTGATAGAGCGCCAGGCGATCACGCGTATTCTCGAAGAACAAAAGCTGCAGATGACCGGCGTGACCGACATGGGCACCGCCGTTGAGATCGGCAAACTGCTGAACGTACAAAAGATCATGATTGGAAGCGTTAGCCGTCTCGGCGACAGCTATATCGTCAACACCCGGCTGGTCGATGTCAAAACCGGGGCACTGGAGCTGGCCCAGAACGCGAAAAGCGACCACGGCGAGGAAGGCCTCACCAGCGCCATCAGCGAACTGGTGTCGCACATCTCTGAAAAGGTGATGGTAGAAGGGGCGATCATTCGCATCAACCCCGACCTGGTGCTCATCGACCTCGGCGACAAGCATGGCTTGTTCGAGGATCAGGAACTGATGGTGGTGCGCGTCGGCGATGTGATCACTGATCTGGGCGGCGCCATCATCGGGCGCTCGGAGGACTTGATCGGCAGCATCAAGATCACTTCGGTCAAGCCCGAATACGCCGAGGCCGTGGTGCATCAGTCCACCACGCCCTTTCGCGTCGGCGACAAAGTGCGCATGAGCTCCGCACCGATCCGTTTCAAACAGGGGGATGTGAAAAAGCCGGCAAAAAAAACCGGGACCAGTGGAAAAACGATTCAAGCGCCACCCGCTTTTTAGCGTCTTTCCTGCAAACCGTTTTCCTTGTTCACGTCTAATGCAACCCTCAACGAAGGAGAGCATCATGAAGAACATCCTTGTTGTTTCCCTGTGTGCGGCCTGGCTGGTCTCAACCGCTGTCACCGCGCAGGAGACGGTGCGGACCATCGTGACCGTGGGCGGCAGCTATTGGAACGCCTCCTACACCGCGGAGGATGAGGATGGAGATGAACTGTACGATTACGGCGCCGGCAACCTGTTTGGCCCCTATCTCAGCATCAATCACGGCAAATGGAATTTTGGCGCTTCGCTCTATTTCGGCAAAATACCGGTGGAGGAGACGAACTTTGACGATATGAAGCGCACGGATCTCAATTTTACCGTCGGGTATCGGGTTCATCCGAACATCAATCTGTTCGCCGGCCTCAAGTATCTGACCTGGACCCAGGAGGGTTCCTTTGACTGGTACAATGAATACGGCTATTTGGTCGACACCTATGAATATGAAGAGACCTTCAAGGCCCCGTTGTTCGGCGCCGGCATCGGCGGCACCCTGCCTTTGGGTACTTCAGGCCTGTACGCTTTTGGTTCCGTGTCCTATTTGATGGGATCGACCGCTTACCATGTAGACATCAACTCTACCGAGACCGATGAATCTCTGGAAGAGGACTCTGATGGCGATCTCGAATGCGGATTGTTTACTCTGAATCTGGGTCTGGGTTATCGCTTTGCCTCAGGCATGGGCATCAATCTGGGGTATCGCGGTGATATCATAGAGCAAAGCGGCGATATTGAAACTAGTTTGTACGAATGGGAGGTGGACAACCGGCTGGGGGTTAAAGGTCTGGTGGTCACGCTCTCCTACACTTTCAAATGAGATTCTTGCGCATCAAAAAAAAGCCCGGAGTTATTCGGGCTTTTTTTTTGACAGGAGAAGGAACTTGACCGGCCGTGATGCTATTTTTGATTTTAGCCAAATTAATTGGGCTAAAGCCCGGATAAAAATCGGGATCATTCGTCCACGCGCTAAAGCGCGTGGCAAT
>DAIQOA010000350.1:0-2369 GCA_036788095.1 bacterium | reverse complement strand
GAATCAAAGGTCACCGGGGAACCGGCATGAACCTGCATGTTGGCATCGCGCGGCAAAGCGATGTGGTGCAGCTGGAAAACGGTGCGGGTCAAACCCGAGCAATCAAATCCCTTGGCCGAGTTGCCGCCCCAGAGATAGGGAATGCCGATGAATTGGCGAGCAGTCTGCACCAGGCGTTCTGCTTTTGGCTGAGGCTGGGAAGAGAAAGCCCGATAATCGCGCACCTGGTCGGTTCGCAGATAGCCGGTGCGGCCGTCGGGCAATTGAACCAGCAGCCACTTGCCCTGTTTTTTTAATTTTGCCACGCGGCAGCCGCCGACGATGTCGCTGACAGGATCGGATCGCTCATTTTTTTCGCTGTAGATCGTAGCCAAACGCCCCAGATAGATGACGTGCTCCATGGCCTGCCAGCGGCTGAATGCATCCTGATCCATCTCCTGCACAGATGCGTTCTCCATCCAGCCCAGGTAGCCGTCCTCCAGCTTGCAAAAATAAAAAGAGCCGCGGCGTTTGAGCAGAGTGACCGGCTCGCCCAGCAGACCCTGGCTGATCATCTCCATGTCATGGTCCGGCTGCCGGCGCAGATATCCGGTGCTGACCCGCAGGACCCCGTGTGTTTTCTTGCCGAGAGAGGGCGCCGGAAGCAGGGTGATGGCGTCCTGGAGTCGCGGAAACAGCCGGCGGCTGCGGACGACCAGAGAATCGCGGAAAATCGCATGCGAGGTTTCGCCCTTGAGCACCAGCACGCTGTTCGTCGTTTCGCCATAAACCGCTACATAGTCCAGCCTTTTTTCCGGACAGATTTCATCGCGGGTTTGGCTGATGAGCAGGTCCAACTCACGCGGACTGGTGTCCTTCACCTGCGCCAGACCGAGGGATGTGAAAATCAGCAGCAGTAAACCATTCCAACGCACAGGCATCTCCTAAGAAAAAGAAACGGGTCCTCATGGGCATAGGCCGCCGGTTTGGTCGTGATGCCGGCGGCGCCGTTAAAATTGCGCAACATCCCCTTTGCCGGCCCGCAGTACCGCAAAGGGCTCCTGACTGAGGTCGATGATGCTGGACGGCGTCAATCCGCCTGCTCCGGCATCCAGAAACAGATCGGCTAAATGATAAAACGTATCCATGATCTCATCCGGATCATTGAGATAGGGTTGATCCGCCAGGCTGGCACTGGTGCTGATGATGGGATTGGAAAACAGCTCAAGCAGACGCCGGCACGCCGGGTGATCGGGGACACGAATGCCCACGGTCTTGCGTTTTTCCAGAAGGAGTTTGGGCACCAAGCGGGAGGCCTCTAAGATAAAGGTATAAGGTCCGGGCAGCAGATGCTTCATCACTTTATAGGCCGGCGTGGAGACATGGGCATAGCGGGCGATCTCCTTCAGATCCGGACAGATAAAACTCAACAGCTTGCGCTTGTTTTTCCCCTTGATCTGATAGATGCGCTCCAGCCCCTTTTTGTTGAGCAGATCGCAGCCCAGTCCATACACGGTGTCGGTCGGATAGATAATCAATCCACCCTCCTGTAGAACAGCCACCGCTTTCTGCAGCAGGCGTTCCTGCGGATGGTCCGGATGAATTTCATAGTGAATTAACGCCATGGCCCTAACTTTATTCTTTGCTGCGTCTAAAAGTCTACAAACCTGTACAAGTTACTACAATTTAACCAATAGTAAAACAGAAAAGTGAAAATCCAAAGCATTGGTTCTGGGATTCATTGAAAAGATTTTAACGTGGACTGGTCTGATTGAAAAAAAAGCTTGTTAATCGTCAAGAATATTCTATATTGTCTGAAATTGATTCATTTTATGAAATTTTTAAGGACGAGGAGCCCCTATGAGTCAACCCACCTCGCAGAACGCGTTCGCCTATGATTATCCGCTGCTGATCAAGCAGCTTTTTCTTGCGCCGGTCATTGAACAACCGGATCAGGAGATCGTCTACCGGGATAAATATCGCTTCACCTACCGGCAGTTCCAGGACCGGGTGCGGCGTCTGGCCTCGAGTCTGAAATCCCTGGGCATCAAACCCGGCGACACCGTGGCGGTGATGGAATGGGACAGTCATC
The DNA here is from genome assembly GCA_036788095.1 of bacterium. Taxonomy (GTDB): domain Bacteria; phylum Zhuqueibacterota; class Zhuqueibacteria; order Residuimicrobiales; family Residuimicrobiaceae; genus Anaerohabitans. The sequence goes on along the minus strand of DAIQOA010000350.1, from coordinate 298 downwards.
GTTATCTGGAATCCTATTATGCTGTTCCCATGATCGGCGCGGTGCTGCACACCATCAATGTGCGGTTGAGTCTGGAGCAGTTGATCTATACCATCGATCATGCGGAGGATGACGTCATTCTGGTGAATGCCGAGTTTTTGCCGCTGTTGGAGCAGATCAAAGGCCGTATCGATAACGTCAAACAATTTATTCTGATCAACGACTCTGAGACCACCCCGGCCTGCTCCATCCCGTTTGTGGATGAGTATGAGCATCTGCTGGCAAATTCTGAACCCCTGGAAGAGTTTCCAGAGTTTGA
>DAIQOA010000349.1:0-2452 GCA_036788095.1 bacterium | reverse complement strand
CGGCTGGTGTAGAGGTCTGAACAAACGGAGGCCTTTTGGAGATCAGCTGAACCTCTTTGAAGGTGATAAACGTGTCGATCAGCGCGACCTCCAGAGTGTCGCCGTAAAAATCCTCGGCTTCGACCTGCACGGTCAGAGGCGATGACGGCAGATTTGCAAAATAATAAAAACCGTTGCGCAAAAGCTCCGGATCCGAGCTGTAGTTATGAAACAGCGAGGCATAAGAATCCGTGACATAGGTCCGGCCGGCCGCGGTGAGTCTGGCGCCGTTAACCAGATCGCCGTTTTCCTGATCAGCGACAAATCCGGCTAAAATCCGTACCGGCGGACGGGCAATCTTATGAAAATCCAGAATGGACCAGTAGAAGGTCATGGCCTCCATTCTTTTCCACTCCGCGTTCATGTTGCGCGTGTTCTGAACCGGGTTGGTGTGATAGCCGGCCTCACTCAGCTCTGAAGGCATGGCGGTGTTCCGGTTGACGCTCAGGTACGGTCCAGAGGTGGTGCAGCCATAAAAGGAACAATCGCCGAAGGATCCGGCGGTGGGAATGCGCATGCCCCGGGTCAAGAGGTCCACCATATGGCTGCTCATCTTTTTGCCGCCGTTGGGCACTTTTTCCTGACCCGACCGGTATTGTCCCCACAGCAGCAGAGTATTGTTGGCTTCCGCTGAACCGTTCGCTCCCGGCGCGTTGCTGTGAATGGAATGGAACCAGGCGGCGCCAAGGCTGTTGGCGTAGTCCGACCGCTGGGTCAAACCGACGATTTGCCGGTCGTCCGTACGCGTCAGATAGACGGTATCGATATCAGTGGTTTGCAGTAAAAGATCGCGCAGCGCCAGCGCCACGCGCACGTTCTTTTCCGCCTCGGAATAATTATAAATGCCCATGTTCTCTTTCTGGCTATGGCCTGGATCAAGAACAATGTTCCAACCGGCAAGTCCCCGCATTTGGGCGTTGGCGCAGGCGGCCAGTAATAAAAAACATAAAACCATTCGCCTCATGCCGTCATTCTTTCCCATCATGCAATCCCGAGATAGTGAGCAGATAAAGGGCGCCGTCCGTTGCATCGTCATAGGCGATTCGATTGCCGTCCGGCGCCCAGCAGGGATTCATCTCCAGCTGCGCAGGAGTGGCGGTCAAGGCCTGTTTCTCCGACCCGTCCGCTTTGATGACATAGAGATCTGAGGCAAGAAGCTGATCTCCGTCGTCCCGAGTGATCATGTAAACCAGATAGCGGCCGTCCGGCGACCAACGCGGCCGATGGCCTTCGCCCAATTCGAGATAGCCGCTGCCGTCGCTGTCCATGACGCACAGCGGTCCGCCCATGATTTCAAAGGCGATTTTGCTGCCATCGGCGCAGGCTGTCAGGTTGATGATGCGCTTGTTCCCCCCGTTTGGCGTTTCGCTGCGCGCGCCCTCGGCATAAAACGCCAGCCGATCTCCCTGCAGATAGACCACACGGGAGGGCGCTTTTTTACTCAGAGGGGTTGCCGGTTTTCCAGTGGAAAAAGTCTGCAGCGTGTTGTTAACGGCCACGTGAACGTGACGGTCATCCGCAGACCAGACCGGCAGGCCCATAGGTTGGGTCTGATAGGCGCAGAGCAGGCGCGATGTTTGAGATTCCACGTCCAACATTTGCACGGCGTTATATCGGCGCAGCGCGTCGTATTTCGCCACGCGGGTCAGCAGCGAACGGCTGTCGTTGGACCAGACCATGCCAAAGCCGGCGGCCGGAGCGTCCGAAAGCTGGCGCAGTTGCTGATCCTCCAATCGCAACACCCAGATGCCCTGATAGTGCTCGCCGGTGCAGGCGATATGGCGTCCGTCGTGGGACCAGAGCGGCTGGATGAATACCTGTTCAGAATTTTCCAGCAGCCGCACCGGGCCGCCGGAAATCGTCAACGCGGCCTGGGCGGCTTGCAGGCCGACCAGTAAGGCCATTATTATTTTAGAGTACATAAATGCTCCAAATGAAAGAATAAGGTCTTTAGTTTACCATTAAACGCGATAAGATGCAAATGGTTTCTCATCACATAAGGAAGGTTCATCGCATGGGTGGGGTCTGAGCATTGCATCGCCCTTCTTCAGCCCAAGGCCGGAAAAAGCGCCGTTTAGCATACCATCCAGCTGCAGCGGGTGGGCGGTGAACAGATTATTTCTTGACTTTCAAGTCCAATCTTCCTATCATAATAATATTCTAAAAAAGGAGAACCCCTATGCAGAAAAATGACATTTATCGTTGCCAAGTATGCGGCAACATGGTTGAGGTGGTTTCGGTCGGCGGCGGCACCCTGACCTGCTGCGGCCAGCCCATGACTTTGCAGACGGAGAACACCACCGATGCAGCGGTTGAAAAACACGTGCCCGTCGTTGAACAGCAAGACGGCCGCGTCAAAGTGACCGTCGGCAGCGTCATCCACCCCATGGTGGAGAGCCACTATATCCAATTC
>DAIQOA010000348.1:0-2454 GCA_036788095.1 bacterium | reverse complement strand
CTGTACGGATCGTGGATCTTTCTGTCCGAGATCATCATTGACCTGGAATTGCCCGCCGACCAGCCGATGGAAGATCGCTGCGGCTCATGCCGGCTCTGCCTGGATGCCTGTCCCACCGGCGCGCTGATCCGGCCCTATGTGGTGGACAGCCGAAAGTGCGTCTCTGCTCTCACTCAACTAAAACCGGATCAGCCTATCCCTGTCGAACGCCAGGCCGCAATGGGCAATCGCATCTTTGGCTGCGATCTCTGCCAGCAGGTCTGCCCCTGGAATCAGAAATCGGCAAAACAGACGCTAGAACCTGCGTTTCAACCCAGACCCCATTTCCTCTCGCCCCGGCTGACCGATCTGGCAGGCTGGGACACCCAGACCTTTCAGCGAATGACCAGACGCTCGCCGATCAGGCGGACAGGCTACGCAGGATGGATGCGCAATATTCGAATAGCGCTGAAAAACAGCGGCTGATCCGGCGTTGCGCTGTAAAAAAAAAAACGCAGCGCGACATTCACTGCACCGCGATAAAGAACGAAATGCAATTGCTCGATATCGACTGGGAGTCACCTTTGAATTATTGTTGAGAGGCGTTGAAGTGGCAAAAATACTTTTACTTTTGATGGTCATCTTGGTGGGACATAATCATGAAACCAAGGCAACATCATTATTTACTGGCGTAAAATACGAAATCAACCGAATAGATGCCCATCATATGGTTGGCAGCTTGGCAGAGATGCCTTTTGGCGAAGAATTGGGATTCCCGAAAACGGCAACCCAAACCGGTGGGGCCTTTTTATCCATCTTGGCGCCTTTGTGCCTCCGTGAGAAATATCAAGCTAATGAAATATTGATACAAAAGCTCCCCTCACAGAGGCACGAAGGCACAGAGTGATTTAAAGGCTTTCCCGAATTTTTAGCCCCCGGCAAAATCAAATTCCCTTCAGTTTATCGCACTGTCTCTGGAGCCTGGCAACGAAAAGAACACACCTGTCGGCCCCATTTTCGCCAGCTTGGCTTATGCCTTCAACTCTGACGTGCACTGCGGGCAGCGAACGGCCTTGATGGCAATGGTCGACAGGCAGTAGGGGCACTCTTTGGTGGTGGGCGCGGCGGCCGGTGCTTCCGGCTGACGTTTCAGCTTGTTGATCCAGCGGATCACCATAAAAATCGCAAACGCGATGATTAAAAAATTGATGATGGAATTGATGAACATTCCGTAATTGATGGTCACCGCGCCCGCGCTCTTGGCCTGGGCCAGGGTGGCGTTGGCGGGCAGCTCTGCCCCCTGTTTGAGAACCACAAACAGATTCGAAAAGTCCACGTTGCCGAGCAGCAGCCCAATGGGCGGCATCAACACGTCGTTCACCAAAGAGCCGACGATGCTGCCGAATGCGGCGCCGATAATGATGCCTACGGCCATGTCCATGACATTGCCGCGCATAGCGAACTCTTTGAATTCTTTCAGCATGGTGTTTCCTCCTTGAATGTGAACGTGATCCCCCTGAACAGCCATTACTTGCGGTCTGGCATCAGGTTTTGCACCATCTGTACAGCCCAGGCGCAGCCCCGTTGAATTTCCCCCTCGGCGATCGGTCCTTCATGGCCGGCGAGAAAAAAGCTCTCAGGCGGCGCCGCATAGCGGCCGCCACGGCGCTGCAGCACCCGACCGATCTTCCAGATCGGTGAGACCTCCAGCCAGCGCAGCGGCTCATAGCGAATTTCAAAAACCGAGACCCAAACACCAGTCAAAGCGCGGGAAGGCAGACGACGAACCCAGTCCAGTGCCGCGTTGGGACGGCTGTGGCGATGGCTGGGAATGCCGACGAGTAAAAGATGCACGCCCGCGGGCGTATCCGCCTGGTTGACCGTCAGCAGACGAACACGCGCCCATTGCGTCATGGCCTGGGCCATGGCTTCGGCCAACTGGGCGGTATTGCCCAATCTGGATTCGTATAGGACCCACACATTCATTCTGCTGCCACTGAACGGTCGTCTTCCTTTACATGGTTAAACATCCTTGTACAATAGGTCCCATCGCAGCGCCCCCTCCTCTCAGCTCTGCAAGCCGCTGCCGGATCAACCGGCGCCGCCGCCTCCACCGCCGGCGCCGCCGCCACCGCCAGCCGCGGCCCCGCCGCCGAAACCGGAGGCAGAGGTCATGGAGGTCACCATGGAGCTGAAAGAAGTACTAAAAGACGCAGGCGTCAATCCTCCTGAACCGCCGCGCGCCACAAACCAGGGCAGGTAAACCGACTCCTGACCGCCTCCGAGCGAGGCGGTCAACTGCTGATAGTGCTTTTTGTACAGCCCGAAGACCAAGCCAAAGACCAGATAGCGGTCCAACCGGCTCAACAGAGCACTTTTATCCAGCGAACGAAACTGATATTTCTTCAAATAGCTTTTCAGCGCATTCCAGCGTACATAGGCCCTTTCACCGTCAGGCGTGCGGTGCTGAATAAA
>DAIQOA010000347.1:0-2530 GCA_036788095.1 bacterium | reverse complement strand
GATCACCGAGCGGTCGGGTTCCACGGCGAGCGTCATAGCCACTGAATACTGCTCAAAGGGCACCCGCCGGGCGCCGGAACAGAACACCAAAATCGGCAAAAGAAAAACCATCCATCTTTTTTTCATAAAGGCTCCTGACCCGGCTTAGCCGGAATTGAGGGTTCTGAGAAAAAATGGTACGAATGACAAAAGAGATTAATGGCGTCTCGTGTGGTTTCTGCAAGTTGTGGTTGCCGGGGAGCGCCGGCGTCGTCCGGCCGCCGGCTTTTCACCGGTAGCGCAGAATGACATCGTCCCGCTCACGGGCTACCTCTTGCAACAATCGGGATATCCTGATATAATCCGGTCCCAGAGCGGCTCGCGAGGCGCGATAAGCTTTCCAGGTGATCGAGAAGGGGCCCGGGATATCCGTGGTGAGCACATCCCACAATGCGTCCAGATTGCGGCCGAAATGAGCGGGGAAATCCAATTGCCGGGCGAGACTGTCATAGACATCGTCGAGAGAGGTGAAGGAGCAGCCTTCGAGAACGCATTTCTTCATCGGCATGATGGGACCTCCGTAAAGGTCTTATAGTGGTCCACGGTGACGTAACGCAACCCGTCGTTGGAATAGAGCAACCGCTTGGCGTTGCGACGGCCACCCTGGTAATCCAGATCAGCCTCACGCCAGACGCGCTTTCCCGCGGGCAGCAATTTTTCACGGTTATGAAACCGGTCGCCGCCGATGGACTTGCCTTTCAGCTTTTTATTTTTCCACAGGGGCTGCCCCGGCCTCCAGCCCAGCTTGTGCGCCCGGGCTTTGGTCACAAAGGTTTCAGGCAGCCGGGCGTTGTCGCTGGCGTTCAAGGAGGTCAGAACAGCGACCAGTTCCTCCTCATTGATCGGCTCCGCCAGCTGCAGGTTCAACGCGTGAACCGCCTCACGGCAGGGCGGCCGCCGATCGATGGCAACGCCGTCCTGGATCAGCATCAGGACCAAGAGAAACGGCACTACAGAGGTGATCAGCTTTTTCATGCTCTAGTGTGCGGATTTTTTATCAACCAAGTCATGCGGTGCGTCACAAAATGAACGATTCCCCGCAACCCGTTCGGATCGGCTGTGAACGCCGGCGGATTGCCTCAGGCGACCCAAAGCCTGCCTTTGTTGCAGACACCCCAGATGACGCCCGGCAGGGTCCAGCCGAAATAGGGCATGTTGCGAGAGCGTGAGCGGTTCAATCCCGAGTTCATTGTCCACGTTTTTTCTGGATTTAAGACTGTAAAATTCGCCGGCTCCCCCTCACGGATTTGCGGCATATCCAGGCGCAATATAGTGCGCGGCGTAATGATCATTTTCGCCAATGCCTCCGCCAGACTCAGCACCCCTGGTTGCACCACTTTGCTCAGTACAATGCCGAGCATGGTCTGCAAGCCGAGAATGCCGTTGGGCGCTGCGCTGAACTCGACCTCTTTTTCCTCAGCCGAGTGGGGTGCATGGTCAGAGGCAAAAACATCGATGGTGCCGTCTTTCAATCCCGCCAGCAGCGCCTCCTGGTCGCTGAGCGTGCGCAGGGGCGGGCCCATTTTGAGATTAGTGTCATACTGCACCAGCATTTCTTCATTAAGCGCCAGATGATGTGGAGTCACCTCGCAGGTCACCTGAACCCCGGCCTCTTTGGCGCGGCGGATCCGTTCCACTCCTTTGCGGGTGGAAAGGTGCGCGATATGGATGCGGCCGCCGGTGTACTCGGCGAGGCTGATGTCGCGGGCGATCATGATCTCTTCACTTATATCGGGTATGCCGGCCAGCCCCAGACGCGTGGACATGCGGCCTTCGTTCATGTCGCCGCCGCTGGAGAGCGACTCGTCCTCGCAGTGATCGATGACCGGCGCTCCGTACATGCCGGCGTATTCCAGCGCGTGGCGCATCACCGCTGCGTTCTGCACCGGACTGCCGTCGTCGGAAAAAGCCACGGCGCCGGCGCGATGTAAATCAGCCATCTCAGTGATCTCTTTGCCCTCGCGCTTTTTGGTGATCGCGGCGATGGGATACACATCCACCAGCTGATCCTCGCTGCGCTTCTTGATGAACCGCACCACCTCCTGCCGGTCGCAGGGGGGATCGGTGTTGGGCATGCAACAGACCGCGGTAAAGCCGCCAGCCATGGCGGCAGTGCATCCACTCTCGATGGTCTCTTCATCTTCACGTCCCGGTTCACGTAGATGAACATGCATGTCGATCAGTCCGGGCACGACCAGATGGCCACTGATGTCGCGCACCTCGCCGCTGAAGGAGGTGCTCTCCTGCCGGCCGATTCGATCGATGCGGCCGTCGCGGATCACCAGGTCGACCGGGTGGCGTTGATGCGTCTGCAGGTCGAGGATGGCCCCGCCGGTCAACAGAACGGGTGTCGTGATAAAATTTTCCACAGGATTCCATTCCTTTGCTTTATCGATTATCCACAGCTGCTTCCATGGGCTGCGGCCGCCGGCGGTCTTTAACTCACAGCCTCTTCCGCGCCGCTCAGCAGATAGAGGACCGCCATGCGCAC
>DAIQOA010000346.1:0-2558 GCA_036788095.1 bacterium | reverse complement strand
CCTGGTGACCGGCCAGCCGATGCTGGATCTGTTGCCTGAGGCGCTTCGCGAGCAGATCAGTGAAATCCTGACGAAAAAGGAGAGTTTGCAGGGCATAGAACAGGAGATCGTCATTCAGCCGCCGGCCAAACTGGTGGTCATGGCCAACACCGCCTCCATTCAGGATGAGCAGGGACGGTTCCTCGGAGTGGTCTCCGTTCTACGGGATATCTCTGAGATGAAAAATCTCGAACTGCTTAAATCCCAATTCGTCAATATGGCGGCGCATGAGCTCAAAGCGCCGCTGAGCGCTGTGCAGGGGTATCTGGAAGTGGTGATCGAGAAAACTCTGGGCGATGCGCCGGAGGTCTACGACGGATATCTGCGGCGATCCAATGAGCGCTGCCTGGCGCTCATCGGCCTGATCAACGACCTGCTCAATATATCACGCATGCAGGCCGGCACCGTCAAGCGCGAGATCGAAAAGTTGGAGATCGGCGAGATCCTGCGGCCGCTCACGGAATTCTATCAGCATGAGATCGACAAAGCACAGCTGAAGCTGGCATTTACGCTGGAGCAGCCGCTATGGATCGCGGCGGATCGGGAGGAGATCCAGCGGGTCTTTCAAAATCTTATCTCCAATGCCGTTAAATACAACCGGCCCAACGGCGAGATCCGCATCCACGGGTATCGCGAGGGCCATTATGCGAAAATCAGCGTGCAGGATTCCGGCATCGGCATGACCCAGGAGGAGCAGGAACGGCTGTTCGAAGAGTTCTTCCGGGCGAAAAATTCTTTGACCCGTCATATCACCGGAACCGGGCTGGGCCTGACCATCGTTAAATCCATCGTCAACGCCTATGCCGGCACGATTGAGGTTCAAAGCACGTTCGAGGTGGGCACCACCTTTACCGTCTCTCTGCCACTTGCGGATGCGCAAGACAAGGACCATCAGGAAAAATGAGGTTGACTTTATCAGAAAAAAACAATAAAATAACTCTTTATATATAGATATCGTTAATAAACAGCTCACTCTACTCGAGTTCTCCCTTTGTGACGGCCACGACGACACATCTGCTTTTCAATCAAGCAGTTGAAAGGCGTAGGAAGCTGGATTTTCCATTTATCGGTATCACTGGAAGCAATGGCAAGACCACTGTCAAGCGTATGCTGCGGGCTATCCTCAGCAAGCATGGCAGGGTATATGACTTTGCTTATGATTCCGATACGGCGGAAAAGATCGCTCAGGAACTGATGACGCTGAGCGGCTCCTGGGATTGGGCGCTGGTGAAAATCGGCGCTTCAGCAGCCGACGGGGTCAAACGATCCACGGAATTGATCCGACCAAAGGTCGGGGTCATCACCAACATCGGTGAAGCCCATCTGGCTGTCCATGGAACGATAGAAAAAATAATGCACAACAAAGCGCAGCTGCTCAAAGGACTGGAATCGGGCGGTTGGGCTGTACTGAATCGAGATAACGAATACGTCAAAGCGCTGGGCGAGGGAGATTTTACCGCCACGCGCTTTTTTGGTTTATCGGAGCTTGCCGACTATTTTGCCGCCAATATCACTCCTTTAGGGCCGGAAGGCACCGCCTTTACCGTTCATCGTAAAAATAAATCCAGTCTGCGCCTGCATCTGCCCATCTACAGCCTGGGAGATGTTTACAACGCCCTGGCCGCCATTGCGGTGGCGGATGGTCTGGGTGTACCGGATGAGGTCATGGCCGACAGTCTGGAGCACGATTTTCTCCTTCCCGAAGGCCGGGGACGGCTCTATCGTATGGCCGATCTGCTGCTCTTCGATGACACCTACGACGCTACTCCGCAATCGCTGATAAAATCGACGGTCTGCCTGATGCAATGCAAGGAGGTGGCCCGGCGGCTGATCCTGGTGCTGGGCGATATGACCGAACTGGGGACTCTGGCCGACCATTATCAAAAGATGATCGGTCATTATCTGGCCGGCATGCCCATCGACCTGGTGGTGCTCTGCGGCAAGCATGCCCAATCGACTGCCGAGGCCATGCGCCGCGGCAAGCAGCAGGCCATGTCCATTATGGAATTTCCGTTGGTGTCGCAGGTGGTAGAGTTTCTGTTAACCGAGATCCGGCCCGGCGATGCGGTGATGGTGGAAGGCGGTGCGAATCAGGATCTGTCCGTGGTGGTCCATGCGTTGCGCCGCACTTTTGCCAAGACCGCGGAAACCGTTTAACTCATTTGTTGAGAACAGGCCATGCAATTAAGCGAGATTATCCATACCTTGCAGCTCGATGACCTCTGCGGCGCCGAGCCGGCCGCAGGCGTGGAGGTGCAATCGGCCTATGTTTCGGATATGCTCAGTGAAGTGATGGCCCATGCACCGCGTGGGTGCCTGTGGATTACGCATCAGAACAATGAGAATGTGGTCGCCATCGGCTATTTCAAGGAACTGGCCGCGATTCTGTTGCCCCGCAGCGGCCGAATGGAAGAAGAGGTTCTGGAAAAGGCCAAAGCGAAAAAGATACCGGTGCTCAGCTCGGCCGATTCGGCGTTTGAACTGGCCGGACGTTTGTACGCCCTGGGGCTACGGGAGCC
>DAIQOA010000345.1:0-2598 GCA_036788095.1 bacterium | reverse complement strand
CGGCCGATTCGGTCAGCACCATCCTGCGCAACACCATCCGCCAGATCCAGACGCCGGACGAACTGCGCGGGCGCATGATCAGCATCAACCAGATCTTCTTCCAGGGCGGGCCGCAGCTTGGCGAGGTGGAATCGGGGCTGGTGGCGCAGGCTTTCGGGCCGGCCGCGGCCATCGTTTCCGGCGGGCTGGGTTGCGTGTTGGCCGCCGGGCTGGTAGCGCGCCGCTGGCCGCACCTGCGCGGCTACGACGGCGGCGAAGACGCCGGGTAAGCCTGCCGTACAAGCAAAAGGATGCAAACCGGACCGCTGCCTGTATCACCGTGCCCATGTTTAACCATTGCCAATCGGGCACGGCAACAGCCAAAACCGAGAGAAGAGGTTCTCTCGCTCATGGGTTATTCCATTTGCAGCCAATATACCGCCACCTGTCCCCCTTCCCGCGGCCCTCTCAGGCCGAGCGCGGGGGATCAGACAGGACTCGGATTTGCATTTTTACGTAGCGAGAAGGCGATCATTGCCCTTAAAAACAAACGCGAGGCCGGGATCACTGGCCTCGCGTTCAAAATTTCACAGCTTAGCGCCGGCGGATGAGCCGCAGCAGCAGCAGCAAAATCACCGCGCCGACAATGGCGGCGATGATACTGTTGACGATGCCGCTGCCGATGGAGATGCTCAACAGGTTGAACAGCCAGCCGCCCAGCACGCCGCCCAAAATGCCGACGATGATTTTGCCGAGCAGGCCAACGGAAATTCCTTTTACCAGGTAGTCCGCAGCCCAACCGGCGAGTGCGCCCACGAGGATCATTACGAGAATGTTGACAAGGGTCATTTTTTCCTCCTGTGATCTATGGTGAATATCATCGAATCAAAACCTTCGATTTGTTGATAAAAAAAGTATAGCATAAAGTTATTTTTCCGGCAAATTCACCCAATGCTTAAATTCTCCAAACAATTCTTGAAATATTCCCCTCATGTGTCAGCATTACATCCCAATGAAACTCCATCTTTTGCTCAAGATCCATAGGCACAGGCGAACCTATGTTTGATATTTTCCGCTGGACGTGCATTGCTGCCTGACCACTCACAAAAAAAACAGATCCAATCCGATCCGTTTTATTATCCCCCGGAAAGGAGACCGCCATGTTTTCACACCCGGAACATTCTTTCCCTTTCACAGCAGGTGATTTTCCCTGCCGGATCGTTAATTTTTGCGAGTACCAGCGAGCCGCTCTACCGGCCGGCGCCGGCAAAAATCTGCCTATACGGCTTTTATACAAGCTCTAAACCAGATCTTAACCTCTTGCGGTTATGCTGTAACCAATGAACACACAGGCAACTTCGACGGCCGTACTGGGAGCGGCCAGGACAGGCAACTGAGTGGGCAGGCGTTTCTTCTCCTCCGTGGAACGCTGGCGGGCCGGTACCCCGCCAGCGTTTTGGGTTAAGCGATGGGGCAACCCGCGAACACCACATCGATCACGGCCCGGGGGCGCTGCGAAATCAATCTGCTCCCCTGCCCATCGGGTAAAATAAAGGGCATGACAAAACCACGCATCTATACCATGATCTTCGCGGATGTTTATCCCCTGTACGTCGCCAAGGCGGAGAAAAAAGGCCGCGCGCAGGCTGAAGTGGACGAGATCATCCGCTGGCTGACCGGCTACAGCCAGGCAGAACTGGCAGGCCAGATCGAACAGCGCAAAGATTTTGAGACCTTCTTTGCCGAAGCACCGCGGCTGAACCCGGCCCGCGCGTTGATTACCGGCACGGTGTGCGGCGTGCGCGTGGAAGCGATCGAAGACCCGTTGACGCAGGAAATCCGCTCCCTGGATAAGTTGATCGACGAACTGGCAAAGGGCAAGGCCATGGAGAAGATTTTACGGAAATAACCGGGAACAGAAATGATCTTTCGTAACAGCCTTCAAAGCATCCTCCGTTCCAAAGGGAAAACAGCGCTCTTTACGCTGCTGATTTTTGCGCTCACCATGGCGCTGGCCTTAAGCGTGAGCGTGTGGGCGTCCGTCGCGCAGTTCCTCGACGACTGCGACGACTTCTACACCACCATCGGCCTGGTCGAGTACATGGGCACCGGTTATCCGAACGATACGGCCTACGACCAGGCCATGCACCAGTCGCTGGCTTCCTTTGACACTGCCGGGGTTGCGGCGGACGCCGCGGTATTGTCGTATGAACAGCCGGCCCGCTCCTTCGGGTACGTCGATGGTTTCTGGCGCACCGACAATCTGGTGCCCGGTCGGATGTTTTCGGTGCTGGTGGTCGGCAATATGGCCTACGACGAAAGAAACAATGTCTATTACGGCATCGTGATGAGGTCGCTGTTCTCTTTACAGAGCAAGGACGACACGCTCATCTACATCGACGGAAACTTTGGAACCTTCGAGCCGGACCGCTACTACCTCGTCTTTGGCGAAATTTATCACGGCCAGTCGCCCTTGCTGCACCTGCGCATTGCCTCGTTTGAAAATGCCATCGCGCAGGCCGCCGGGGTTGAAGTGCCCCGCATGATGGATATCACGGCGGATGCCACCAGCGGGCAATTCTTCGTGATCCCCGAAGATGCGGCCCTGACCAAGGTTGC
>DAIQOA010000344.1:0-2603 GCA_036788095.1 bacterium | reverse complement strand
TAGCTAGTACGAAAAGTGTGGGCAGATTTAAATAAAGATAGGGTTTAACGGCAAAATACGCAAGCAGAGTTTTTAAAGGGATGGAAGAAAGGGTTGTTCGCCCTCTCTTCCTCACAATCCAAAAGCGGCGGAGATGCGATGGGTGTTGGCCAGATCCCCGGCCATAAAAGCATAGTCCAACGACAGGCTGAACAGCCGCAGACCTGCGCCGGCGGTCACATGGTCATGCGCATAACCGCCGCGCAGACCCAGGCGTTCAAAAAAACGGATCTCGGCGCCGGCAAAAGCGTCGCGGCCATCGCCGAGCTCCTGATCGAAGGTTAGCGTCAACCGGGCGGCCAGGCTAGGGGCATGATAGGAGGCGGCGGCTCCCAAGCGCAGAACGCGGTCCGCCACATCCTTGTGTTGCGACGGCGTATCCCAGACGATGTTGGTATTGCTGAGATTTCGCGCCGACAGCCCAACGCCCAGCCATCTGGCTGGTTCGGCCTGCACCACCTGATTGGACACGAACCGGGCCAGAATCCCCGCATCCAATCCCTGACCAGTGCCGGCGGCATCATCAAGCTTGTGATGGATGTATTTTCCCGTCACACCGAAGGAGAGCTGCACCGGTAAAACCAGCGGGGTAAACGCATCGCCGATGTGCAGATCGAACATCACCGCCCGGCAAAAGGAGATCATCACGGCATTCTCCTGGTCGCCGAAATATCCCTCCGCCTCACCGGTGGAGCGATAGCGCCCCTGGGTCAATCGCTCATAGCGACTGCCCTGCAGTGCGCCGTAGCGCGGTATTTCATCCACGCCCAACCGAATCCAGCCGATGGCGAACGCCATATTCTGCGAAAGCGCCAGCACGGCATGGGCGGAGTTGTATTGCGCCAGATTGGAAAACATGGGCACATGTTCCAGCTGCAGACGGATGCGTTGTTGCGGAGTCATGCCGGCGGGATTCCAATAGGCCATACTGGGATCGTCCGCCATGGCCGTAAACGCGCTCCCCATGGCCATGGCCCGGCTGCCGACGCCGATGGATAGAAAATCAGCGGCGTATTCACCGCTGATGCCGATCGATACGCGGACCAAAAGCAGAAGGAGTGCCTGTTTCCATACACCGTGCAAGAGATGATGAACGTCTCGCGCCATGCAAAATTCCTTTCCGTTCCGTCTATTCCAGTTTGGCCAATTTTTCAATTCGTTCTATTTTTTTATCGCCGGAGCGCGCAACGAATTTCAGATAATAGACGCCGTTTGCCAACTCACGGCCATCTTCATCTCTGCCGTCCCAATCCCATTCCACATAGCCGGTTACGCCGTACAGCCTCTCGCCGCGGATTCGCCGGCCGGATACGGTGTAAAAAGAAAGATCGACCTCCTCCGCGGTATCTTGCAGAAAAAAGGCCACCGTCGTTTCGCGCACAAAGGGGTTGGGATGATTGGCCAGCGAAGTCACTGCAAAAACGCCGGCCACCCTGCACGCCACTTCCAGAGTGGATACATTACCGTTCACATCATGGGCGCTGATTTGAAGCGAATGGTCCCCGGCGGATAATTCCGGCGCATAGGTGACCACCAGCGAACGGCGGGCCTCCTGATCCTGGGTGATGGCCATCCGATCGACTGTCACCGGCTGTTGGTCCAACGAGAGGCTCACCGGCGCAGCCGAGAGATCAAAGCCGCTGGAGTCTTGCAGAAAAATCGTAAACACCGGCTGTTTTCCCACCACATCACCGGAGACAAAGTTTTGTCCAACCACATTTACCTGAATGGAAGGACCAGCGTCATCGGCACTGCCCATAAGGGCAAAGCAGGTACGTGGAATGGGCAGCTTCGCACTGGCCATTCCTTTCGTCCGATCCAGGTTTGTAACCAGGCTGGACCAGGTGGCTGACTCTTCATTCCAGGCATAAAGACGAACGCCATTCAGATTGAGAAAACGCTGGGTGGTCGTATCATCGCGTTGATAATACACGCCGACCGTGCTCTCCTTTTTCAGCGCCAGCGTGGTATCACTGAGGGCGAAGAAAAAGGCGGTGGGCGTGGTCAGGCCGGCAGCGGCCAGCGGCGTCAGGCTGGAGCGTTCGGCGCTCTGACGCAAGCTCTGGTTCCAGCGCCGGCCCAAGGTCAGCAGGTTGGCCGAAACAACCGCGGCAGAGGGCAACTCGACAAACATATCAGCTTGATCGGAAACCACCATGCCGGCTGTGCCCTGGCCGGGCACAGCGATCCGCAGCGACGCCTTGGTGATGTTATTGGTCTCATTGGTCTCTTCCACCTGTCCCAGAGCATCGCTTTGTATCCATACCGTCTGCCGGCCGGCCCGGCTGGACGGCCAGGGAAAAGAGAGGGTGGTGTCGGATTGGGCGGCAATCCCTTTCACCACTGTCGGCGCGCCCATGGATGTCCAGTTCATCTGCTCCTCGCCCTGGTAGAGAGCCACGGAGAACGACCCGGCAGCCGTGCTGCCGGTGTTCTTGATCGTGATCGACAGGAAAATCTGCTCTGCGCCTGAAAGCGACAGCGAAGATCCATCGGCGTACAGGTCCGGTCTGGATAGGATGTTCACCTGCGTCAAATCGCTCATCAGCTCTTCGCCGCCGGCG
>DAIQOA010000343.1:0-2616 GCA_036788095.1 bacterium | reverse complement strand
CCACGGTCCTCTTCCTTCTGTATTTTCTCTTGCCTTTTATCGATATCTTTGCCAACTTTTATAGAGCCCTTTTTGAACCGGAAAACAAATAACCGGTTTCCTTCCTGTGCAGGATTACGCCCGTGAGGCCGGAAAAACACGACGGTTTCTGAACAGGAGAAAAGGCCTCTGCCTTGCATCCGGGAACCAATGACATGAGCATCTGGGATTTACAAGCGCCGTTGTATCATCTGCAGCGCAGCCTCTGGCCGCTGTCGGCGATTCTGCGCAACGAGACGAACTTGGCAGCCCGTCTACTGGCGAGCCGGCCCCAGTCCAACGGTTGGGCGCTGGATCTCGGCTCCGGACCGGGTCACTCCTTCCCGCTTCTGCCGGCGGCTTTGGAGCGCGTCGGCGTGGACCAGTCACCGGCTATGGCCAAGCGCTGCCGGGCGCATCACAACGCCGTGATGGTGGTGGCCGATGCCCGCGCACTGCCGTTCAAAGCGGATTCGTTTGCGTTGATCAGCGCCATCGGCTTGATGGAATACCTACCCAGTCCGAAACCACTGCTCACCGAGCTCAGCCGTATCTGCCGATCGCAGGGTTCGGTGCTACTGACCATTTCTCCCAAAGGGCTGTTTACCCGACTGCGCAGCCTGGGCGGAGCTCGAGTGACCGTGCACGACCTCGATGCTGTGGTCACTGCTGCGCAGCGGCAGAACTTGTTCCTGAGCGCTGCGGTTCACACGTTTTCCCAACAGCTGTTTCTGCTGCAAAAAAAATAAGGAGACCTGTTTGCGCTTTATTCAAACCAAAATCGCCGGACTGATGATCATCGAACCGGCCGTGTTTACTGATAGCCGCGGTTATTTTATGGAGAGCTACCAAAAAAGAATTTTTCTCGACAACGGCATAGATGCCGACTTTGTCCAGGAAAACATCAGTTTTTCACTTAAAAGGACTTTGCGCGGCCTGCACTTTCAGAGATCGCCGCACAGCCAGGGTAAACTTGTGCGCGTCACTCTGGGTTGCGTCTATGATGTGGCGGTGGATCTGCGCGCCCGGTCATCCTCCTTCGGCCGATTCTTCGGCCTCGAGCTTTCCGATGAAAATCACCGGGCGCTGTATGTTCCGCCGGGATTCGCCCACGGGTTTTATGTGCTCAGCGATCGTGCGCAGTTTTCCTACAAATGCACCGCCTATTATGCACCGCACAGTGAGGGCGGCGTTCGCTGGAACGATCCGACCATCGGAGTACCCTGGCCGCTGGACGGCCCGCCGTTGCTGTCGCCGAAAGATGAGCAACTGCCGTTACTGGCGGACGCAAAGGTCCCGCTGGATTAAAAACACGCCGGCGAATCAGCCGGGCTATGCCGGTGCACGGCTCAGCACGGCAGGACCTCTGCGTCCGATTAACCAGGCGACAAGCTCAAAAAAACAAAAGTGGAACCATGGATATCCCGATTGAAGCGTTGCCTTTCGGCTCGCGCTTGACCAAAGACTACCTCCGCTTCGATGAGCGGGTGGCCGGCTTTTTCAACGGCGACTATCGCCGGCCCATCACCTACCGGGCCGCTGCAGCGGTCGCCGCTGGTACGCCGCGTGCCGATCGCCGGGTACTGCTGGAATGCCTGTATCATCAGAACGAATCGTTCGGCATGGCTCAGGCGACCAGAAGCCATCTCGAACAGCTGGCCGACCCGGAGTGTCTGGCGGTGGTGACCGGACAACAGGTGGGGCTGCTCACCGGTCCGCTGTACACCATCTACAAAGCGCTGACGACCTGCCGCCTGGCGGAATCCCTTGCCCGCGAACTGCAGCGGCCGGTGGTCCCGGTCTTTTATCTCGCCACCGAAGATCATGATTTCGACGAAGTGCGTTGGCTGGGCTGGCGAAATCAAAAATACGAGTTTGAAAAAAAAATCTACACGCCCGCGCTGATGCCCCAGCGGATGCCCATGTCCGGCGTTGTGGTGGATGCCGCGATCGCCGATCTGCTGCAGCAGCTGAACGATGAATCCGAGGCCTCCCCTTATAAAGCGCAGTATCTGAATTTTGCCGCCGATTGTTATCAGCCGTCCGTTACCCTGGCCGCCGCGTTTGCCCGTTTTTTCGCCACCCTGCTGGCGGATTGGGGCGTCATCCTTCTGGATGCGGCCGATCCAAAGCTCAAAGAACTGGCGCAGCCGATCTTTCGACAAGAGCTGACGGAATGGACCTCTGTCTCAGCCATGCTGCAGACCAACCGCGAGCTCGCAGACAAGGGGTATCACAATCAATTGGCCGTTCACCCGCAGCGGCCGCATCTGTTCACCCTGACCCAGGGACGGCACAGCCTTGAGCAGACGGACGCGGGGCTGCGCGATATGCATTCCGGTGCGCTGTTCACTGCAGAAGAGTTGGCCAGCGACCCCGCTCGATTGAGCCCCAAAGCCGCCCTGCGGCCCATTGTGCAGGATTGGCTTTTACCCACCATAGCCTATGTGGCCGGGCCGGGAGAAATCGCCTACTGGGCACAGCTGAAACGCGTCTATGCGGGTTTTCATCTGCCGATGCCCATCGTCGTGCCGCGGGCAAGCATGACGCTGGTGGAAGCCAAAATCCGTCGGCATCTGGAAAAATTTTCCGTGAGCG
>DAIQOA010000342.1:0-2634 GCA_036788095.1 bacterium | reverse complement strand
AAGATCAAGCCGGTGACAACCGGAACAATGATGGCCAGCAGCGAGGGCAGCAGCATTTCATGCTGAGCGCCTTTGGTGGAAATGGCCACGCAACGGGCGTAATCAGGCTCCGCTTTGC
Source organism: bacterium (assembly GCA_036788095.1). Taxonomy (GTDB): domain Bacteria; phylum Zhuqueibacterota; class Zhuqueibacteria; order Residuimicrobiales; family Residuimicrobiaceae; genus Anaerohabitans. Next base: position 2,516 of record DAIQOA010000342.1, on the reverse strand, counting down.
CCGCGAGAATGCCGGGGATCTCTTTGAACTGACGGCGCACTTCGTCCACCATGCGGCCGGCCGCGCGACCGACCGCGGTCATGGTCAAGCCGCAGAACATGAATGCCATCATGGCGCCGAGAAAGATGCCCACCAGCACGATCGGATTCATCAGATTGACGTTGTAATAGGACATGAAATCCATAAAACCCGCTTTGGCGGTCTCCACCTGAAAGCCGTCGGCCATCTGCATGGTGGTCTGGCCGATACGGACCATGCCGATCTTTAACTCTTCAACATAGGAGGCCAGCAACGCCAGGGCGGTCAGAGCCGCGGAGCCGATGGCAAATCCTTTGCCCGTGGCCGCGGTGGTGTTGCCCAGCGAATCCAGGGCGTCGGTGCGCTTGCGCACCTCTTTTTCCAGCCCAGCCATTTCGGCGTTGCCGCCGGCATTGTCCGCGATGGGGCCGTAGGCGTCGGTGGCCAGGGTGATGCCCAGGGTCGACAGCATGCCCACCGCTGCCATGCCGATGCCGTACAGGCCGGTGCTCACATTGCTCAGGTTGAAATCAGCGGCGAACAGATACGCGAATATCGTTGCCAGGACGACGGACATGACAGGCACGACGGTGGACATCATGCCCACACCAAGGCCGGCGATAATGACCGTGGCCGGGCCGGTCTTGGCCGCATCCGCGATTCGTTGCGTCGGCTTGAATGAAGAGGAGGTGAAATACTCGGTCGCTTTGCCGATGATGATGCCGGAGATCAGACCGATGACCATAGACCACCAGATGCCGATCGGCAGGCCGAGCCATTTAACGATGCCGAAAGAGAGAAGCATGATGAAAATCGAGCTGCTGTTGACCCCGCGGCTCAATGCGGAGAGCAGCTCTTTCTGGGTAGCGCCCTCCTTGGTGCGAACCAGGAAAATGCCCAGAATCGACAACAGAGTGCCGACCGCTGCCACCAGCATCGGAGCGATGACCGCGTTGTACTGCAGGCCGGTGCCCAGATAAGCGGAAGCGCCCAGTGCTGCGGTGGCGAGGATCGAGCCGGCGTAGGACTCGTACAAATCCGCCCCCATGCCCGCCACATCGCCCACGTTGTCGCCGACGTTGTCGGCAATGGTGGCCGGATTGCGCGGATCGTCTTCAGGAATGTTGCTCTCCACTTTGCCCACCAGATCGGCGCCCACATCCGCCGCCTTGGTAAAGATGCCGCCGCCGACGCGGGCGAACAGCGCTTGCGTGGAAGCACCCATGCCGAAGGTCAGCATGGTGGTGGTGATCAACACGAGGTTGTGGCCATCCTCAATGGGATACACCGCCTTGAGGATGAGGAACCAGAGGGAGATGTCCAGCAGAGCCAGGCCCACGACCACCAAACCCATCACCGCGCCGCTGCGGAAAGCGATCACCAGCCCTTTGTTCAGCGATTCCCGTGCCGCCTGAGCGGTACGGGAGGAGGCGTAGGTGGCGGTCTTCATGCCGAAAAAGCCGGCTAACGCGGAAAAAATACCGCCGGTCAAAAAGGCGACCGGCACCCAGCCGTTCTGCACCTTGAGGACCACAGACATAAAAGTGAGCAGAACAACTAGACAGACAAACACAATGCCCACTACCTTGTACTGCTGCTTCAGGTACGCCATAGCGCCCTTGCGCACATACAGGGCGATCTGCGCCATGCGTTCGGTGCCTTCGTTTGCCTTTTTCATTTGCGCAAAAAACAGATACGCAAAGAGCAGAGCGGCAGCCGAGCCTATGGGCGCAAGCCAGAAAAGAAGTTCAGCCATAATGTAGCTCCATGATGATTATTGAGACAGGTTGATTAATGGTCCAAAGAAAACGCCACCGCTCCTGCCATCCGCACTCTCCGGCTGGAGGCCGGCCGGCGTATTCGCCTATCGCAAAGGTGAATGGAATGGATCGAAGCGGAAAAAAGTCACTTGAGGCTGTGCTGGATTGCGCGGATCACCAACGATGAGTGAGAACCGTGCATCCTTTGCCTGAACAGATAGAAAAAAAAGTGGTAAAAATTAGCTGGTAATTTAGTCATAATTCCCGAGAATGTCAATAGAATTGCAGCAGCAGAGACGGTTCCTTTATCCAGCGACCGCAGAACGCCGACTGAGCCCGGAGACCGAGATGCAGCGATCCGAGTGGTTGTGTGCGCGAGATGGTCCGGCATCCAAGAGGGCCGCGACTCTCCCTTTGCTTTTTATTGGAGAATGCCGTATATTGAACATATGTTCCCCATCCATATAAATTTATAAACCTTATGCAAAGTCTGCGGCTGAAAATCGGTTTTGGATTCTTCATCCTGGTGGCCATCATCGTGCTGGTGAGCATCATTTCCGTGGTCTACTACCTGCAGTTGCGCAGTGAGGTGAACAACATCATTAAAGTGCACACGCCCGGACTGAGCGCGACCCAGCAGATGCTGCGCGCGGTGGACGAACAGCAGCGCTACATGCTGCTCATGCTCATCAGCGATGTGGATGCCAACTATGAGGAGTTCAGCCGGTTTCGCACCCT
>DAIQOA010000341.1:0-2776 GCA_036788095.1 bacterium | reverse complement strand
GTCCAGAGATGGTCGGGATCGGTGAATTGAACGACGTTTCCCTCCAGCCAGCCGATGGGATTCATCGGCCGGTCCGGCGTCAGCCAGACGGCGGTGTCGGCGGCGCAGGGATAGAACGGCACGCCAAAGTAATCGAGCTGGTCCGGCGTGACCGCGTCTTCAAAGACCAGCGAAGAGGCGAACGTCCAGCTCTCCGGCCGGGTGAGATCGCTTTTCTCGTCGGCGCGCATCAGCACCGGCGCCACATCCGCGATGCGCCAGCATCTCTGCAGATTGCGTTCAAAGTGACGTTCCATCACCAGGTAGACGTTGCCGCGGCTGTACCACACGTTGTTGCTGGAGGCGTGCCAGGTCTGGCCCTGGGTCAATTTCGCCGGCGTGGACCAGGTTTTGCCGCCGTCGCCGGAGGCGACGATCATCAGATCGCCGCATTGGCCGAGCACATAGAGCCGTCCGCCTGCCACAAAGGGGCGGGCGTGAAAAAACGGATAGGTGGCGGCCAGGGACCAGGTTTTGCCGTGGTTTTGCGAGATGAAAATTTTGCCCACCACCGCGCCGCCGGAGCCGGGCGGATTGCCTTTGGGCCAGGGCGCTTGATCGACCCCGGGGCCGAACAGATCCACCGTCGCCACCAGGCGGCCGTCCGGCGCAGCGACGATGCCCGGCGTGCCGAGAAAAATCGTCTTCGCATCCGGCGAGCGGTCGATCACCACATGATCCTGCGCCAGGGGCCGAATGCGAAGCGGATTGACAGGCTTGTGACAGGCGCAGGTAAAGGCACAGACGATCAGCAGAGCGGAGCAGAGGGATCGCATAAAAATTCCTTATGGGTTGATTCGTTGGCATTCATTTGGCAGTGCAGGATGCGGGTTATCGATCAGTTTGACGCTTCACGGCCGTCCGCAGCAGCAGTGCCGACGCTGGCAGCCCGGGAGAACTCGCTGACGATCTCTTCAGCGGGTTTTGGCGACAGCAAAGAGACGACGGCGATGGCGGCGCTGGAGAGCAGAAACGCCGGCAGCAGTTCGTACACGCCCCATACGCCGCCGGCGGGTCTGATCAGCAGCTTCCAGACAAAAACCGTGCTTCCGCCGCACAACATGCCGGCCAGGGCGCCGCTGCGCGTGGTTCTTTGCCAAAAGAGGGAAAAGAGCATGACCGGGCCAAAGGTGGCGCCAAAACCCGCCCAGGCAAAGGAGACCACGTTAAAAATGACGCTGTGTTCATCCAGCGCGATCAGCACCGCGATCAGGGCGATGGCCAGCATCATGACTCTGGAGACCCTCAGCACCTCTCGATCCGAAGCCTTTTTTTTCAACAGGCCCTGAAAAATGTTTTTCGCAAACGCCGAGGTGGCGATCAGAAGATAAGAGTCCGAGGAACTGATGGTGGCGGCAAGAATGCCGGCCATGACAATGCCCGCGAACAGCGGCGGCAGCAGCCTGCCGCTCAGTTCGATGAAAATGTTTTCCGCCGCGCTCTGGGTGAGCAGAGCGGCCGGCAGCAGCGCCCGGCCGGTCAGACCGATGGTCACGGCGGCCGCCAGCGAGAGCACGCACCATGCCGTGCCGATTCTTCTGGATTTGGCGAGCTCGGCCGGGTTCCGGATCGCCATGAAGCGAGTCAACACATGGGGCATGCCGAAATAGCCCAGTCCCCAGGACAGGGTCGACAGAATGGTCAGCAGGCCGTAGGGGGCGGCCCGGCTGAACAGCGGCCGGCCGGCTGCGTCGATTTGCTGAACGCCGTCCATGACTTGCGGCCGGGCGATGCCGAAAAAATGGAAAAAGCCGGGGATTCCGCGAATGTTGTCCACCACCTGATCGAGGCCGCCCGCGGCCGGAACCGCGGCCGCCAGGACGGCGAACAGGGCAAAGATCATGACCACCGCCTGCATGAAATCAGAGGCGCTCTCAGCGAGAAAACCGCCGAGGGCGACATAGAGCAGCACCAGGCCTGCGCCCGCCAGCATCATGTAAAGATAGCGGAGGCCGAACAGGGCGGTGAACAGCTTGCCCACGGCCACAAAGCAGCTGGCGGTGTAGACGGTGAAAAAGACCAGGATGAACAGCGCCGCGGTGGTCATGATGATTCTGTTTTTTTCCTTGAAGCGGTTGCTGAGGAAATCCGGAATGGTGATGCTGTCGCCGGCGAGGGCGGAATAGGTGCGCAGCCGGCGCGCCACCAGCAGCCAGTTGAGGTAGGTGCCGATGGCGAGGCCGATGGCGGTCCAGATCGCATCGGCGAGGCCGAACCAGTAGGCCACGCCGGGCAGGCCCATCAGCAGCCAGCCGCTCATGTCAGAGGCCTCGGCGCTGAACGCGGTGACCCAGGGCCCGATGGCCCGGCCGCCGATGAAAAAGTTATTGCTGCTGGCGTTGGCGCGTTTGGCGTAATACAGGCCGATGAGGAGGATCAAGGCGACATAGGACCCCATGGCGATGAGCAGCTGCAGTTTTTCGTTGGTCATGCGCCTCTTTTCGGGATGGAGGGATTCGTTCGAACTCGTATGAGGATAAATTGAAATTATCAAGATTGTCTGATAAAATCAAGGGCCAATTATGAAAAGCCAAACAGGTCTTTGGCTTTCGGCATGAGAGCCGTTCGACCCCTGAATGTTGCCGCGGTTTTTGCGACGCCTCCGGATACATTCCCTTGCCACTCCCTGTCATTGCGAACGGAGCAGATGTATCGGTGAATCGGTGTGTTCTCGAATGGAGTGAAGACAGTATGTTAAAAAGTTGATGAAAAGGCAGTCGCCTTTCTTAAATTGGTT
>DAIQOA010000340.1:0-2823 GCA_036788095.1 bacterium | reverse complement strand
ATGAGGCAAAGTCAGCCGGAAAATGGATGTGCCGGACCGACTCAGAACGCGAAAAAAGCTTGTGTCGTTTGAGCATCGCCTCCGGCAGGATCTCCGGCAGCCGGCCCTTGATCTCCTTGAGAACCTGCGCCATGCAACGCCGGAACCCCCGGCTGTCGAACCCCAGTTTGGTCAGCGACTCACTCGAAGGGTAGAGCGGAATAATCTTGCCGGTATGGATGAAATCGCCCTCCCCGGCAGGGCCCAGCCGGTCGAATTCCGGATGCACCATCTGCGGCCCGCCGAACAGCGCCACCTTACCGCTCAGCGCCAGCCATTCGCCGACGCGAAAAATTTTTTGCCAGAACAGGACCTTGCCGAACCAGATGCAGCTGAGATAATCGGTGCCATCGGTGATCACGAGAACAAAACGGTTGCGGCGTCCCTGCTTGACGCCCATGCTCACCACTTTGCCGACCACGGTGGTCTCCTCATCCGCCTGAAGCGAAACGATGGACCTGATGGAAGAGCGATCGATGTAGCGCCGCGGAAAATAAGACAGCAGATCGTCCACCGTGCGGATGCCGACGCTCGTCAGGGCCGAACCTTTTTTTTCGCCGATGCCGCGCAGGGAAGCGATCGGCTGGTCGAGTATGCTCCGTGTCGGTGCTGCCATGTTTACCGCTTGGTTTGTCTGCTTCAGGCTTTCGAGAACCGGCGATCGATGTGAGTGCAAGTCCCAGCCGGCGGCGACAGGCGATCATCGGTCACCGCTGCTGCAGCCGGCTCAACGGCCGGCCAGCAGGTGCAGGCTTTCCCGCAGCTTGTTCAGGGTCTCGGTAAAATCTTCTTTTTTCTTTTTTTCTTTTTCAATAACCTCGCGGGGCGCGCGATCGACAAAATCCCGGTTCATCAATTTTTTGACCAGGCCGGCCACCTGGACCTCCAGCCGGGCGATCTCTTTTTCCAACCGCTTCTTCTCGACCTCCACGTCGATGAGCCCGGCCAGCGGCATCCAAACCTGTACACCCCCAGCCACTGCGCTGGCTGCCAACTCTGGCCGCTCCGCCTGATAGTGTACCGCAGAGATGCGGCCCAGCTTGCGAATATAATTTTCATAGGTGGTTAGAGGCTGAAGCAAAGACTCCTCGGCGTTGAGAATCAGCACAGCCTCCTTGGCCGGCGGCACGTTCATCTCGCCGCGGATATTGCGCACGGCGCCAATCACGGATTGCAACAGCGTCATCTCCGCCTCCGCCGACTTGTCCAGAGCGGCTGGATCGGGTTGCGGATAGGGCTGCAGCATGATCGATTTCACCGCCTTGGCGCCGGATTCGTTCGTCGGCAGAGATTGCCAGATCTCCTCGGTGATAAACGGCATGAAGGGATGCAACAGCCGCAACACGGCATCCAACACCCGCACGGCAACGCTGCAGGCCACCTGCTGCGCCTGCGGCTGAGTTTCATCATACAGACGCATCTTGATCAATTCGACGTACCAATCGCAGAACTCGCCCCAGACGAACTCGTAGATGGCGCGGGTGGCGTCGTTGAAACGAAAATCCTTGAACGACCGGTCCACCGCCGCCGCGGTCTGACTCAAGCGGCTGAGAATCCAGCGGTCCGCCAACTCGAGTTGATCCGAAGGGATGGCCGACAGATCGAGAACCGGCCGCTCCTCTTTGACGTTCATCAGTACAAAGCGGGCGGCGTTCCACAACTTGTTGCAGAATTTCTGCCCCATCTCCACCAGCGTGTGATCAAAGCGCACATCACCGCCCAGCGGAGTGAGATAGACCATGGTCAAACGAATCGCATCGGCGCCATACGCAGGCACCCCTTCGCGGTACAGTGGATTCTTTTTGGCGAAATCGCCCATCTCCTGCGGCGTCGCTCCGTCGATCAGCCACAGCGGATCAGGCGAATTGCCCAGGGATTTGCTCATCTTGCGGCCGTCCAGATCGCGGATCATGCCGTTGAAATAGACGTCGCGGAACGGAATATCGCCCATAAATTCCAGTGAAGCCATGATCATGCGCGCCACCCAGAAAAAGATAATATCCGGTCCGGTGACCAGGGTGTTGCTGGGAAAGAATTTTTTCAGAGACGCAGTCTGCTCGGGCCACCCCAGAGTGCTGAACGGCCACAGCCAGGAGGAAAACCAGGTGTCCAGCACGTCCTCATCCTGAATAAGCTGTTTGCTGCCGCAGGTGCTGCACGCCTCGGGGGTAGTCACAGCGACCGTGATATGGCCGTTTTCACAGGTCCAGGCGGGAATGCGATGGCCCCACCAGATCTGCCGGCTGATGCACCAGTCGCGAATGTTGGTCATCCAGTGAAAATAAGTCTCCTCCCAATGTTGGGGATGAAAATGGATACGGCCGTCGCGCACCGCCGCGATCGCCGGCTGCGCCAGCGGTTCCATTTTGACAAACCACTGCGCGGAAAGGTGTGGTTCGATGATGTCGTTGGAACGATAACAGCGCGGAATGGGAATGACTTTTTTGATCTCGCCGCGCAGCAGGCCCAACTCCTCCAGGTCCTGAAGGATTTTCTTTCTCGCCTCAAAACGGTCCAGACCGTGATAGGCGCCGGCCTGTTCGTTCATCCTTCCGGTGGAATCGATGACCGACACCGCCTCCAGACCGTGGCGCCGTCCCACTTCAAAATCGTTAAAATCATGGGCCGGCGTAATTTTGACAGCGCCGCTGCCGAACGCGGGGTCCGCATGCTCATCCGCGATCAGGGGAATTTCACGATGGATCAGCGGCAGCACCAGCCGACGGCCGATCAAGTGGCGATAGCGTTCATCCTCCGGATGGACCGCCACCGCCGTGTCGCCCA
>DAIQOA010000339.1:0-2859 GCA_036788095.1 bacterium | reverse complement strand
CGCGAGGGCGGCCGGACCGTGGGCGCCGGCGTGGTGACCAAGATTATAAAATAACTGTTAACGGATAAGGAACATCGTCCGCGGCAAAAGCGGGCGAACGGGCGGAACGAGCTGCTCCGCCCATCATCAAGTTAATCGGAGCGTTATCCATGTCTGGTCAAAAACTTAGAATAAAACTCAAGGCGTACGATCACCGTTTGATCGACAAATCCACTGAAAAGATCATCAAGACGGCCAAGACCACCGGTGCGATGATCGTGGGACCAATTCCGCTGCCGACCAGTCGTTCGGTGTTCACGGTGTTGCGGTCGCCCCATGTGGACAAAAAGTCGCGCGAGCAGTTTGAGACGCGGGTTCACAAGCGGTTGATCGACATTCACAACTCATCCCCGAAAACGGTGGATGCGCTGATGAAGCTGGAGCTTCCAGCCGGCGTGGATGTCGAGATCAAAGTGTGATGACCGCAGCGTCCGTTTTTAATTGATCAGACGTATGACGGCACAATAACCCTATTCGATGGTATATCAATGCGTGCACTTATCGGCAAAAAAATCGGCATGACCCGGATCTTTGATGAAGCCGGCAACATGGTTGCGGCAACGGTTATCGAAGCCGGCCCCTGCGTGGTGACACAGCTCAAGACCCAGGACAAGGATGGCTATATCGCCGTCCAGGTGGGTTTCGGCAGCAAGAAAGAAAAGCACACCAACCGGGCTTTGCGCGGCCATTACAAGGCTTCCGGCAAAGGACCCTACGAGGTGGTGCGTGAACTGCGCGATCTGGAAATCGATCGCGAAGTCAAAATAGGCGATGAGATCAAGGCCGACATCTTTACCGTCGGCGATATCGTCCGGGTGACCGGAGTGAGCAAAGGATTGGGATTTCAGGGCGTGGTGCGCCGGCATCATTTTAACGGCGGTCCGGTGACCCATGGCCAGAGCGATCGCCTGCGTGCGCCGGGGTCCCTGGGCCAGTCCTCCTATCCTTCGCGCGTATACAAGGGTCTGCGCATGGCCGGCCGTATGGGCGGCGACCGTGTGACCCTGCGCCATCTGCGCGTGCTCAAAGTGGATACCGCCAACAACCTGCTGATCATCAAGGGGGCGGTGCCGGGAACAGAAAACGGGATTGTTTTAATCAGAAAGTAAACGTGCATATGGAATTACAGGTTTACACCAAAGAGGGAAAAGAGACCGGCCGCAGCGTCAAGGTCTCGGACAAAATTTTCGCCGTGGAACCGAACGAGCATGCGGTTTATCTGGCGGTGAACGCCCAGCAGACCAATTTGCGGCAGGGCACCCGGGCCACCAAGACCCGTTCCGAGGTCTCCGGCGGCGGCAAAAAGCCCTGGAAGCAAAAAGGACGCGGCACCGCGCGCTCCGGTTCCAGCCGTTCGCCGATCTGGCGTGGCGGCGGCACCACCCATGGCCCGCAGCCGCAAGAGTTTGAGTTCAAGCTACCGGTCAAGGTGAAGCGCTTGGCGCGCAAGTCGGTATTGTCGGCCAAAGTGAAAGAAGACGGCATCCGCATCGTTGAGGATTTCAGCCTGGAGCAGGCCAAGACCAAAGAGGTGTCGACGGTGTTGAAAAGTTTTGGTCTGATCGGCGCCCGGACCCTGCTGCTGTTGCCGGCCTATGACGAAAAGTTCTGGCAGGCCAGCCGCAACCTGAAAAATCTGCGCGTGCACATTGCCAAAGACGCCTCGACGTATGATCTGCTGCACTGCCGGACGCTTTTGGTCATGGAGAGCGCGATCAAAAATCTGGAGGGTACTTTCAAGTCATGAAACGTGAACAGCCCATCATCATCAAACCGATCCTGACCGAGAAAGCGCTCAAGATGCAGGAAGCGGCCCATCGCTACACCTTTCAGGTGCATGCGGAGGCCAACAAGATCGAGATCCAGCAGGCGGTGACGAAAAAGTTTCAGGTGCGCGTCAACGATGTCGCCACGGTCAACGTCAAGGGCAAGGCTAAACGCCAGAACACGCGTCGCGGCATCACCCGCGGCAAGCGTTCGGACTGGAAAAAGGCCATCGTGACCCTGCATCCGGAAGACAAGATCGATTTTTTTGAAAGCACCAAAACCAAGTAGCTGAATACCAGGAGAATCACCAATGCCCGTTCGCACGTTCAAACCCGTCACACCGGGACAACGGTTTAAAAGCGTCAATACCTATGAGGAGGTGACCGCCTCGACGCCGGAGCGCAGCCTGTTGGCGCCGCTGCGCAAGTCGGGCGGCCGCAACAACCTTGGTCGTGTGACCTCCCGTCATCGCGGCGGTGGACACAAGCGGTTTTATCGCGTCATTGATTTCAAACGCGACAAGTTGGAAATTCCCGCCGTGGTCGCCACGATCGAATACGATCCCAACCGCAGCGCCAATATCGCCCTGCTGCACTATCGCGACGGCGAAAAGCGGTATATTCTCGCCCCCGCGGGGTTACAGGTCGGCGACAGCGTGCTTTCCGGTGCGGCTCCTGAGATCCGGCCGGGCAACGCCATGCCGTTGGAGAAAATCCCCCTGGGTACGTTTGTGCACAATGTAGAGATGAAAAAAGGCAAAGGCGGTCAGATGGCGCGCGGGGCCGGCTCCTATGTGCAGATCATGGCCAAGGAGAACGACCTGGTGCAACTGCGCCTGCCGTCCGGCGAAGTGCGCATGGTGCGCATCGATTGCCGCGCCACCATCGGCCAGGTCGGCAACACGGATCACGAAAACATCAGCGTCGGCAAAGCCGGCCGGTCGCGCTGGCTGGGCCGCAGACCCCATGTCCGCGGGGTGGCGCAGAACCCGGTCGATCACCCCATGGGCGGCGGTGAAGGCAAGAGCTCCGGTGGTCGCCATCCATGCACGCC
>DAIQOA010000338.1:0-2873 GCA_036788095.1 bacterium | reverse complement strand
CGGGCGGCTGAATGACGATCTCCTGTTCGATGCCCTGCAAGCTTTCCTTTTTCGTCAGGATCTCGCTGATCTGCTCGCGAAGCGCCTCGGGCAACAGATTCAGCATCGGTTGGCCGGTCACCAGCGTCTGGTTGATGCGCAGCAGGGTTAAAAACCGTGGATTGAAAAGCACCAGTTCGCCGTCCTGGTTGATGACCAGCAGGCCGTCGCCGATGGCGTTCATGATCGTGCGAATACGCGACTTTTCCTGCGCCACCTCCAGCAATCGCCGCTCACGCTCTTCGCGCAGACGGCGCGCTTCGAGAATATAAGCGCGCCGTTCAAGGGCCCGATAAAAGACAAACTGGATGTCGTCCGGAGCGAACGGCTTGGCCACATACTGATAGGCGCCCAGTCGCGTGGTCTCCACCGCCGTATCGATGGAGGCGTAGGCGGTGATGATGATGCAGATGGCCTCAGGATAGACCTTTTTGACGCTGTCGAGAACCGCGACGCCGTCCATATCCGGCATCTTGAGGTCGAGAAAATAGATGTCATATTCCCGCTGCGTGCCCAGGGCGATGCCGTCGGCGCCGCAGGCAGCCGTGTCCACATGATGGCCCTGGACTTCGAACAGGCGTTTGATGCCTTCACGCATCCCCAGTTCGTCGTCAACGACCAGGATGTCGGCAGGCTCAGTGTTCATCAGGCTGATGAAAAACCTTTTCGCGCAGATAGGAGAGCAGATCCTTGGGACGGATGGGTTTGTCCAGGTAATCGTCGGCGCGGATCCATCGCCGCTCCTCCTCCGTTTGCGTGGAGAAACGGATGCCGGTCTCATGACCGGCCGCGGTCATCATGATGATGGGCGTGTTCTTGCCCTGCTCGCTGTTTTTGATCTTGTGGCAGAGCACAAAGCCCGAATCAAAGTGCTCCATGGCTAGATCCATCAGAATCACATCCGGATGATAACTCTGGAACAGTTCCCAGCCCTCACGGCTGTCAAACGCCGCCGCCACCTGGTAGCCCTCTTTCTCCAGCACCGGTTTAATGAGCTGGACCAGATCCACGTCGTCATCGATCATGAGAATTTTTTTATTCATAACGCCACTTCCTGTTAGTTATTTGGCCAATAGATTGCGTACGGTTTTAATCAACTGCTCCTTGCGCACCGGTTTGTCGATAAAGGCATCCACCGGATTCCACGACTTGTCCGGTCCCACCCGCAGGGAGAAACCCGATTCGTTATTAACAGCGGAGAGCATGACGATCGGGATATGGCGGGTGTCCTGGTTTTCCTTGATCGCCCGCGCCACCTCGAACCCCTCGCCCGGCGAGTTCATCATCACGTCCAGGATGATCAGATCCGGGACATGCTGAGCGATCATGTCCAATCCCTCCTGGCCGTTGTAGGCGAAAAGCACTTCATAGCCCATCACCGTCAACAGCGCTTTATTGAGTTCGATGAGATCGACATCGTCATCGATGAGTAAAATCTTTTTTTTCATAGCATCCGCCGCGTGGTTCTTGATCTATTCAATGGATATGGTCGGGCAACTCAACCGTGAAAACGGCTCCGTGCCCCGGTTCACTCTTGACGTAAATATTGCCCTTGTGCATCTTGATGATGCCGTAGGCGATAGCCAGGCCCAATCCCGTGCCCTTGCCGATCTGCTTGGTGGTGAAAAACGGCACGAACAGTTTGTTGATGTTCTCCGTGGGAATGCCGCAGCCGGTGTCCTGAAACTCGATCGTCACTACATGCCGCTCCACCAGGTGGCGGCTGCGAATGGTCAGCGTCCCGCCCTGGGGCATGGCTTCTGCAGCGTTCACCGCCAGGTTGAGAAACACCTGATAGATCTGATCGTCGTCCAGCTCGATAGCCGGCAGATCCGGCACATCCATGGTCACGGTGACGTTCTCGAACAGCGACTGGTGCGAAACTACGCTCACCAGCTTTTGCAGAATGTCTTGCAGCTTGTGCGGCCGCAGGGACAAATTGCCCTGGCGGGCAAAATTCAGCAGACCGGCCACGATCTTTTGACACCGTTTGGCCTCTTCCATGATGAACACCAGATCGCGCGACTTTTTATCATCGCTCTTTAGCTGCTGCAGCAGCAGATGAGCGTACAACATGATCGACCCCAGCGGATTGTTGACCTCGTGGGCCACGCCGGCCGCCAGTTGGCCAATGGAGGCGAGCTTTTCCCGCTGGATCAACTGCTCCTGCGCGTCTGCCAATTCGGAGAGGGACTGCTGCAAATCCTGCTGAGTGCGCTGCAGCTCTTCGATCAGGTAGGGCAGGCACATCTCTTCTTCGGCAATGCCCTGAAAAACCGCAATGGCATAGTCCCGGCAGGTCTCATAGCCGCAGGAGCCGCAGTTGAGCTCATCCTCCGGATTGATCTTGTTGATGGAGGCAAGGATTTTCTGAATGTCCTCCAGCGTCGGTTTCTTGGTCAGGATCGGCGCCACCTTGAACTCCCGGTGCACGTTGACATCCTGATTCTGCAGAATGGTCTTTTTCCAGTCCACATAGCTGATGCGCGTGCGCAGCGAATCGGTATAGCTGACGATCTTTTCTTTGCGCATGAACGAGTTCAACGAGGAATCGGCAAAGGGACCGTTGATGCAGCCTTCGCAGAAGAGAATGTCCACCACCTTGGCCTTGATCTCGCCTTTTTGCACGCTGTCCAGCAATCGCAGCGGACGCCCTTTGCCCTCGGTGACGATCACCTCGTTGGTCATGATATCATAGGGCAAACCGGCGCTGCGCAGCAGTCCGCCGGAAACCGGATAGAGGCGGCCCAGATACGCATAGGGCGGATCGAACGTCGAGGGTTCGGCCGCGGCGGGATCGATTTTAAGCAACTCCCAGATTCGATGCAGCTCTT
>DAIQOA010000337.1:0-2907 GCA_036788095.1 bacterium | reverse complement strand
ATAAAGAGCGCGCCAAGGTGGTGGCCCTGGACAAAGAGACCGAAGAGCTGGTGCGCAAGGTCGCCGAGTTCGAGGCCATGTACAACGAGGCGGTCACCGAGTGGGAGGCCAACAAGCAGCGGCTCGCTTATGTCAACCAGAAGCTGATCGAGCGCAACGTCAACATCGATATGGAGACCATCTCCTCGCAGCCCTACCTGAGCGAACTGAAAAAACAGATGGCGGAAAAAGAGGCGGAGCTGACCAAGTACCGCGCCCAACTGGTGGATCTGGGCCTGGAGGAAGAGACCAACAGCAACGTTCAGCAGCTGGGCGCTCAGGTGCAGGCGCTGAAGGAAAAATTCCGCCTCGAGGCGAGCAAGGCCGCGGCAGCGGATTTCGTCGATCCCGCGCAGCTGTCCGGAACTCTGTTCGCCAGCAAGATCGAGGCGGAGACCGAGATCCAGTCGCTGCTTCCCAAGGTGGATGCGCTCAAAGCCATCGTTGACCGCTACAACCGCGAACTGGAATCGCTGCCGGAAAAGAGCCTGACCCTGGCGCGGCTGCTGCGCTCCGCCCAGGTGGATGAAAAGATCTATATCATGCTGCAGGAGAAATATCAGGAATCGCGCATCACCGAAGTGGGACAGCTGGGCAACGTGCGCATCATCGATTCGGCCAAACCGCCGAAATACCCCATCAAGCCGAAAAAGAAACTGAATGTGTTGTTGGGCCTGCTGGTGGGCCTGGGATTGGGAGTCGGCATCGCCTTTGTGCTCGAGTATATGGACAGCTCGGTGCGCACCATGGAGGATGTGGAAAAGCTGTCGCTCTCCATCATGGCCACCATTCCGTTCATCAAGCCGGAGCAGATCAACGGCATGTTCCCCTGGCTGCGCAACGGCGGTTCTGATCCTGAGGTCAAGGCCATCAACGAGCGCCTGGTCGTTCATCTCAGGCCCAAATCGCCCATCTCCGAGGCCTATCGCACCCTGCGCACCAATCTGCTGTTCACCACTCCAGAGCAGCCGAAAAAGGTGTTGATGGTCACCAGCAGCGGTCCCAAAGAGGGCAAATCCACCACCGTGGCCAACCTGGCCATCACCTTTGCCCAGATGGGCAACCGGACCCTGCTCATCGACGCGGATCTGCGCCGGCCGATTCTGCATAAACTTTTCGGGCTGGACCGCAAGACCGGATTGACCAATATTCTGGTGGGACGCAGCACGCTGGAAGAGGCGGTAAAGGTGATGGACGATCTGCCGCATCTGGAGCTGCTTAGCTGCGGCATTCTTCCGCCCAACCCGGCGGAGCTGCTGGCTGCGCAAAAGATGCGCGAGCTGCTGGAATACGCCCGTACTCAATATGCGGTGGTGCTCATCGATACCCCGCCCACCATTGCGGTCACCGACGCCTCCATTCTGGCTTCCTTAGTGGACGGCGTGCTGCTGGTGATCCGTTCCGGCGTGACCGAAAAAGAGGCGGTGGCACGGGCGTTTGATCAATTGAAAAAAGTGAACGCGCCGATCATGGGCGCTGTGCTGAACAGCATCAAGGCGGCCGACGTCTACGGCTCTTATTACTATTACTATTATCACCAGTACTATTATGGCGCGGACGTGGACAAGAAAAAGCCCAAACACGTTCCTGCGCCGGGCAGAGTGACGAGCAGAGAAAACAACCGAACGGAGTTATGAGCCTCGAACAGGAACCGCTGTGGTACGCGTTCGTCACGCGGCCGCGACATGAAAAAAAAGTAAAACAGTATCTCGACCTGAGTGGTATCGAGTCTTTTCTGCCGATGCAGCGTTCGCTGCATCAATGGAAGGACCGGCGCCGCTGGGTGGAAGCGCCGCTGTTCTCCTGCTACATTTTTTCCCGCATCGCTTACGCGCGGCGCTTTGACGTGCTGCGAGCGCCGAGCGTGGCGCGCATCGTCTCTTTTAACAACAAACCCACGCCGGTGCAGGAGCAGGAGATCGACGCGGTGAAGCGGGTGTTGGCGGCGCCGCAAAAGCTGCAGGTGGTGGACGGCATTCCGCCCGGCAGCCGCGTGCGCATCACCAGCGGACCGCTCGCCGGCCTGGAGGGCGTGCTGGCGGAACACCGCGGCAGCAGTTATTTTATGATCCACATCGAGGCCATCGGCAAATCGATCCTCATCGATGCGTCGGAAAACGTGCTGCTCGATCTGGATCACCCGAAATGACCAGACCTTTGCCAGACCCCGGGAGTTGCCGCGCTTTTTCGTTTGTCAGACCCCGGTTGTTGCCGCGTTTTTTCGTTTGTCAGACCCCGGTTGTTGCCGCGCCCTTTGCGGCAACACCGGGTGTCGCTTTAGAAAACACATTCAACACCCGGGGCCGTAAAGCCCACGGCACCCGGGGTTGAATAACGCCCGGAGTCGCAAAGACCGCGACACCCGGGGTTGACAAACACCCGGGGTTGATCTGAGTGTATCGGCGGAGCTGGTACAGTGTAGTGGGTTTGTGCGGGAGGGAATGGGTGAAAACGGAATTCAACCGGACAGTAAGGTGTGCTGCAGGAGCGTTGGCTTCTGTAATTGACGGGACGATAGTGTAAAAAATTTTGACGTCTTTATTGATATTTAGAGTCTAGTCCACTCTCTTGAGAGGGTGAAAAGGGGTGTGTGCCTATTCAAAAACGCCGTCCAATTTTTCTGCCGGCAAAAAAAACGGGGAAAAGCAGGCATTCGTGGTAAAAAGATGAACTACGAAACACACGGAACACACGAAAGAGATATTTGAAAAGCTATCACGGCAAGGGCCCGGAACCTGGAAGGGGTATCTTAGCATGACAAATATAATGGATAAACACCCAACCGTTCGGCAGCCGTCTTTTTACGCGTTAAAACCTTAACCGGCAACCGCCAGAAAAAGGAAAGGGATTGTATGGATTTACGGCAAA
>DAIQOA010000336.1:0-2915 GCA_036788095.1 bacterium | reverse complement strand
TTACCCTATGTTCCTGCGGGTAGAGTGGTGGTGTTCGATTCCACCGCAGTCCGGAAGCCTCTGCGCAGTTTGGCGTACCGTGGCAGAGATCTTACCGATTCTTCTTTTGGCGCTGATTATATCGTCATCACCCATCCTTTGTTTCAATCCGCCGCCGACCACATCGCTGAGTACCGGGCGCAGCGCAATAACTTTCGCACCGCAGTGGTAGGAATCGATGAGGTGTATGATTCCTTCAACTACGGCCTGTCCGGTCCTCAGGCGATCAAGGCTTTTCTTCAGCACGCCTATGAAAACTGGACGCCGCCGCGGCCGGCCTATGTGCTGCTACTGGGCGATGCTTCTTGGGATCCGCACTACCATTACGGCAAATTGGGACAGAACAATTACATCCCTGCCTACGGCAATCCGGTCAGCGATCTGTGGTATGCCTGTCTGGATGGCGAAGGCGACCTGTTGCCCGATCTGTCCATTGGCCGCTGGCCTGTGGAGACCGTGGCCGAAGCAGAGGGGGTGGTGCAGAAGCTCATCGACTATGAGGCCACGCCGTCGGCTGCCTGGAAAAAAGAGTTTCTTTTCATCAGCGGCGGATTTACCATCCTCGATCAGACCTCCTTTCGCGGCCAATCCGCCGCGCTGCAGAAAGAGTACGTCACGCCGGCGCCGGTCAGCGGCCACGGCGTACAGATTCACAAGACCTCGCTCGATTTTATCGAAGGCGAAAACCGCGACGCGATCATGGCGGCTCTGAACAGCGGCAAGGTGTGGACCAATTTTATCGGCCATGCGGCCAGCCGCACCTGGGACCTGATGTTCCACAATGCGGATATCGATCTGCTGGAGAACGCGCCGCGCTATCCCTTCATCACCTCCATGACCTGTCACACCGGCCGTTTCGCCCAGCCGGATCAGGTCAGTTTTGGCGAGAATTTTCTCCTAGCCCATGGCCGCGGCGCCATCGCTTTTCTCGGCACCTCCGGCTGGGGGTATTCGTATGAAGATTACGCCTTCCTGCGTATGCTTTTGCCAAAAGCCACACGCGACTCGGTTCGCGTGCTCGGTCGCCTAGTGGATGAAGCTAAAATCGATCTATGGAGCGCCTTTGGCAGCAGCCAGCACGTCCCTGACATGCTTTTGCAGTACAATCTGTTGGGCGATCCGGCGACCCGATTGGCTCTGCCGACCGAGCCGGACCTGACCCTGACGCCGGATGATATTCAGATTCATCCCGACGCGCCCAGTGAGGCGGATTCCACCGCCGAGATCCTGGTGCGCATGCGCAACTATGGTTTGGCCGCCAAGGACAGCGTCGAGGCGTCGATCAGTGTTCTGCATCCAACCCTGGGCCGCTCCTTGGTCCGTTCCATACTGCTGCCGCCGTTGGGACTGGCGGACTCGACAACCGTGGTCTGGCCGTTGCGCAACATGACCGGCGCAGTGGATGTTCAAGTGGTCCTGGACAGCGCGAACAAAATTCGCGAAGCCGATGAAAGCAACAACCGGCAGGAGCGGCGGGTGACGGTTTTGTCCAGCCGCATGCTTCTGATTGCGCCGCAGGACCACGCCATGATCCCATTCGATTCGGTGAAAATTAAAATTCAAAATCCGCAGACCGCTGCGACGGCGGATCAAAGGATCGAGTTTCTGGTCGACACCACCGCCTCGTTCACCAGCCCGATGCGGCGCAGCTCAGGGCCGCTGTCCACCCTACCTCTGGCGATCGTCTGGTCGCCCGGAACATTGGCCGCGGATCAGCTCTACTACTGGCAGGCGCGTGATCCCGCTTATCCGGACGAACACCCGGTGCTGAACGGCCGTTTTTTCAGCGGCAGCCGGCCATGGTCCGGATGGCGCCAGGAGCTTACGCAGGACGCAGAGAGCGCCGGCCGGCACAACGTGCAGGGCGGCGACCAGGGGATTCAACTGAATGTGCGTTCACTTCCGCTGCTGGTGCAATCCGCCGGGTTTTCAGCCGGTCATTACGCCGTCATCGCCATGGACGGCGAGACGCTGATGACCACCGGCCGCGGCTACAACGTGGTGGTGCTGGATCGCAACAGCGCCCGCGTGATCGCCACTCGGCGATTCGATACCTACGGCGATGCAGCCGCTGTTACGGCGATGGCCGAGTTTCTGGAAAATCTAGAGCAGACCCAACTGGTGCTGATCGCCATCAGCGATGACGGCTCGGTCGGCGACCAGGAACGGTTCCATCGCGCACTGGAATCCCTCGGCAGCCGGCTATCCCGGCTGGTTCAATTCCGCGATTCCTGGGCGTTCATCGGTTTCAAAGGAGCGACCGCGGAGCAGGTGTTCGAGCACTATCAGACCAGCGACAGCCGGGTGGAAGCGGTTGTTTTGGATACCCTGCGGCTCCACAGCGAAACAGGTTGGCTGCAAACCGCTGCCATCGGTCCGGCGAAACGCTGGCAGCGAGTCGTGTGGGATGCCGCCGTTCCGGATTCCACCTGGCTGGAAATGGTCCTGTGGGCAACCAATAAAAACAGCGGACAGGTGGACACGTTGCTGCGCTCCCGCGCTGTCTCGCGTGAGCTGGATCTCGCCGATTTAGCGGCTGCGCACTATCCCAGAATCCACCTGCAGGCCAGACTGGGGACTCTGGATGGTCATGTCACACCGACGCTGAAGCAATGGCAAGTACACTTTCTGCCAGCCCCGGATCTAGCTGTCGCGCCGGCGGTGCTGACCCAGAGCAGAGATACCGTTTTAGTGGGGGACACGGTAACGATGACCCTGCAAATTCACAATCTTGGCCTGCAAGCGGCGGACAGCGTGGCGGTTTTATTTCAAGAGTATGATTCCGGCGTGGGCTATCGGACCTTCGCCCGTCTGCTGCGCAGCGAACCATTGGCAGCCGACAGCGTTTGGACCGTGCAGCAAAAATGGACCGCAGG
>DAIQOA010000335.1:0-2921 GCA_036788095.1 bacterium | reverse complement strand
TGGGAATGGTTTTACTGATCAGAGGAGACGTTTATGGCTTTTTATTTGGTGACCGGCGGCGCCGGATTTATCGGCTCCAATCTGGTGGAGGCGCTGCTGCGGCGCGGTGACCGCGTGCGCGTGCTGGACAATTTCGCCACCGGCAAGCGGGAGAATCTGCAGCCCTTTGTTTCCGCCATCGAGCTGGTGGAGGGCGACCTGCGCAGCTATCATATTGTGCGCGAAGCGGTGACCGGCGTGGATTTCATTCTCCATCAGGCGGCCCTGCCGTCAGTGCCCCGTTCCATCAAGGATCCGATCACCAGCGACGAGGTGAATGTGGCCGGCACGCTCAACGTGCTGCAGGCTGCGCGCGAGGCCGGCGTGCGCCGGGTGGTGTATGCTTCCTCCTCCTCCATCTATGGCGATCTGGAGGCCATGCCGAAAACCGAGGACATGCTGCCCAAACCCCTGTCGCCCTATGCGGTATCCAAAATGGCCGGCGAAAAATATTGCCAGGTCTTTACTCGGCTTTATGGGCTGGAGACGGTCTCGTTGCGCTACTTTAATGTGTTCGGCCCGCGCCAGGACCCGAACTCGCAGTATTCCGCCGTGATCCCCAAATTCGTGCTGTCGATCATGAACGGCAAATCACCGCAGGTGCACGGCGACGGCGAGCAGTCGCGCGATTTCACTTTTATCGCCAACGTGGTGCAGGCCAATCTGCTGGCCTGTGAAGAGGGTCATGAGCAGCTGGCCGGCGAGGTGTTCAACATCGCCTGCGGCCGCCGCATCACGGTCAACACGCTGGTGCAGACTATCAACGAACTGCTGGGGACCAAGGTGGCGGCGGACTATATTCCGTCCCGTCCCGGCGACGTCAAGCATTCGTTGGCCAATATCGGCAAGGCGCGGCAGTTCCTCGGCTATCAGCCGGACGCGGATTTCAAAAAAGGGCTGGCCGCTGTGGTGGAGTGGATGAAGAAATAACCTGTACGATTGGCAACAAACGGGATGCAGCCCTTGAGCGCATCCCGTTTTTTTTGAGCCGCACACGTTTGCAGTTAACGCAAAAATTATTCGCAGGTTTTGACGAATCCACTTGACAAAGTCACTTATTTTCTTTATAATAATTGAAGAAACGGCGATTTATCGCTAACTTTTGCGATCGCTTTTACCGCCGTCAAGGGGATGTAGGGGCCTGGAGCAACAGATCATGATCGTGGCAACTCGCTTTATGCTGTTTCGCAGCACGATTTTGGCATCCAAATGGGAAAAGTTGCCAAATGAGAATCGCGGACCAGATCGAACGGATCATCCAGGAAAATCTGCCCAACATTAATTTCGGTGTAGAGATGCTGGCGGATCAGCTGCGCATTTCCCCGTCCTTTTTGCGTGAACGGACGCACGAATATTTCGGTTTTTCTCCTCACTTCCTCATCGAAAAACGCCGGATTGAACGGGCCGTTCAGCTATGGCCGCAGTATCCCTATCTGCACCAGCTGGCCAGAGCGGTGGGCTTTCAATCGGTGCGAACCTTCCGCCGCGCTTTCCGTATCCATATGGGCATGACTCCCTCGGAATACCAGAAACGGCAATCATGCCGCGATTATCAGACCGTCGCCCTGTAGTGGTCAGGATCGTGCCGTGATTCTTCGATCTTGTTCTTCCCATCGTTCTTCGCCGCAGTAAAGCTCTTTTTCTCTTTTTTTGCTTTTCCCCCTTTTTTTCCTTTTCTCCTTTTTTTTACCTTCTAACTTAAATTTTCCCCATATTTTCCCCTTTTCCCTTCTACTTTCCACCTTCCACCTGCTAACTTTTTTTCTGTGGCGATTTTGTCCCTTGACAGGATTCGTGAAAATATGTAATAAAGGCTATGAGGCTGCGGTGGACTAAATATCCGCTGGTTCGTCAGTACGACCGGTTGGATTGCGGACCGGCGGCGTTGCTGAGTGTGTTGCGGTTTCATGGCGGGGATGCCGGCCTGGCGCAAATACGGGCCTGGTGCAACACGGACCTGAACGGCACCACCATGCTGGATCTGGTGCGCGCCGGCCAACGTCTCGGCTTTCAGGCGCGCGGCGTCTGTGGTTCTTTTGCTGATCTGCGGCAGCAGCCTTTGCCCTGCATCGCCCATGTTGTTCTGGCCGACGGCTGGAACCATTTTCTGGTGATCTACAAGATCGAAAAAGAGCGGCTGTATGTCGGCGATCCGGCCCAAGGCCGCTCCTATCTCAGCCGCATAGAGTTTGAAGCCCTCTGGGCCCGCCGCTGCGTCATTCTGCTGCAGCCGAACGGCCGCCTGTTGCAGCAGTGCAGCGGCTCCTGGATCGCCTGGCTCGCCGGCTATCTGCGCCGGCAGTCGGCCTGGCTGATGCAGATCGTTTTCAGCGGATTCCTTCACACCGCCCTGGGCCTGGGCACGCTGCTGATCATTCAGACCCTCATCGACCGCCTGATCCCCCTGGCTGATTTCCGTAATCTTTTTTTTCTTGCCCTGCTGCTGGTGTTGCTCCTCGGCCTGCGCACCGCGCTCGGCTATCTGCGCGACCGCTTTCTGGTTGTGGCCAACAAGAATCTGAGCCGCAGCGCCACCGATGATTTCATCGAGCATCTTTTTCATCTCGCCAAGCCGTTTTTCGACAGCCGCAAGACCGGCGACATCACGGCGCGCATCAACGACAGTCTGCAGATATACCGCGCCGGCCTGTTCATCCTGCAGAGCGCCCTGCTGGATTCGGTGATGGTGATCGGCGGTCTGGGATTCATGTTTTATTTTTCTTCTTCGCTGGGCTGGATCACCCTGACGCCGTTGCCCGCCTACGCCTGGCTGCTGTGGCGGCAGAGCCGTCCCATTCGCGAGCAGCAGCGCAGGGTCATGAAAGCGCATGCCGCGCTGGAATCGGTCTACATCAACAGCATACAGAACATCGATGAGGTCG
>DAIQOA010000334.1:0-2931 GCA_036788095.1 bacterium | reverse complement strand
CGTTAATCCAAGTCTGCCGGCCAGTCCGGATTTTCTGCATGTGCAAACATGCGCTGCAGCTGCGCCAAGGTGGTGCGTGATTCGGAGAGCGATAAGCCGGCCAGCCCGGCGCGTGTGTAGAACTGCACGCCCGAGGTCTCGTGACTGCAAGCCGGTTGCCCGCCGATCAACTCACAGCGGATAAAGAGCTTGTAGATGTGAAAGGGGAAAAATGTTGAATGCCCGTGTTTGCTCCGGTCATAGACGGCCAGCAATTTGATCGGTCGTGTTTGATAGCCTGACTCTTCAAAGATTTCCCGCACCGTCGCTTCGGCCGGCGATTCGTTGGGATCCGCCCAGCCGCCGGGCAATGTCCAGCCGCCGTCACTGGCCTCCTGTACCAGCAACAACCGGTCACCATCAAAGACCACTCCGCGCACGTCGACCTTGGGCGTCGCGTAGCCGGTCTGTTCGCAGAACAGGTTCAACATCGTCGATCGATCAGCACCGGTCTGCTGCGCCCATATCTCCGCGGCGATTTCGCGAAGGCGCGCATAACGCTCCCGGTCAAAGGGATTTTGGGCGTAGAGCAGACCGTTTTGTGCGATCGCCTGCAGCTCGCGCGCCCAGCGAGCCCAAGGCGGCTCTTGGGCGTTCTTCATTATCTTCTGATGAGACGATACAGCAACAACAGGATGATGGCCCCTGCCACGGCGCTGATGAAACTGGGCAGTCCCTCGGCGGGGTAAAAATTCAGCAGCTTGCCCAGGTGCGTGGCCACCACGGCGCCGGCGATGCCCAGCAAAGTAGTGATGATCCATCCGCCCGGATCACGACCCGGTAAAATAAATTTGGCGACAGCGCCGACCAGAAAACCGATAAGGATCGTAACCAGTAGATTGCTCACTGTTCCCTCCTTGATCTGATGACACCCAATGGTCTTAACATAAGCTAAATTAGTTTTCAGCGCAAGAAAAAATTTTTTTGGATTTAGTTTTTATTGTGTAAATTCAGCCATGGTCTTGATCAGAGGAGAAATAGAATGCCCTTAGAACCGATGCCGCCCGCGGCGGTGATCGACACCGCACCGATGGAACAAACAAAGAAAAAATTTCCAGGTCTGGCCGGCGCCGTCGGCCTGCTGCTGTTTTCTATTCTGGTGCAGATTCTCATGCTGTTTGTGCTGGTGGCGTACAACTGGGTCGTGCACAAAAACCTCAGCACCACCGGGCTGGTCACCTCGCTGCCGATCTTTATCCTCACCTATCTGGTGACCTTTGGCAGCACGGTCCTTTTGGGCCGGTGGTTGACCCGGGAGCCGTTTCGCGCGGTGTTTCGCTATACCGCGTTCTCGTGGAAGATCATCCCCTGGTTTATCCCGCTGTTGTTGGGATTAGCGGTGGTTCTGTTCGAGACCATGGCGGCGGTAACCCTGATCAAGCCGGTGTCGCCCTGGTTGATGGAATTGATGCGACGGCTGATGGAACAATCGGTGCCCCTGGCCTTGCTGGCCGGCGGTATCCTAGGGCCTTTTCTTGAAGAAATGCTGTTTCGTGGGCTGGTGTTGCGGGGCTTTTTAGATCGCTACTCGCCCTGGCAGGCGATCGTGCTCAGCTCTCTGCTGTTTGGCATTCTGCACCTCAACATCTGGCAGTTTGTCTCCGCCTTTGTCCTCGGCCTGGTGCTCGGCTGGATGTACATGCGCACCCGATCCCTGTGGCCATGCTTTCTTTTGCATAGCCTGCACAACTCGTCGATCACATTGACCGGCACGTTGATCTACGCATCGCTGCTGGGCTATCCGGAGGAGGTCGTCGAAGCCACGGTGATGCCGCTGCTGCCATGGTGGCTGGTGGTCGCGGGCGTGGCGCTTCTCGGCCTCAGCCTGCTGGCGATCCATCGGCTCCTGCGGAGCCGGGAAAGCGCGGCAGGAGCCGGGATCGTTGCAGCCGACTGAACGGCTTTGCACCGCCCTGGGTCTACAGCGTGGCGGCTTTGGCAATCCCCTCCAACAGGCGGTCCACCTCATCCGGCGAATTGTAGATGTGCAGTGAGATCCGCAATGAGTTGAGTTTGCTTTCGCCGACGCCGCGGATTCTGATCTGATAGTTCTCCGACAGCCAGGACTGGAATTTATTATAGGGCATGTTTTTCAACCGGAAGCCGATGATCGAGTTGTAAGACTGCTTTTCCTCTGGCGTGAGAATCTCAACCTGGGGAATGTTCTTCAATCCCTGGCGCAGATGGTCGGCGAGCATTCTGCCCCGGGCGGCGATATTCTGCAGGCCGAGCAGATCGAGAAAGTCCGTGGCCGCACACAAGCCCAGAGACAGTGCAGCGCTCTGCGAACCAAAGTTGTAACGACGGGCGCTGGGCGCCCAGGCGGTGAGGCCTGTTTCATAATCCCATTGCGACTCTGATCCGGCTCCGGTCATGATCGGCTCCACCACATCCAGCTTTTCTTTTTTAATGTAGAGAAATCCGGTGCCCTTGGGCGCCATCATCCATTTGTGACCGCAGGACGCATAAAAATCGCAGTCAAGTTCTTTGACATCGACAGGGAACATACCACAGGGATGGGCGCCGTCCAGCATGACCCAGAGGCCTTTATCGTGCGCCAGGCGACAGATCTCTTTGCCCGGCAGGATCTGCCCTTGGGTGCAGGTCATGTGCGGTACCGCGATGACGCGGGTCTTTTTGGTGATCGTGTCGTTAAGACGGTTGAGGACATCCTGACTGTCCAGGCCTAACGGCATGGCACGGACTACGACGCCGTCCCGTTTGGCGCGGCTATACCAGGGGATGGCATTGCCCAGATGTTCATGATTGGTCAGGATGACCTCGTCCCCCTTGCGCAGCCGAATACCCTGGGCGATGATGTTGATGCCCTCAGTGACATTGTGGGTCAGCGCGACCTCGTCTTCACTGCAGTTGAGAAAACGGGCCAATCTG
>DAIQOA010000333.1:0-2934 GCA_036788095.1 bacterium | reverse complement strand
GACAAGTTTTCCTCGGTGACCTGCTGCTGTAGAAATTCCGTGATGATTTTTTTTCCGGCAACGACATTGACCAGGCCGATGTAGGGAATGGTCACCACGCGTTTGCCGATGGCGTAGGACAGGGGCGCAACTTTATAGACCAGGGCAAAGGGGACCGCAAAGCAGGCGGTTTCCAGCGTGGCGGTTCCAGAGGCCACCAGTGCGGCCGCGGCAGCCTGGAGAAGATCATAGGTTTCATCCTGCACCACCGTCACCCACGGATAATCCGCCAGCCATTCCTGCAAAATTTCCCCAGAGATCGTGGAAGCCTGCGCCACCGCGAACTGCAGTTGGGGATGACGCCGGCGCAGCACCGCCGCAGCCCGCAGCATGACGGGCAACAGCGAGCGCACTTCCTGGCGCCGGCTGCCTGGCAGCAAGGCGACCACCGGCCTTTCCAAGTCCAGTTGGTGCAGGCTGCAAAAATCCGGGGTGGTATGTTTCGGCTGCAGTCCCTCCAGCAGCGGATGGCCGACAAAATGGGTACGGATGCCGTGGCGGCTGAAAAACGGCACTTCAAAGTTTAAGAGCACGGCCATCTCGTCGATGTAGCCGGCCATCTTGGCGACGCGTTGTGGTCGCCAGGCCCAGACCTGAGGCGCGATGTAATAAAAAGTTCGCACTCCCAGAGCTTTGGCTGCGCGGGCCAGACGCAGATTGAATCCCGGATAATCGATCAGCACCAGCACATCGGGTTTGCGGGCCTCGATCTCGGCGAGGAGATGGTTATATATACGGCGAAAGAAAAAATAGTGCCGCGCTACTTCGATAAAGCCGATGTAGGCGAGCTGGTTCACGTGGTAATACAGCGACATGCCGGCCGCTCGCATGGCATCGCCGCCGATGCCGAAGATTTGCGCCTCTGGATCGAGCTGTTTGATCGCTGCGACCAGCCTGCCTCCATGCAAATCGCCGGACGCCTCGCCGGCACTGATCATGATTCTGGCGGACATGGCGGCGCCTATCGAAACAGCCAGATCAGGACGATGAGCAGCGAGACCAGGGAGAAGCTTTGCAGCGAATTGCGTTCGGTGCGCAGGGCTTTGCGCCAGGTGGTGGGCAGCCGATCGCCTTTGCCCCAGGGCGAGATTCTGGGAATGATGCGCGGCACAGCTGCTTCATATTCGGAGAAAATTTGAGGAAATTTTCCACGAAGAAAATCCTCCTCCAGGGTGATGATGGCATAGTACTGGATGCCGAAGAGGATTAAATAGAGAAGCAGCATCCACGGCATCCATGGCCAGGCCATGATCAGCACACCCAGGCTGAGCAGGAAATTGCCGGCATAGAGCGGATTGCGCAAATGGCCGTAAGGGCCGTTGGTCACCAGTTCATCCGCGCCCACTCGACCGGTGGTGCGGGTGGCGGATCCCGAATAGCGCAGCGCCCACAAACGGGTCAACTGTCCACAGACGGCGATGGCCAGGCCGATGAGCAGCGACCAACCGCTCGGTTTCGCCAGAATCAACGCGGCGATGATCAACGGGACCGGTGTGTAGCTCCGGTATTTGAAAAAAAACTCGCGATAGGCCATGGGATCCTTTGCAAATAATGATTTCTTGTGGGCGGCCAAAACGATGTTCTAATTTGGCAAATATAGCCTTTTGTCCATTGGAGATCAAGCACTATGGCAGATAAATATCCGCCAAGACCGGATAATGATCAGAGACGAAGCGGCCATCCCATCGTTCCGCCACGATGCCATGATTGGCGACCCGCCGGACACGCTGAACCAGAATGTGATCGATCACATAATCGGTTCGCATATCTTTGCCAAAAGCATTGGCGGATAAAGTGCCGCCGTAATGTCCGTTTTCGCTCAACGACCAGGTGTCCTGCAGCCCATCCGGCCCGCTCGTGAATGTAAGATAGGCGCTCGATTCACGGGTGCAGTTGAAATCACCGGTCAACACCACCGGATGACGATCGGCGATTTTTTTGATTTTAGTCAGTATCAGCGCTGCGCTTTTCGGCTGGTTGATCGTGCCGGCATAGTCAAGATGCGTATTGAAGAGAAAGAAAATCCTGCCATGACGACGATCTTTAAATTTGGCCCAGGTGACGATGCGCGTGTGGGAGGCGTCCCAGCCAAAGCTGCCCGCACTGTCCGGATGTTCAGAAAGCCAAAAGGTGTCGCTGTTTAAAAGCCGCAAACGATCACGGCGGTAAAAGATGGGATCATAGGGCCCCTTTTCTTTGCCGTCTTTGCTTCCCACGCCGACCCAGTCATACTCCGGCAAAAGGGCGTGCATCTCTTCAATTTGCCGGGTGTCGGGCTCCTGCAGACCCGCCGCATCGACGCAATGAACAGTAAAAGTGCGGGCGACCATCTCCTTGCGCAGCGGCCATGCGTTTTCTCCATCCTGTGGATTGTTGTAACGGATATTGAAACTCATGCAACGGATAGGTTCATCCGCTTGGTCGGCGCAGGAAAAAACAGATACCAGGATGACCGTTAGGAGAACCATAAAAAAAGCAAACCGCCTTTTCATGACGACCTCCTTTATCAATCGCCGTGTCTTATGTTTTACTGCAGGAGCACCCCACGTTATTGTTGGCGCATGATTTCGGTGATCCTCTCAGCCACTCGCAGCGCGTTCAGGCCGTCCTCGCCGCTGACCTTTGGTCTGCTTTGCCGGCGAATAGCGTCGAAAAAGCTGCACCATTCCGCCGTCATGGCGTCGCCTTCCGGAATCTCTGCCTGTTCGTAAAGGATGTTGCGCTTGCGGCTGCCCTTTTCGATCTGCCCGAGGATGACGGTGCTGGGCAGATCGGAATCGCCCTCTTTCAGCTGAAAGATCTCGGTGAGCCGCTGCAGGAAATCGACAGAGATGTAGGCGTCGCGCTGAAACAGGCGCATCTTGCGCATCTTGCGTTGTGAGATGCGGCTGGCGG
>DAIQOA010000332.1:0-2985 GCA_036788095.1 bacterium | reverse complement strand
ATAGATCGCCCAGGGTTCCTTGCGGTATTTTTCCCGGCTGAAATCCCAGCCGGCCATATCCGGCAGCCCGAAATGGTGGCGCACGGTCACCACATCCGGGCCGGGTGAAGCTATACGAAAGAGCTCAAGCTTGCCGCTGAAGGTATGCTCTGAAAACGCCAGATCGCTCTCGACCTGCAGCGTAATATCCGCGATGCGGTACCAGCGACGAAAATCCCCCATCAATTCACCTGCGCCACATCGATCTTGACTTTGTCCGGCTTTTCGCGATATTCATAATAGTAGAGATATTTGTAATACCCCTTGCCGTTGCCGTAATCCACACCGTTGAGCACAAAGCCGATCACATGGGACTTGCTGACGCGCAGGCTGTTCGCTACTTCGCTTACATAGCGTTTTTCCGTCTGGGCGAAGCGGAACACCAGCAGAATGTTATCCACCAGGCGCGAGATGGTTTTGGCGTCGCTGATGGTCAGCATGGGCGGCGCATCCACCAGTACGTAATCGTACTCTTGTTCCAGCCGCTCGATCAGGTCCGCCATTTTCTGGCTGTTGAGCACCTCGGTGGGATTGGGCGGAATGGTCCCGGATGGAATCAACGTCAGATTCCGCGTTGGCAACTTGCGCACGATCTTTTCATAAGGGACCAGATCCATAAAGTAATCGGTGAACCCGGGCACGCGGTCCACGCCGAACACCATCGGCTGCTTGGGTTTGCGAATGTCCGCATCCAAAATCACCACCTTGTGGCCCAGCTCGGCATAGGCCAGCGCCAGGTTGGCGGTCACCAGGGTCTTGCCCTCGCCGGGAATAGAGCTGGTGATCAGCAGCTTTTTCAACGGATTGTCGATGCGGTAAAACTGCAGATCCGTGCGCAGGCTGCGGAACGATTCCACAAACGGCGAGTGCGGATCGTATTTGTTGATCAACGGATAATAAAGCGATTCCGTGGTGTTGGACATGCGGCGTTTGACATGTTTGTTCCACAAGCCCTTTAATCCGCTGCTCTTTTTTCCCGCATGGCCGTTGTTGCCGTTCATTTTCACGCCCATGGGAATCTGGCCCACCACCTGAATGCCGGTGAGCCTTTCCAGATCCTGTTTGGTGCGAACGGTCTGGTCGAGATATTCCTGCAGCATGGCCAGGCCAAAACCCAAGCCCAAACCGAGCATGATGCCGATGAGCAGGGTTCGCGGCTTGTTGCGCGAGATGGGTTGTTCCGGCATGGCAGCCGGATTGACGATGCGAATGCCGCCGGCGCCGGTGGCCGCCTTGATCTTGGCCTCTTCGTGGCGCTCCACCAGATAATTGAGCAGATTTTGGTGCACCGCCTGGGTGCGCCGCAGCTTGGCCAGCTCCATCACCTTTTCCAGCCGCTCCGGACTCTGCTGCCGGTACTCGTCCAGCAGATTATTGTAAAAGCGCTCCTTGTTGCGCGTGGAGCTCAGATTCACCTGCTCTGCCACCAGCCGCTGCGTCAGCATCGAACGCAGGTCATCGCCCCTTTTATCCTCTGCCGGCAGCGACTTGGTCGAATGGGCGAGAATGAGGCGCCGCAATTCGTTCTTGTTGGCTTCGATGCGGCCGTCCAACTCGCTCACGTTGACGCTGTCGCCGGAGGTCGTCACCGTCAACGCGTTGCGTTGATCCTCCAGTTTGGTCAGCTGCCCGCGCAGTTTGGCGATCTCGGGCACCGACTCGATGGACTGCAGGTCGCTGTTCGGCTTGCCCGCGCCCTGCAGCTGCATGTTAAAGGAGGACAGGTTGCTCTCCGCCAATCGGCGTTCGGTCTCCGCCTGCTCGAGCATAGCTTCCACCTGCGAGATCTTGCTCATCATGCCGCCGTCCTCGCCGATGAAAAGCATCTCGCCGGCGCCGCTGTACTGCTGCAGCGCCCGTTCCGCCTCCTCCAGCCGCCCCTGAGCTTCCTGGCGCTGCTTGTCGATATAGCTGACAATGTCCTGCGCGCTCTCGACATCGATCTCTTGAATGCGCGCTTTGAAAACATCAGTAGCGCATTGAGCGGCCTTGTACGCCAGCAGAGGAGAATAGGCTGAAGCCGAAAGGGTTATCAGCCCGGAATTTTCATCCTTGGCAAGACTGATGCGCGACACGGCATTGGTGATCTCTTCTTCAGCTGCGCCGCTGTACTTGATCTCTTCATCCGCAGCGATGCGCTTCATCACTTTGTCATAATAGACCTGACTGCCGATGATCGCCTGATAATATTCCACCGGCTTGCCCTCGCGCATCCAATAGGCGTATGGGTTATAGCGGTCAGATCCCACGCCGGAGGTGTTGGCGCTTTCGTCGATGAGGAACGAGCTAAAGGACCCGTACACCGGCGTACGGGTAAAAGTATAAATCACCGTGGCGAGGAAAACCAGTGTAAAGATGGCAATAATGACAGCCTTGCGACGGCTGACCAGATCCAGATAATCGGCAAGTTCCCACTCTTTCGCCGAATTGACTTCCTCAGGAGACATGTTGTTCCTCTGCAATTACACCGATGATGTGACGGAATACTGGAAACGCTGCGAAGCCAGGGTAGGAAAAACAAAAGATGCAGAGACTAACGATGCTTGAGAGAAAGGCGGCCGAAAAAAATCCCACTTGCCCCACCAAAAAACAGTACAAGAAAATCCCACCCCGCGATGCTAAATAATATAAAAATATCAAATTCAAAATGCAAGAAGATTAGTCCCTAAAGTTTACCGCAAAAGTAAATTTCACCGGTCTGTGATCTGTCGCACAGCAATTCGCCATTTCTGGCGCTTTGCCTGGTAAAAAAAAAGTCTCAGCGTTTCACAGGCCGAACAGCTCGCCATATTTAACGTGCAGGATCAGGCCGGCCTGAAAAAAGCCCTCGCTGGCAGAGGGATAATAATCAAAAGCCGCTGTCGCTGCCGCATCCCAATAGATGGACGGCACATAGGCCACGGCGGCCTGAAGTTGGGTGGAGTAGGTCACGTTACCGCGTGGAAA
>DAIQOA010000331.1:0-2994 GCA_036788095.1 bacterium | reverse complement strand
CGGCAAACTGGCCATGAGCGTGATCGATGAAGGAACAACCAAACGTGATGCGTTGCAGATCAGCGAGGAACTGGATAGTCTGGGCGCATACCTCAGAACCGGCGCCGGATTGGACATGTCCTCCATCTCTTTGAACACCCTGAAAGCCAACATGGAAAAATCGTTGGAGATCTTTAGCGATGTGATTTTAAATCCGACGTTTCCTGAAACAGAATTTTCCCGATTGCAAAAGCAGCAGCTGGCGGAGATCAAGCAGGAAAAAGCCTCCCCCCTCTCCATGGCCTATCGTGTTTTGCCCGGCCTGCTCTACGGCCGTGCGCACGCCTATGGTCATCCTTTGACCGGATCCGGAACCGAAGCCTCGGTGAACAGCATCACGCGGCAGGATATGATCCGCTATCATCAGACCTGGGTGAGACCGAACAACGCAACATTGATCGTTGTGGGCGATATTCGAATGGCCGAGATAAAGCCCCTGCTGGAGAATTATTTCAAGGATTGGACATTCGCAGAAACGCCAAAGAAGAACCTTGATCGTGTGCAGCCGGCAGACCATTCCATCGTCTACCTCGTGGACAAACCCGGCAGCCAGCAGTCCATGGTGCTCGGCGCCAAGCTGGCGCCGCCGAAATCCGATCCCGATGATATTGCCATGGAGACCATGAACCTGATCCTCGGCGGCACGTTCACCTCGCGCATCAATATGAACATTCGTGAGGACAAACACTGGTCCTACGGCGCCCATTCGCTGATTATGAACGCCAAAGGACAAAGACTCTTCCTCGCCTATACATCGGTGCAATCGGACAAGACCAAGGAGACGATGCAAGAGATCTCGCAAGAGCTGCAAGACCTGCTGGGCGCCAAACCGGCGACCGCGGAGGAGTTGAACGCCGTGCAGTTGAATCGCGTCCAGGGATTGTCCGGCCGCTGGGAAACGATGAACGCCGTGACCCATTCCATCGGCGAACTGGTGGCCTATGGATTGCCGGATTCCTACTATGAAACCTATGGCGATCGGGTAAGATCAGTCACCCTGAAAGACATCGCCACTGCAGCGACCAAAGTGCTCACCCCACAGAACCTGATCTGGGTGGTGGTGGGCGACCGCGGACAAATCGAAAGCCCGTTGAAGGAACTGGGTTACGAGACCAACACTCTGGACGGCGACGGCGCCATCGTCCCGTAGCCGTTTCATGGCTGATGGCCCATTATACCATTCACCTGGTTGAGGGAAACAGCAACAAGCCGTTTTCCCTTCTGACCGCGAAAAGAAAGAAAATTCTATGAACGAAACCAAGCCGAAACTATTGAGCGATTCCAAACCCGCCAGAT
The DNA here is from genome assembly GCA_036788095.1 of bacterium. Classification (GTDB taxonomy): domain Bacteria; phylum Zhuqueibacterota; class Zhuqueibacteria; order Residuimicrobiales; family Residuimicrobiaceae; genus Anaerohabitans. The sequence goes on along the minus strand of DAIQOA010000331.1, from coordinate 1,659 downwards.
GGATCGCGCTGTTGATTGTATCCTTTACCATGTTTGCCGGTTATCTATTTGCCGACGCGATGGCCCCACTCCAGGGGATTCTGGAAAAACACCTGGGCTGGAGCAGCACCGAATACGGCTGGTATACCGGTGCTTATGGCTGGTTCAACGTCTTTTTGTTCTTCCTGATCCTGGGCGGAATCATTCTGGACAAGATGGGCGTTCGATTTTCCGGCCTGATCGCCGCCTGCATCATGTTGGCCGGCACCACGGTGAACTATTGGGCGATCACCACCCGCAGTTTCGATGGGTCCACCTGGCACATCCTGCTATGGACCTTTCCTGCACAGGTGTGGATGGCTGCTCTGGGATACGCGATTTTCGGCGTCGGCGTAGAGATCGCCGGCATCACGGTGTCCAAGATCATCGTCAAATGGTTCAGAGGACATGAACTGGCGTTGGCCATGGGCCTGCAGTTAGCTCTGGCGCGTCTGGGCACGGCCTTGGCGCTTTCCACCGCTCTGCCCATTGCCATCGCCAGCAAGAGTCCGGCCACGCCGGTGTTCATCTGCCTGGTCATGCTCTGTCTCGGCCTGCTCGCGTTTATCTTTTATACTTTTAAAGATAAAAAACTGGATGCATCCCTTGCCCAGTTGAACAGAAACGAGAGCCATTCCAGCGAGGATGAGTTCCATCTGCGGGACATCCTCAGCATTCTGCGCAATCGCGGCTGGTGGTACATCAGCATTTTATGCGCGCTTTTCTACTCCGCGGTATTTCCCTTTTTAAAATACGCTACCTATTTCATGATCAATAAATTCGGCGTGGCGGAAAACTGGGCGGGCGCCATTCCGGGCCTGCTGCCGTTCGGCACGATCCTGCTGACGCCTTTTTTCGGCAACCTCTATGACCGCAAAGGCAAAGGCGCCAGCATCATGATCATCGGCTCGCTGTTGATCATCCTGGTGCATTTGCTCTTCGCCGTGCCGCTGCTGAACCACTGGTCCATCGCCATCCTGCTGATGATCGTTCTGGGCATCGGCTTCAGCCTGGTGCCTTCGGCCATGTGGCCATCAGTAGCGAAAATCATCCCGGAAAAACAGCTGGGCACCGCCTTTGCGCTCATCTTTTGGCTGCAGAACGCCATCGCCCTGATGCTGGTCCCCGCCCTGATGGGATGGGTGCTGGACCGCTACTGCGTCACCGGCAGCGTGATGGTGGATGGCAGCCAGGTGACCACCTACAACTATACTCTGCCGATGATCCTGTTCATGATCATCGGCATCACCTCGCTGGTTTTCGCCCTGTTGCTTAAACAGGAGGATAAGAAAAAAGGGTATGGTCTTGAACTGCCGAATATTAAAAAATGATAGCCGGTCGAGACGCCGCCGGCTTGATACAGGAGGCATTATGCGTGCAGCCGTTCTTCAAATCACACTGATAGGTATGCTGATGATGATTACCCAGAGCAACGCTCTGACTCTGCCTGCCATTTTTTCCGATCACATGGTGCTTCAACAAAAATGCGCGGCACCATTCTGGGGGCTGGCAGCAGCCGGCGAACAGGTGACAATAACAGCGGATTGGGGAAATGACGGCCGAACGCAGGCCGACCCACAGGGCCGATGGCAGCTGCGCCTGCCGACCCCTCAAGCCGGAGGGCCCTATCGCATCACGGTC
>DAIQOA010000330.1:0-2998 GCA_036788095.1 bacterium | reverse complement strand
TCACCTCGCACCGTTCTCCGGGCAACAGCGTCACCGGCCGCGCGATCTTGAACAACTCGTGCAGAGCGGTTCGCGGCAGACCAGAGAACAACTTGGCAGAAGATGAAGACGTCGAGGTGTCCTCCGCTGCAACCGCTTGCGCCGCAGGGGGCGGGCATTGGGCATTATCAGCCGATCCAACACGAAGCGCTTCGATGGTTTCCACAGGATGAACCGAAAGCTGCGTCTTGGTGGTAAAGGCATCGGCGCCGGCCTGCAGCGCTTTTTCGTGCAATGGGCGGCTTTCGACCGAGCTGAAAGCCAGCAGGGGCACGGCAGACCACTTTAATCGAATCTGTTCGATCAGGCCCAGACCGTTCATCTCTCCGGGCAGCAGCAGATCCACCAGCAGCAGATCAAAATGAGCGGCTTCCATCTTGGCCAGGGCGTCCTCGGCGTCCACGACGACAAAGCAAGAGTATCCGGCCAGATAAAGCTTGGCGGTAAATTTGGCCCATTGTTCAGGGTTGTTGTCGATGATCAGTACTTTTTGCATGATCATTCCTCGTGTTATTCGGAAGTGACGGAGGCCACTTCTTCCAGGGTCGTCTGCCCCAGCAGAGCGCGGCGGCGCGCCGCGCCACGCAGGGTGGACATGCCGTTGCGGACCGCCTCATCGCGAATGGCCTCTTCATTGACTTCCCCCTTGGCTTCAAAAATTAAACGGCGAATCGGATTGGTAAAAGTCAGCACCTCATGAATGCCTGATCGCCCGGCGTAACCGTTGCGGCATTTGTTGCATCCGGTGTTTTTATAAAAAGTCGCCTTGGCCAGTTCCTTTTCGCTGAATCCAAGCGACAGCGGTATGGCCGGATCCAGATCCGTCAACGGCTTTTTGCAATGGGGACAGAGCAGACGCACCAACCGTTGGGCCACCACCAGATTGATGGCATAGGCGATCAAAAACGGCTCGATGCCCATTTTATAAAGACGGGAAACCACACTGGCCGCATCGTTGGTGTGTACGGTGCTGAAGGTCAGATGGCCGGTGTTGGCCAGCTTGATGGCAATCTCGGCAGTTTTGGCATCGCGGATTTCGCCCACCATGACGATATCCGGATCGTGGCGCAGAATGGAACGGATGGCCTGATCAAAGTTCATCTTGGGGCCGATTTTAAGCTGCCGGGCGCCACGAATGTTGTACTCCACCGGATCTTCCACGGTGAGAATGTTCAGCTCCGGCGTCATCACCTGATTCAGCGCCGCCACTAGGGTGGTGCTCTTGCCCGATCCGGTCGGGCCGGTCAGGATCACCATGCCCTGCGGCTTGGTGATCGCCTTGACAAACTCTGCTTTGGCAAAGTCGTCGAATCCAAGCTTGGTCAGATCACTAATCACCTTGCGATCATCGAGAACGCGGATCACTACGCTCTCATATTTGCGCGCCAACTGACCGGACACAATGGGCAGAATGGAGACACGGTAGCGGATCAGATAATTGTCGATCAAGCGCTGAATAAACCCGTCCTGCGCCATCTCCCATTCGAACCGGTCCACGTTCTTGGTGCGGTCCTTGACCACGGCCAAAAACGCCTCTGGTTTGACCGAATCCTGCCGGTGCCACAGCTGCAGCCTGCCGTCAACGCGCAAATAAATATCGGTGACGGTCTCCGACTTGGGGATGATGTGAATGTCGCTGGCGCCCTTGCGCACCGACTCGACCAGCGCCGCCTCAAACAGATTGACCAGCAGACTTTTGTTGATGGCCGCGTTGAGCTCGTCCTCATCGATGGCTTTTTCGTCCTCGACAGCCTCGATGCGGATCTCGTTGTTGGCCTGTTTGAGAAATTTGAGGTATTCGTTTTCGTCCGGCAGAGCCTTGGAGAGCAGCTCGTTGATCTCCTCCAGGCGCACGTAGGCCACTTCATATTTTTTAATGCCGGCCTGGCGAATGGTCTCGGCCACTTCGCGGCCGGTGGGGTCCGGGGTGATGAAAATCAGCACTTCCTTGTTGCGCTCGCTGTAGCCGTAGGGGACGATCTTGCGATCGATGAACTGCTGGCGGTGTTTAGGATCGCAGGCGTTGTAGAACTTTTGCACGAAATGGATCAGGCTGGTGGAGAACGAAGCGCCGCTCAGCTTGATTTCACGGAAGGCATAGATGCGGCAGAGTTCCTGCAGCACGCGGTGACGGTCATAGCCGAGGTCATTGATCAGAATATCGCTGAGCGTACGGTTTCCTGCGGCCGTAGTCAGCGTCTTGAACGCCTGCTCCAGATGCGGACGGCTGAAAAAACCGTTGTTGGAAAACTTTTCCAACATGGCCATGGGAATTTGTGAACCGACTTGACCCATTTACATGCCCGGCAGTTTAGGTTGAACCACAGCGGTTTCAGACGAAACGATGGTCAGCGCCGTCATCACCACCATGATGAAAAAGGCGATGACCACCTGCACCCAGTCCACAATGGCTTTCATGCGGTAACTGGTCTCACGCTCATAAAAGTTGGCAATCTGCGCAGTGACCTTTTTCAGGGTTCCGGATTCGGCGCCGGCGTTGAGCCGGTTGATGGCGTTTTCGGTAAACACATTGGCCGCTTTCATCGACTCGACCAGCCCCCGGCCGTCGCGCACCATCATCGGAATGGCGATCTCCTTGATCTGCTTTTCCATGTAGCGGTTGCGGCAGGCCTCGGCAGAAGTGCGAATAACCTCGATGTTCTCTCCCGAACCGCTGTACAGGGAATGAAAAACCCGGCAAAAAATTTCAATGGAGGACTTGTGCATCAACGCGCCGATGATCGGTAGTTTAATGAAATAGCGGCCGACAAAAACCCGGCCCTTTTCCGTAGCCGCCAGACGCCAAAGCACCAGCGGCGGCAGGAACATGGCCACCAGAATGCCGGCGATGTGGTTTTGGACAAAATGGCCCAGATCCAGACTGGCCCTGGTCATGGGCGGCAGCGTGGCGCCGACGCTGACAAACAGCTCGGCGGTTTTGGGAAAAATGTAACCGATG
>DAIQOA010000329.1:1571-3016 GCA_036788095.1 bacterium | reverse complement strand
AGCCCCTGGCGGGCTACCTGGAATCCGACTCATCCCCATCAACGATTCGTCGATGTCAGCGACGGCCAGAGCGGATTGGCGATCCTCAACGACGGCTTGCGGGAATATGAGGTGTCGGATGATGCGGCCAGAACCATCGCGCTGACGCTGTTGCGGGCCTTTGGCGTCAGTCTGACCACGGTCGCCTGGCGCTGGGAACGTCATCCGGAGATGAACCTGTCGCAGATGCCGGGCGTTCATACCTTCCGCTATTATATCTTTCCGCACGGCGGAGATTGGGATCACGGCCAGGTGATGCCGCAGGCTGAGCGTTTTGTCGTCGGGCTCGAAGTGGCCCAGGCGGGCCCGCATGCAGGCCGGTTGCCGCGGACCATGAGCTTTTTCCATCTCGATCCGGTGGACCTACAGCTCTCCGCTGTCAAACAGTCGGAGGACGGCCGGGGTGTGCTGGTGCGCATCTATAATCCGACGGGCCGCGACCTGCAGGCTAAGCTGATCTGTCATCAGTCGCCGGTCCGCGTATCGCGGACGACGTTGGAAGAAAAGCCGGTGGACGATCCCGCGCTCAAATGGACTGGAAAAGAGATCACCTTCGACGCCGGGGCAAAAAAGATCATCACCCTGAAAATAGAATTTGCAGGATGATTGTTTCGCTAACCATTCATTCGGGCGAACTGACTTTCGCCACGGATGCTAAATAGTGTTTTATTTGTGCGCTTTTTTCGCTATATTTATTTCGGACTTGATCATTCATCATTCACCGGCTGTTCATGGAGCCCTTTTTATGTCCTTTCCCCAGATAGATCCCGTGCAATTGCGTGTGTATCCTGTGGAATCCCGAAAAAGCAAGAGCAGGATCGAAGCCATTGCTGTCGATGCTGAGGCGCCACCGCCGGCCATGTCAGCCCCGGTGGCCGCGGCAGTGGCGGAGATCGTGCAACGAATTCAGCACGCACGTAAACAGGGCGCGCCGGTGATGCTCGCCTTTGGCGCTCATCTGATCAAAAACGGTCTGGCGCCGGTTCTCATCCGGCTCATGGAAAAGGGCTGGATCACCCATCTGGCCACTCAAGGGGCCGGCACCATTCATGATTGGGAGTTCGCCTATCTGGGCCGGTCTGAAGAGGACGTGCGCGCCAATGTCGAAACCGGCAGCTTTGGCACTTGGGAGGAGACCGGCAAGTACATCAATCTGGCTGTTCAGACCGGTGCGCTGGAGAACATGGGCTATGGCGAGTCGGTCGGCCATCTGATTCAGACTGACGGATTGGACATTCCGGACGCGGATACGCTGCGCAAACGCATTGCCGTTGGTCTGGCGGGCGATTTGACGGGCGTTCCGGCTTTGGCGGAATTGCTGCAGACCGTGGAAAAATTCAACCTGGCGCCGGGACGGCTCACGGTCCTGCATCCGTTCAAACGGTTTTCCTATCTGGCCGCTGCCT
>DAIQOA010000329.1:0-1471 GCA_036788095.1 bacterium | reverse complement strand
TCCCTGACCTTGAACTGAACCGTAGGAGTGCAATCCGTTATGTCGCAGGATGAAAAGAAAAAACAGTACAAATTGCATGTCATCTCGAACACCCATTGGGATCGAGAATGGGTTTATCCTTTTCAGGAGACCAGGCTGCTGCTGTTGGACTTTATGGATGATCTGCTGGATCTGTTGGATCGGGATCCCAAGTTTCACTCTTTTCTATTGGATTCGCAAACCCTGGCGGTGGAGGATTATCTGGATCTGCGGCCCGAGCGTTTAGAGCAGGTCAAACGGCATGTACAGTCCGGCCGTTTGATCGTCGGTCCGTGGTATTCGCTTCCTGAAGAGTATATCGTCAACGGTGAATCGCTGGTGCGCAATCTGGTGGTCGGCCATCGGTTGGCGTCCGAGTGGGGCAAGGTCAGCAAAATCGGCTACACGCCGTTTTCCTATGGACAGACCTCGCAGATGCCGCAGATCTACCGCGGTTTTGACATCGACACCATTATTTTCTACCGCGGCATCAACACGCCGCAATCCGAATTTGTCATGGAAGGTCCGGACGGGTCGCGCGTCACCGGCTGCCGGTTCGGCGCCCTGTCCCGCTTCAGCTATTATTTTTACGTCTATCGCATGGTGCGCTACGGCATGAGCCGCGATGAATGGTGGTATGATTGGGATCGCGGCGCTCTGCCCTTCCGCTTGTGCAACGAACACCATCCGGATGCGCATTACTATATCCTCGATCCGCGCGACAAGCAGTGGAATGAAAAGGTGCTGCCCAAACAGCTGGAAAAGCTGGTGAAGGATGAGAGTCAGCATTTCTCCACCAGCCACATCGCCTGCATGCAGGGGTTCGATTCCTCCTCGCCGGATCCGGAGGAGCGCCATCTGATCGAATCGAGCAAACCCATTCTTGAGGGAATGGGCCACGAGATCTTTCAGGATTCTCTGGAGAACTTTATGCGGGAGATGATGAAAGAGGTGAAGGATCCCTTTCTCATCAAGGGCGAAAGCCGCAATCCAGGCGCCACGGGCAAGTGGACGCATCTGTTCGGCGACGTCATCTCCAGCCGCACCCGGCTTAAACGGCGCAACGCGCAGACCGAAACCGCGATTCAGCGCTGGGCTGAGCCGTTCTCAGCCCTGGGCTGGCTGTCCGGCGGCCAGTACATGCGCTCCGCCATCGACCGCGCCTGGCGTTACCTGCTGCAGAATCATCCTCACGACACCATCTGCGGCGCCGGCATCGATCAGATGGAAAAGGATATGTACTACCGCTTTGACCAGGCGACCATCATCTCCCAGGGCGTCATGCGGCGCGGCATGTCCGCGATTCAGAAGAACATCGACAACCGCCATCTCGATGTGCACGAGTCGGTGATCACGGTCTTTAATCCCTCGCCGTTTCCGCGCAGCGAGGTAATGACGCTGCTCGTCGATCTGCCGGACAAGTGCGGTTATGAAGGATTCTCTTTGCGCACGG
>DAIQOA010000328.1:0-3053 GCA_036788095.1 bacterium | reverse complement strand
GAGGTCCTGATTTTACCGATATAAAAATCCTTGTGCGCGTTGATGTCGAACGAATACTGCATGGGTTTGCGTTCGCTGTTCTCATAGTCGGTGCGCATGCCCTGCAGATCGGGTGTATAGGGCAATCCCGAGCCCACATGTCCCAACAGGCTGAAGGACCAGTTGCGCGGCTTGCTCAGGGTGACGCTGAGGTTCAGGGTGTGCCGCTGATCCCAGTCCACGGGCACGACAAAACGCTGACTCTCCCGCGGCGGATCGCTCTGCGCATCCTCAAAAGCCGCTGTGGGCGAGGAGGCGTTGGATTCGGAGACCTGATAGGTATAATCCATGGCGGCGGAAAGCAGGCCGCGGCCGCGCCGTTTCTCCAAAGAAAACGTGATACCCTGAACATTGCCGTAATCCTGATTGGCATAGCGGCCGTAATAATCGCCGCGCGAATAGAGCTCGAACAGCTCGGATCCGAGCAGATCGTTGACGTCTTTATAGAAACAGATGGCCTCCACGCCCACATCCTCCGCCACCTGCTGTTTCAGACCGATCTCGTAGGTAACAGTCGACTGCGGATTCAGATTGGCGTTGCCGAGAATGCTGTTAAAGCGGCCGCTGATCACCTCAAATTCTGGATTGGCGTACAGATAGGCAAAGGGCGGGATCTGAAAAAAATGACCGTAGGAAAAATAGATGGTGCCGCGGTCGGTGATGGGATAGGCGATGCCGAGGCGGGGGCTCCACTGCTGTTTGGCCGCAACCTCGACCAGCTGCAGATCATCGAGCGAGGTACGGCTGGCGGAGATCAGCATCTTGTCCCGGTTGTCCGCCGCCACTTTCCAATTGGAATGGAAATAGTCATAGCGCAAGCCGAGATTGACGATCATGTCTTTGAGTTCGATTTTATCCTGGAGATAACCTGAGAACTCGACCGGTTTGCGATGATCGTAGCGGTTGTGGCCGGTGCTGGTCTCCGGCGTGTGAATGGTCGGCAGCCAATCGTAGGTGTCGCGGATATCCACGGTGTAGGCCAGGGAGGAGAGATCGTGTTGGCGCCACTCCGCGCCCAGCTTGAACTGATGGGTCCGGTTCCACTGATTGGTCAGGTCAAACCGGCCGATGTAGGTCAGATAACGGGAGCGGCTATAGCTCTTATCCTGGCCGCCTCCGTAAAATTCGCGGCCCGGGATCTGGGTCAGGATGTTCGGCAGATAGCGTGCATCCTGCCAATCATCGTACAGGTACTCTTTGTCGACGTTGGCATTGGCATTGACCTTCAGGGTATAAAACGTGGCGGCGGAGAGGGAATGGGTCCAATCCAGAGTGTGAGAAAAGGCCCGGCCATAATGGGTGGTGCGGCCGTCCGGATTGTACTTGAAGGTGTGATCGTACGACTGATTTTTCACATTCGAATAGAGCAGACCGTAGCGGAGGATCATATTGCTGTTGAACCGGTAGGTCAGTTTGGTCTGCAGGGATAGTTTCCGGTACGGATTCATGGCCGTCAGACTGTTGTCGCCGCTGAAACCGTTATCACGCCGGCCGTTCAGATTGTAATCCGTGAACGCCTCGCCCTCGTCATAGCCGCCGTTGCGGTTGTCGTCATAGTAGGGTTCGACAAAATTCAACCGGCCGCTGCTCCAGGCGCCATCGCCGTTGGCGTCGGTAAAGGACTCGCCGCTGTCCCAGCGCCCGTTCGCGTTGGCGTCGGTGAACGGCTCGCTGTTGTAGGGGCTGTTGACCAGGCTCAGAACCGCGGTGGAATCAATATAGACCACATCATTGGGCGAATGCTCGCGCCGGCCGTACAGCCATCCCTGGCTATCGAACCATCGGCCGGAGGCGAAAAAGGTCAACTTTTTGGAAATGCCGGGGACCGGGCCGGAGAGGGATAAATCCGCGTTCATCAGGCTCGCGGGGTTGATCTTTTCAATGTTGAGAAAAGTGCTTTTGTGAGACGACACCTTGTCGCCGAGATAGAACTCGGCGTTGCCGCTGTATTTTTCGCCGCCGTCCTTGGTGACGATGTTCACCAAGCCCGACATGGCCTGGCCGTATTCCGCGTTAAATGTGCCGCTGACCACCTGCAGCTCCTGAATGGCGGTGTTCTCCACAGACACCGAGAGGCCGCCCCACATGGGATTGGACACCGCCACGCCGTCGATCATGTAGCCGATTTCACTGGCGCGGCCGCCGCGGATGTGCAGAGCGCCGTTGGCGCCTTCGGTGATGCCGGCTTTGGTCTTGAGCACGTCGGTGAAGGATTCCACCGGCATCTCTTTGATCTCCTCCGTGGTGACGATCGCGCGGCCGGAGGTCACGTCCTTTTGCACCATGGGCCGCTCGGCAACCACGGTGATTTCGTTGCCGATATCCAGAACCGTGGAGGACAGGTTGAAATCGATGGTGGTGGTGTGATCAGTCTGCACCAGCACCTCTCGCTGGATCACCGGCGTGTAGCCCATCATGGTGGCGCGCAGGTTATACCGGCCCGGCGGCACATTGATGATGAAATAATCGCCGTCCAGACTGGTGACCGCGCCCATGCTGGTGCCTTCGATGATCAGGTTGACGCCGGGCAGCGGCTCTTTGTTGCCCGCGTCCTTGACCACGCCGGCGATCTTGCCGGTGGTGCCGGCCCAGAGAAGCGCCGGCAGGCAGAGAAAAAACAGTGCTCTCTTGAAGCAGACCATGTATAACCTCATGAGAAAATGAAATAAGTGAGGCCTATTATCAGATAACTTGATCGTTGTTAGAGTTTTTAGTCAACATCTCTGCGGCTGTGCTTGGTGTGTGCCGCTGCGCAGGGCAGCGCCCTTTCGCCTTTTCTGTTCGCCGCTGGATCCTTCCCCTTTGTCATTCCGAGCCCGCAATCCCGCATCCCAACAATCCTGATGCCATTGCAAAGGGCGAGGAATCTAGCGTCGCACAAAATCCAACTCTTTCGCATTTCATGTTCGTCGATAGATCCTTCGGCGCTCAGAGTCTGCAAACAGACACTGCAGTCCATTGTTTCGCGCCTCAGTTCCTATATTGAAAATGCCCCCTCGCTGTAGTATATTAGA
>DAIQOA010000327.1:0-3054 GCA_036788095.1 bacterium | reverse complement strand
GCCTGCTGTCCCTCCTTGCCGGCTCCGCCGCGGTCGCCCCAGTTGAGCGCGTCGACGGCCAGGCAGAGATAGCCGCACCTTGCCAGTTCATCGCCGACAAACCTGCCGCCATAGTTGCCCTTAACCCACTCTTGCGCGGCCTGCAGCTTGGCCGGCTCGACCTGAAAGGGGCGCACCATCTTTTCCTTGCCGATGTCAAAGCGGGCGCCGTGGTCATGCAGCAACAGCACTGCCGGAAACGGCCCTTTTCCTTTGGGCGTCAACACATAAGCCAGCACCCGGTTCCAGGCGTTTAGATTGAAAACCACCTTACGCGCGGTATAGCCATCGCGCTCCTCTTCACCAATGATGAACGGGTCAAAGGGCGCACGCGGCGGCTCGGCGAGCAGATGATCGAACACGATCTGCCGTGTGGCGCTGCGCCAGGCGGCAAAATCGCTGTGAGAGCCTGAGAGCCACGAGCAGGGAAAAGTGAGGCTGCGGCCGGCTTGGCCATGAAAGACCGGCAAAAAGTGGGTTACGCCGACGCGCTGAAAGCTGGTATCAGGGAAAGCTGCTACCTGTGCGTTACCCACGCCGGGCAGGACGAGGGCGCAGAGTATCAATGTCAGTTGTAGACGCATCATATGAATCCGGGTGCAACCGCTGGTTCGCGGCTGCACCCGGATTCCTTTTCTTTTAATGGATATAATTCGCTCTTACTTGATCAGCAGCATCTTTTTGGTCTGATGAAAATCACCGACATCGATGCGGTAGAAATAGGTTCCACTGCCAAGATAGAGTCCATCAAAGCGAACCGTGTAGCGACCGGCGGTTTGCTGACGGTCCACCAGAGTAGCAACCTTTGCTCCAAGGATATTGTAAACAGTGATCCGCACCTTGCCTTCCTTGGGCAGCGCATAATGGATGGTCGTAACCGGATTGAAAGGATTGGGATAGTTCTGCGCGAGCTCATAGACCGTCGGCAGCGTTTCCGGCGCCTGGCCCCACTCTATTCCCGTAAAGATCGGCTTTTCCGGCATCCAGTCAAAGCCCAGAGCGGGATTGCTGGTCTTGGCAAAGATATTGGCCAGCGTATATTCTGCCGCTTCTGCATTGCTCAACTGGATACCGCCGTTGATGCGGCCGAAAAAGTTCGACCCAGCGCCAAAGCAGTGGTACTCGGCGAAGAAGGGATTGAGACCGGTGGACATCACCGTCCAGCCCTCGGGACTGAGGGTTGCGGGCTCTTCGCAGCGGAGATAGACGCAGCGAGGCGCATTCTGCCATGGTCGTCCGAGATGAAAGGAGGTGATGGGCACGCCATTGAAACCCACGGAATCGGCGGTAATCTTGCAGTCCATAAAGACCAGACCGAAGCGGGAGGCGGCATCGGTGCTGGCAGCGGTGATGCAGCCGCTGTGGCGGTTGACGTGAATATGGCAGTTATCAAAGACGTTGATGTTGCGGCCAAAAATAAAATCGACCGAGCCTTCGATGTAGCACTCTTTCATGTAGGTTCGTACGGTGCCGTGTCCGCCCCAGGCGTAATAGGTATCCTGATAGCCAAGCAGGCGGCAGTTGTAATAGGCGCCGCGGTCGCCGTTGACGCGCAGAGCGACGGCCTGCTGATCGTTAAAAGTGCCGTCGTTCTTTACCGTATTCTGAAAGGTGATATCCATGGCAGTAAAATCATCCGCCTCAATGGCGCAGCTGTAGCAGTTGGAGGTGCCGCCGACGCCGGGTTTACCGGCATAGTCGTCATAGGTGAGAATGGTGGTCAACGCGCTTTCACCCCTGAGCACGACGTTGGTCTTGTTCTGAGCGAGCAGGAGCTTTTCTTTATAAGTGCCGGCCTTGACATAGATGCACCACATGCCGGTGTAGAAATCAGGCACATCGTTAAAAGCAGCCTGAACCGTGGTATAATCGCCGCTGCCGTCCTGGGCCACGACCTTGAACACCGACGGCGCCGGCGCCTGGGTGGTAAAGCTGTCGACCTGGCCATAGCCGGTGCCGGTGGAATTAGTCGCATAGGCGCGCACATAATAGGTGGTGCTGGCCGTCAGGGCCGAAAGGCTGCTGGTGAAGGCGCCGATATCCGTACCGTTCTCCGTCTTTTGGTCAGCAATGGTCGGATCACCGGTCAAGTTCCAGCAGATGCCGCGGGCGATGATGTCGCTTCCGCCCCATTCGGTCACTGTGCCGCCGCTCTTGGCTGATTTGACCATGATGTTGTTGACCGCGACCGTGGTCACGGTTGGGATCATCAGCGAATCGAGGGTTTTAAGGATAAACTCTTCTCCATAGGCTGTGCCGGCGTCGTTGGTGGCATAGGCACGCAAATAGTAGGACACGCCGGGAGTCAGGCCAGTGACCTTGCTGACAAACGCGCCGGAACCGGCAGCGTCGGTGGTCTTGGCATCAGCGGTGGTCGGAGCTGTCGCGGTGCTCCAGCAGACGCCGCGTGCGGTCACCGGCGCGCCGCCGTCCGAAGGAATCGCACCGCCGGAGGTGGCGAAGGTGGTCGAGATGTAGGTGGGTTTATTGGTGACGATAACCGGCATCTCGTAATCAGCGCCGCCTTCAGCGAGGCCGCTGATGACGACATTTTGCAGGGTCAGATATTTGCCGGTCTTTACGCTTGCATCAACGTTCCAGGGGTAGACACGGAGATAAAACCGCTGCCCGGGATCGACCACCACATTGGGTGCGGCTGAGACCGCGGCCAGGGGAAAATCTTTGTCAGGCAAGTACTGGTTGACCGTATCGGCCGTTGCATAAGGGATCTGTACGGGATTGGCGAAAGTGGAATCCGTAGAATAGCAGATATTGGCTTTCATCGTCTTGGTCGAATGCGCGCCTATGTTGAGTGAGACGGAATTAACCGTCAACTTGGCGCCGCTCTTCGGCCATACGGCAAATTGTACGAAAACCGTATCCAACTGAGTGGTCTGGTTGGCAGGCCAGGAGTTGGTGTATATCCGGGTGCGCTGCGAGGCGTTATAGCCTGTGTACTGGTTGATGTTCATTTTGTTGAGCCATTCATCCGCTGCGTTCACTTTTCCTGAAGTG
>DAIQOA010000326.1:0-3070 GCA_036788095.1 bacterium | reverse complement strand
AATATCGCGACAAGCTGGACAATCTGATTCACGGCTATCTGATGATTTTCGCCTTTGTCCTGGCCATGGTGGGGCTGATCGTTTTGGAGCATGACATGGGCGGCGCCGCTCTCACCATGCTGGTGGCTCTGCTGATGTTCTATTTCGCCGAAGTGCAGGTGAGCGTGCTGGCGGCAACGGTTCTGTCCATGGGCACCGGCGCTTTGGGTTTTATCATGCTCAACCCTTATATGCGCAAGCGGCTGGTCCTGTTCATCGGAACGGCGTTCAACCATCAGGAGGGGCTGAACTATCAGCTCAAGCAGAGCCTGGTGGCGTTGGCCCACGGCGGTTTCTGGGGACAGGGCGCAGGCGGCGGCCACGCCAAGTACAACTTTTTACCCATGGCGCATAATGATTTTATTTTTTCCATGATCGGTGAGGAATACGGCCTCATCGGAACGATCGGAGTTTTAACTCTGTTCGTGATCATCATGCAGCGCGGCATTCGTATCGCCCGGCACGCGCCGGATGGCTACGGCCGCTTGCTCGCCGGCGGCGTGACCGCCTGCATCGGCAGCTATGCGTTTATCAACGCGGCGGTGGTGACCGGACTGCTGCCGACCACCGGCATTCCGATGCCGTTTTTAAGCTACGGCGGAACGGCCATTGTGGCCCATCTGATCGGAGTCGGATTATTGCTCAACATCTCCTCTCAGGCGGATCCGGCCTATGCCAAGGCCGTGGGATGGAAGACTTACCAGGCGCGGCTGAGCCGTTCGGCGTTTCAAGCCGGCAGCTATCTGTCGCGGCGGCTGGACCGGACCATACACTAGGGAGCGTTGGTTGTGACCCGGATGAAACCGCAGGATGTTTTCTTTTTTGCCGGAGGCGGCACAGGCGGCCATCTTTATCCTGCCTTGGCGGTGGCGCATCGTTTGCTGGAAAAACAGCCGGGTTGCGACATTCACTTTGTCGGCACCTCCCGAGGCATCGAAGCCCGAGTGGTGCCGGATCAGGGATTCCCGTTGCACCTGATCAGCGTGCGCGGGTTCGCCCGCAGGCGCATCTGGGCCAATCTGCTGGCGCCGTTTCGCTTGCTGGTCAGTCTGGTGCAATGCGCACGTCTGGTCAGGCAATACCGTCCATCGGTCGCCATCGGCACCGGCGGCTATGTCAGCGGTCCCATGGTTCTGGTGGCCCATCTCTTCGGCGCCGCCACCCTGATCCAGGAGCAGAACAGCTATCCGGGCGTCACCACACGGCTGCTGGCCCGGTGCGTGGATCAGGTGCACGTCGCCTTTGCCGATGCGATCAAATACTTCCGTCATCCGGAGCGGGTGCGGTTGACTGGCAATCCGGTGCGCAATCTACAGGTGGCTGCCTCGCCGGAGCAAGCGCGCGTTCATTTTCAACTGGCCCCGGAACGCCTGACCCTGCTGGTTTTCGGCGGCAGCCAGGGCGCGCGAGTGATCAACACCTTGATGATCAGGGCGCTGCCGATGCTGCTGGAGCAGTCGTCGATGCAGATTTTGTGGGCCACCGGAAAATGGGACTTCTGCGAGGCGACGCAAGCGGCTGCGGCTGATCCCCAACGGGTGCGGGTTTTTGAATATCTCACCGAGATGCCGCTGGCTTATCGCGCGGCTGACCTGGCGGTCTGCCGCGCCGGCGCTCTGACTCTGGCGGAACTGGCGCAGTGTGGATTGCCGGCCGTGCTCATTCCGTTTGCCCGCGCCGCAGCCAACCATCAGGAGTACAATGCGCTGGCGCTGCAACAAAGGCAGGCGGCGGTGGTGATTTTGGAAAGTGAGTTGAATGAGGTGGTTCTTTTGCAAAAGATCATGACTTTGGTGCACGACGCAGAAGCAAGAAGCAGGATCGGCCAAGCGATCCGCGGCGCCGATTTCCCCCATGCCACGGAGGAACTGGCTCAGGCAATTCTGCGGCTGCGCGAGCAGAAAGGGGAGGCGCGATGAATTGGATGTTTTTCGGCAAGCGCATCCTGTTTGTAACGCTGGCGGTGAGCTTTGCCCTGTTCATCGGCTACCATCTGCTGCAGGCGCGCTCCAATGAAGAGTTGGAGACTTCGCTCGATGAAATGGCCACCCAGGCGGCGGAAAACCAGGACTGGGATCTGGATGGCGAACCGGATCTGGACAATGCGGAGAGTGAAAAATCGTTGATCTGGCTCAACTCCTCCCTGGCGCGGGTGGCTTTCCGTGAGCCGCGCAAAAGCGGCAGGGTGTTCGCCTATCTGTCCATGGGCCGTCTTTACGGCGTGGACGACCAGGGCCGCATTCTGGAGCTGGAGGCCGGTGAGTCGCATAAAGATGCGCCGTTGCTGAGCGGCGACGGGCTGAAAGTGGATGTGAAGAAGAAACGGTTGGCCGGCAAAGATTTTCAGGAAGCCGTGCAGTTTTTGCAAGAGTTGGAAGATAAAAACCCGGTCATGGGACGGCGCATCTCCGAGATCTGCATCAGCAGAAAATCCGGCCTCATCTGCTATTTTAACTGGGCGGACATGATCCCCATCCTGGTGGGCCATGGTCTGATCAAACAGAAGGTCCAATCCATTTCGATTTTTTTCGAACAGCTGACCGATACCGGCCTGCTGGATCATACGCGCTACCTCGACGCCCGGCTGGGCGATCGCATTGTACTAAAGCGCAACAGTTGACATTATCAACGGGGTTGTCTATGGAAACCATCAATATCATCACCGGGCTCGATGTCGGCACCACCAAGATCGGCTGTCTGATCGCCGAGGTTTCCAGCTCGGGAGAAATCAACATTAAAGGCGTGGGCACTGCGCCATCAGAAGGTTTGCGCTACGGCATGGTCGTGGATATTGAAAAGACGGTCCGCTCCATCCGCAAAGCGGTGGAAGCCGCGGAGGCCATGGCCGGCGTGGCGGTGGATCTGGTCTACGCCGGCATCGCCGGCGACCATATTCGCGACATCAACGGCCGCGGCGTGGTGGCCGTCTCGGGCGAAAACCGCGACGTGAGCGCCGATGAGGTCCGCCGGGTGATCGAGGCGGGGCGCGCGGTGGCTTTGCCCATGGATCGGGAGGTGATCCATAACCTGC
>DAIQOA010000325.1:0-3082 GCA_036788095.1 bacterium | reverse complement strand
AGGATCACCGGATGCGACATCAGTGGTTATTATGATTTTAAAAAGGCCTTGCTGAAGATCGGCTGCCCGATCTGGATCAAGCATGTCGTCGTTCCCGGCCTGACGGATTCGGAGGAGCATATTGCCGAACTCAAGAAAGAGATATTCACCTTTCAGAACATCCTGAAAGTGGAGCTGCTGCCCTATCACACGATGGGCATTTCCAAATATGAGGCGCTGGGCATGCCCTGGATCGCGCCGGAGCTGCGCGAAGACCGCGGAGAAATCGAAGCCGCTTTGCAGGGCGGGTTGCCGGAGCTGATCACCTTTGAGGACATGAAGGCTGAACTGCATGTTCATTCCGTATACAGCGACGGACAGCTCACCTTGGAGGAGATGGCCCGGCACATTGCGGATATGGGCTACGCCTACATGTCTTTCTGCGACCATTCTCAATCCGCCCGTTATGCCAATGGAATGGAAATCCCTCGCCTGCGGGAGCAGATGGAGGCCATCCGTCGATTAAACAAAAAAATGGCGCCCTTTAAAATGCTATGCGGGGTCGAGGTGGACATCCGCGCGGATGGCTCTCTGGATTATCCGGATCAGGTTCTGGCTGAACTGGATTTTGTCGTCGCTTCCATTCACAGCACTTTTAAAACCGACCCCACGGAACGGACCATCCGGGCCATGCGCAATCCCTATGTGGACGTCATCGGCCATCCCACCGGACGTTTGATCTCCCGCCGGGAGGGCTTTGCCATCGATCTGAACAGGATTCTGCCAGTGGCGGCGGAAACCGGAACGGCTTTGGAGATCAACTCTTATTGGGACCGGCTGGATCTGGGGGATGTCAACGCCCGCGCCGCGGTGCAAGCGGGCGTCAAGCTATCGATCAACACCGATGCGCATTCGCTGGAGCATCTGGCCATGATCCATTTCGGCATCGCCACCGCACGCCGGGGGTGGGTGCGAAAAGAGGATGTGATCAACTGCATGCCGTTGAGCCGGTTCAAGAAATGGCAGAAACGAAGCCGTCTGTAAGGCCGCCGTCGGCCGCCACGCCGGTCCCGTGTGCCGCGACGTGAGGCATCAGAGTTGCGGGTCGAGAATTCATGGTGCAAATCGAAAAAATATTCAGTACATTAGCTGTTGTGGCGACGCATCGGCCTGAGCCGCCACAGGGCTTAGGGCCGCTGTCCCGCTGTCGCACAGTCGATTCCAGGCTTTTTCACTAAACGATGAAACCGGTTGTCCCGAAAAGAAGATAAAATTTTCAGTTCCTTGTTGGGTGCGCAGGGTTATTTTCGCCAGTCTCGCTATCTCAGCTTCGCCCTCATCACCATCTCTCCGCTCTGGATCCTCTACGAGTTACTGGCGCTGCAGGCGGGGCGGAATCATCATGCCATACTGCGCAACAAGGCGGATGTTCTGCTCAAATATCCGGTGCTGGAATTCGGCGCAGCCGGATGGATCATTCTGGCTGCACCGATTCTGCTCTGTGTGATCTACATCTATCGCAACGAGTGGGGCCGGGTGCGGATCACGGTGCCCTCTTTCTTTTACCCGATCATCGAGGGCGCCACTTATGCCAGCGTCATGGGCTTGCTGATCCACCGTTTGATCGGCGCGCTCTCTCTGGCCTCGCCCGCCGTCCAAGGAACCTCGAACCCGGTGATGTTAGCCATGGGGGCGGGCGTGTATGAGGAGCTGCTGTTTCGCGGATTGCTCTACTGGCTGCCCGTGCATCTGATCCTGCTGCGATGGCGGGAGCACCCCATTTATATCTATCTGTTGATAGCGCTGACCTCTTCGTTTCTCTTCACCCTTTTTCATTATGATGTTTTTTTTATCCGCTGGGATTATACGGCTGTGTTCAGGCTGATCGCCGGATTGTTCTACTGTTTGCTCTGTTCGGTCCGTGGATTGAGTGTGGCTGTCTGGTCCCATTTTTTGTACGACCTTTTTCTGATCCTCTAGGTAGGAAATATTCAGGTGAATCTGAAGATCATTCGCAAGCCCCTAGCGCTGTTTCTCAGCCTGTTCCTGGCGCTGCTGCTTCTCTGCGTCGCCGTGCCCGTGGGCTACACGCTGTTCTGGCCGCTCTCCGCGCAGCCGCAACGGGCTGAGATTAAAATCAAATACGGCGCCTCCTCGGAACAGATCACGGCTGAACTGAAACGGCTGCAAATCATCCGCAGTGAACAGCGCTTCAAATGGGCGTTGTTTCTGCTGGATAAAAAGCACGCACTGCGCGCCGGCCATTTTTCTCTGCCGATGCAGGCGTCCAATTATACGGTCATCAAAGCACTGACCGAAGGTCCGCAGGTGTTCACCAAAGTCACGGTGCCCGAAGGTCTGCGCGCCGGCGCGGTGGCTGGGATTTTCAGGCGGACCATGGAAATGGATTCACTCTCCTTTATGTCCCTGGTACAGGATTCCGCTTTGATCCGTTCCCTGGCCATCCCGGCGCCCTCGCTGGAGGGCTTTTTGCTGCCGGAGACCTATCTCTGCACCTATTGCATGAATGAACGCCAGGCCGTGTCCATGATGGTGCGGCAGTTTAAAAAGGCGGTATGGGACACGCTGCAGGAACGGTCTCAGGAGCTGGGCTTCGCGCCAAGCGAAATCGTCACCCTGGCCGCCATCGTTCAGGCTGAGGCCAGAGTGGAGAGTGAGATACCGGCGATCGCCTCGGTGTATCACAATCGCCTGCGTATTGGCATGCCTTTGCAGGCGGATCCGACCATCCAATACATCATCCCGGACGGCCCGCGCCGTTTGCTGCTGCGGGACCTGGAAATTCCATCGCCCTACAACACCTATCTCTATCCCGGGCTGCCGCCCGGCCCCATCAATAATCCGGGCAAAAAGGCCCTTCTGGCTACGCTCTTTCCCGCGGAGAGCCCCTACCTCTACTTTGTCGCTGATGGCACTGGACGCCACCGTTTTTCCACCACTCTGGCGCAGCATGTACAGGCGAAAAAGGGTTTGGACGCTCTGCGGCGCCGGCTGGTCCGCGAGCAGAAGGGACGGCGCACCCGTGGCTAAGGCGGAGAAGAAGACAGCACCTCTGGCGCTGGAGTGGCTGCAATCGGATTTG
>DAIQOA010000324.1:0-3085 GCA_036788095.1 bacterium | reverse complement strand
GAAGCGCAGTCGGCGCCGAACTGGCTGGATGCCCATTTTCAGAAAACCGAGCAGTTCCTCGGCGTTTCTGAGAGCGGCGACCGTCTGCGTCTGTGGGAAGGGTATTTTCCCTCCGGCCGTCTGGTGTTGGGTGGCAATGCGGCGGTCGGCAGCCGCGGCGCGCAGATGATGTATGTGGTCTTGATTCGCGAGAGCGAGGTTCCCTCCTCACTGGGCGGCGGCTACACCGAGGGCGGTGCGCAGTCCAGCACTTTGCCGGAGTCGGTGGACCTGCTCAGCAATTATCCCAATCCCTTCAATCCGGTCACCACGATCCGGTTTGATCTGCCTTATGAGAAAGAGGTTCAGATCGCTGTCTACGATCTGCTTGGGCGCCGCGTCCGCCTGCTTTATCATGGCAATG
This sequence comes from bacterium, assembly GCA_036788095.1. Classification (GTDB taxonomy): domain Bacteria; phylum Zhuqueibacterota; class Zhuqueibacteria; order Residuimicrobiales; family Residuimicrobiaceae; genus Anaerohabitans. Next base: position 2,682 of record DAIQOA010000324.1, on the reverse strand, counting down.
CCACGGCAGGGCAGCACACCGTGGTCTGGGACGGGAAAAACGAGCAGCACATTCCGGTGGCCGCAGGCATCTATTTCTATCATATGGATGCCTGGGAGAACGGAACGCGCAACGGTTTAAATTATAAAGTGAATTACCAGAGTTTTACCCGCAAGATGACCCTGCTGAAATAAGCGGTCCTTTGCGGAAAGCGGTTTCCCCTCAGAAGGTGCCCTCCTCCGTACCTTCTCCTCCGGCAGCCCCGGGTTTTCTCCGACCCGGGGCTGTTTTGTTCGCCGGGGAATGTTTATTGACAAAAATGGAGATATTGACTATATTGCATCACTACTTTGTCAACAGGCCTACCCGGGGCCCTTTGTCTCTTTGGACCTATCATCCACTTGGTCGCGTATGAAAAGGTGTTTTCACATTGGTATTGCAACGCTGTACCTGGCGGCCGGACTGGCAGCGCAGAGCGGAAAACAACAATTGTCGCCGGTGCTCACTCAGCCGGCGGTGGAATCCGCTGCGGAAGAGGGACGACTCGAAACAGGACTACAGCCGTTTGGCTATTCTTTTTTTCAATCCAGCGGGGCGGATAAAATCGCCGTGACCGCCGGCGCCATGACGCCCGAATATCAGCTGGGCGCAGGCGATCGGCTGGCTATCTATCTCGGCGGCAAAGCGCAGGAGACGTTTGAAGCCGTGGTCAGCGCCGACGGCCAGCTTTTCATCCCCACGCTGGGCGTACTTTCGGTTCAGGGACTCTCTTTCGCCGAGTTCAAACAGCAGCTGCAACAAAAACTGCAACGGTTGTACACCCATTTCACCCTCGACGTAATGCTGGTGGAACCGAAATGGATCCGCGTCGGCGTGACCGGCGAAGTCAGAATGCCGGGGCAGTATACCATCACGGCGTTGAGTTCGGTTCTCGATGCGGTGAGTCAGGCTGATGGGCCGACCGCCATCGGTTCACTGCGCGACATCCAGGTGTTCCGCGGGGACAGCCTGGTGCTGCAGGAGGACCTGTATGATTATCTGCTTAAGCCCGGCGCCGGCGTCTATGGCAGATTGCAGAGCGGGGATCAGATATTTGTGCCGGTCTGCCGTAAAAGGGTTCAGGTGCGCGGCGAGGTGTACCGGCCTGCCATCTATGAGATCAATCCCCGTCACCCGGAGACTCTGACCCAGATCGTCGCATTGGCCGGAGGCCTGACCGACGATGGGTACGCGGAAAAACTCGAGTACAGCCACCGGGATGAAACGGGCGACCGCCGCGTGCGCTATCTCGATTGGTCTGCGCTGCAGCAGGATCCGGATCTAGACCCCGTGCTGCAAAACCAAGACCGCGTTCAGATCTTTTCCAGGCTCGACCAGATGCCGAAAAAACTCGTCACCATCTTTGGCGAGGTCAATCGGCCCGGCGAGTACGAGTTTGAAGAAGACATGCGCGTCAGCGATCTGATCTACAAAGCGGGGTACTTGAATCGAAGCGCCTATATGCTCTCGGCCCAGGTCGCCCGGGTGGAGCCGATGCAATCGGCACAAACCATCGACATCGATCTGGTGGCGGTGTTGCTCCGTGGAGAGCGCGAAAAGGATCTGCTGCTGGGTGCGGACGATCAGCTGTTTGTGCGCCGCATTCCGGGATGGCGCGTCGGTCAGAACGTCGAGTTGCGCGGTGAAATCAAATTTCCCGGCCTGTATCCTATTGTCAAGGACTCCAGCACTCTGAGAATGCTTTTGACCGAGGCCGGCGGTTTTACCAACGAGGCGCTGGTGGGAGAGGCCAAATTGATCCGCAAGCGCGAGGCCGTGGTCGAGGACAAAGAGTTTCTGCGGTTGAAGAACATGGCCCGCGACGAAATGAGCAAATTGGAATACGAATATTTCGTCATGAAGCAGAACAACGCGGACATTCAAGAGATCGTTGTGGACTTTAACCGGCTGATGCTGCAAAACGACCGGTCTCAGGATGTGTTTCTCGAAGACGGGGACCTCATCTATGTTCCGCAGACGCCCAAAGTGGTGATGATCTCCGGTCGCGTCAGCAAGCCCGGCGGCGTGGTGTTTCAGCCGAACGCAAATCTCGAACATTACATCCGCCAGGCCGGCGGCTACACCTGGGATGCCGATGGCCGGCGCACCAAAGTGATCAAGGTGACCGGCGAAATCTGCGACGACGAAGAGGTCCACACCTTTGTTCCCGGCGACCGCATCTGGGTGCCGCGCAAAGCGGATCACAACTATTGGCAGATTTTTCGCGATGTCATGCTGGTGGCCGGGCAGATCGCCACCATGTATCTGGTCATTCACACCGCAACCGACTAAAACCATGAACGATGAAAAGCATATTCTCACCGTGCCCCTGTTCGATTCGTTGCTGCTGCTGGTGCGCAACAGCCGGCTGATCGTCCGTAATGTGGGGATCACCCTGATCGCCGTGCTGGCGCTGACCTTTTTTTTGCCGAAAAGATACACCGCGATGACCACGCTGCTGCCGCCGGCGGATGAAGACAAGCTGGGCATGACCAACATGTTGTCGGAGGTCGCCATCCCCGGAATCAATTTGGGCGTGCAGGCTTCTTCAGCGGACCTGCTGTTCGAAATGCTCAACAGCCGGTCAGTGAATGAGCGGGTGCTGCTGCAAAAATTCGCCGGCAAAAAAGACAGTCTGCAGCTGTTTCGCGCCCTGGGCTTTTC
>DAIQOA010000323.1:0-3102 GCA_036788095.1 bacterium | reverse complement strand
TGCTGCACCATCTCCAGGGCCTGGCGAAAGGTCTCCTCATCCACATTCTTGCGATGCCGGTTCTCCTGCTCCAGTACCTCCGCAATCTGCCGGGCTTCGATTTTATCCTTGGTGGTCAGCAGCCGCACCGCGCGTTCCGCGTCGCCCATACGGCCTACGGCATTGATGCGCGGCGCGATGATGAACACGACATGGCCGGTGCTGATCTCCTTGCCGGACAGGCCCGCCACCTCCAAAAGCGCATTCAGGCCGGTATTTTCGCTCTCGTTCAACTTTTCCAGACCGACCTTGACAAAGATCCGGTTTTCTTCCATCAGCGGCACGATATCCGCGGCCGTGCCGATCGCCACCAGTTCCGAAAAGTTATCGAGAATGGACAGATCGATGCCCATACGCAGCAGCAGGCCCTGGCAAAGCTTGTAGGTGACGCCGACGCCGGCCAGTTCTTTGAACGGATAAGGGCAGTCGGCGCGTTTGGGATCCAACAACGCCACTGCTCTGGGCAGGGTGGGTCCGGGTTCATGGTGATCGCAGACCAGCACTTCAATGCCCAGTGACTGCGCCAGATCGATCTCCGCATGGCCGGTGATGCCGCAATCCACGGTGATGATCAACTGGGTGCCGCGCTCGCGCGCGGTCTCGATGCCCATGGGAGAGAGCCCATATCCTTCCGCCTGGCGGTCTGGAATATAGTAGGTGACATCGACGCCCAGTTCCTTTAAAATCAGATAAAGGAAGGAGACGGAGGTGATGCCGTCGACGTCATAATCTCCGTAGATGAGGATTTTTTCTTCGCTCAGCACCGCACGGCGAAGGCGTTCCACCGCACGGTCCATGTCCTTCATCAGGAACGGGTCATAAAGATTTTCAAGGTTGGGTTTGAAAAACCGCCGGGCGCTGTCATAGTCGCGCACGCTGCGCCGCAGAAGCATTTTGGCGATCACTTTGGGAACACGTAGGCTTTCGGCCAAGGCATTCACTTCCTCCAGCGAAAATTCGTCTACAATGTCCCACCTCAGCTCCATACGGTCTGACTCCCTGTGATGTATATGCCCGGGTTCGGGTGCACCCTTTTCTCCCCGAAAAAAAATTTCCAAAGCCGGTCGATAAGCCGAATTCTGTGAAGGCGCCCGGAAAGAAACAACATCGTTCTTGCCAAACGCCTCCGACGATCATTTATCTGGGACGCCGATTGCCCGGCGCCTCTAGCAACCTACCCGAGGGTCCAATGAGACGAGCAGCCTCTTCCCTCCTATTTGGTCTTGCTCCGGATGGGGTTTGCCATGCGTCCGATGTCGCCACCGGACCGGTGAGCTCTTACCTCACCTTTTCACCTTAATCCGTCCAGGACGGAATGTCTGTTTTCTGTGGCACTTTCCCCGCCTCACGACGGGTCCGCGTTACGGACCATCCTGCTCTGTGGAGTTCGGACTTTCCTCATGCGCCAATGGCGCACGCGATCGTCTGACCTGCTTTGGAAATTACGCGCTTTTTGCCTCCGGCAGCCAGATCATAATCCGGCCGCACACTTCGCACAAATACAGTTTATCCATTTGACGAATTTCCAGGCCGCGTTGCGGCGGGATGCGAGAAGAACATTCGCTGCAGGCGCCGTCTCGCAACATCGCCAGAGCGACGCCGCCTCTGCCGGAGCGAATCCGGTTATAGGTGCTCAGGATCTGCCGAGGCAAGCCTTTCACCGTCTCTTCGCGTTCGAGATACAGCTTTTGTTCATCATCCCGTGTGGTCGCCAAAGTTTTTTCCAGGATTTCCCGACTTTCCGATCGACGGGCGCCAAGTTCTTCGATCAATGGATTCAGCTCGTCGCGTTCCTGCTGCAGCTTGGCCAGCCATTCCTCATATTCCAAAATTTTATACTCGAGCGCGTCCGCCTCTTTTTCCGTGTTCTCGATCTCGATGGTGATGGCGTCATACTCGCGGTTGTTCTTGACCTGATATAGTTGGCTCTGATACTTTTTCAGTTTTTCCCGCATCAACACCACCTCATCACGGGCGCGTTGCTGCGCGGTCATCGTCTCCCGGATCGCATTCTCCTTCTCCTGCCACACCTCCTGCTTGGACTCCAATTCCTGGGTTATCGCCTCCAGCCGCTGCGGCAGGTCTCCCTTAACGGATTCCAGAGTTGCCAACTGACGATCGATTTCCTGCAAGTGCATCAGGATGTTGAACGTGTTTCGCAAAATAACCGCCTTCCCGTTTTGGTTTCAGTCTTGCGCGTTACATATAAAAAAAGTGCAACCGGGTTGGGTGCACTTTTCAACTGACGATCACCATTTGTGTTTGATAGCGCAAAAAACCACCTTGCGCAAGCTTGAAAGGAAATAGCACTAAAACCGTCATACTGATTAAGAACATAGACATGATGCACTCATAAAATTTTACAAAAATACAGCTATATCGGCTAAAAATCAAGAAAAAAGTTCTGCCGCTGCCATCCTGCCCCTGAGGCCATCGTCTCAGGCCAGGCCGGCCCTGGGACCGGCAAAAACGGTGTAGCGATCCTGGTGGATCACCCGCTCCCGGCTGCCGACCGCATCGATGAGCACCAGTTCCTGGACCGAGACCCTCGGCTGACAGGCGGGCACATAGATCCGGTCCAGATGCACCATGCGAGCCGGCGCGGAGAACTGCCCGGCGCCGACAAAGCCGCCGAAATGATCGCTGCGGCCGAAACCGACGTGAAAACCTAATTTTTCATCCAGCAGAATCTCGCCGATCGGCGTAATGCCGAAATCAGCCAGCACGCCAAAGCCCAACTCGGCCATATTTCCATAGGCCGGTTCCTGCATCAGCCGTTCAGCCTCCTGCCTGACCGCCTCGCCCTCGCCGGCAACGGAACGAGCCCGGTTTCGTTTGATCGTATAATACAGCAGGCTGTCGCCCGCCTGTACCGGTAGAATGCCCTCGGTGGCGCTGGGCGCCTCTTTTTCGCCTTCATACGGCACGATGTAGGTCTCGCCGCTGGGCAGATTGCCGACCTCGCCGGCATGAAGAAAACGGCCGCTGCTCACGGTGGCCTGGCGGTGGCGCAGATCGAAAACCATGGAGCACTCGCGGCGGCGATCCGCTGTAAAAACGATC
>DAIQOA010000322.1:0-3135 GCA_036788095.1 bacterium | reverse complement strand
GAAAAACAAAATATCGTCCCGGCATGGGATATTGAAAATAAGACTCGTAGGCGGCATCCAGCACATTCTTCACCGCCACACTGAGACGCAGCGGCTTGCACACGGTCCAGCCCAGATGCGCGTTCATCACCGTGTAATCCTCCATGGGCTTTTTGTGGAAATCCGCGGCATACAGATCGCGCACGTTCAGCAGAGTGACGGTGAGCTCAACCGGCCCCAAAGACCCGCCGGCGTGGGCGGTGAACTTTTTCCCCGGCGAGTACATGGTCTGATCCTGCAGATCGTTTTTGCTCCACGAGGCGCCCAGCTGCAGCGCATCCACAGGCAGCCACTCGACGATCACCTCATAGCCGGTGTGTGCAAACGGCGCCGAGTTGATGAAACGGAATTTCGGCCAGCTGCCGGTCAGACGGATCAGATCACGTCCCTGAGAGCGAAAGAGAACCCCTTCCCATTTAAAGCGGTTGGCGAGCCGATGACTGAATCCGAATTCATAATTCCACATCACCTCGGGCTTGAGGTCCAGAGTGGGCGCCGGAAAGAGATAGAGCTCGCGGATGGACGGACTGCGAAAGCCGCGGCCGGCGGAGAGCCGCAGGCTGAACGCCGGACGTACGGCATAGACCAAGCCCGCTTTGGGCAATGCCTCATAGCCGGTCAAGGGATGGTGGTCGATACGCAATCCCGCGGAGGCGAGAAACTTTTTCAACAGCCACTGCTGGCTGTGCACATAGGGCGCCCATTCGCTGATAAAATGACGGCCGTAATCGAGCGGTTGCAGGATGTTCTCCGCTTCGCCGCCGTAGCGCTTCCAGTCAAAACCCAGCGTCAGCATCTGCCCTGTCCAGGGCCGCAGGTGATGGGTCATCATGACGCCCACGGTGCGGTCCGTGGAACGAAAGCCATCGTAGATTTTGTGTTTGCCGAAATTGCCGTGCAGTTGAACGCTCGTTTCACCGAGACCGCCGGTATGGCTGAGCGCCAGATCCGCGCCGGAGCGGCGTATGTCATACCAGAGATCGGCCGGGTACACCGCGGACTGGGTTTGCGGCCCGGGGTCCAGCAGATAGATATTGGATAAATTCGCGTTCAGATTGAGCTGCGTCTGCACGGAAAAACGGTAGCCGGCATGCGCCGTATAATGGTCGCCGTCATAATCAGAGTGAGGGCGATGACCGTCGGATTTACGGTTGGACGCGGTCAGATAATAATCGAACGCGCCAGTGTTGCCGCCATGGCCGGCTGTCAGTTGCCGGGTGGCGAACGAACCGGCGCCGGCGGTGACGTGGGTCTCAAAGCCAGGCTCGCGCACGGTTTTGGAGACCAGATTGATGACTCCGCCCAGCGCATTGGTGCCATAGAGAAAAGAGGCCGGACCGCGAATCACCTCCACCCTTTCGATGCCCTCGCCGGAATAGGCGTCCGGCAATGGATGGCCCATCAATCCCATAATATCCGGACGGCCGTCGCGCAGAACCAGCACGCCGGTGACCGGCGAACCGCCCATACCACGAATGGACAGCCCGCCCGCTGCGCCGCTGGCGACGCCGTAGCCCATGGCGGCCCGCTCTGTGAGATAAAAACCTGGAACAAAGTTCTGCACCGTCTCGAGAACCGAATAGCCTGCGGAGGAAGACAGCCGGGCCTCCTCGATCACCGAGATGCTGGCCGGCAGTTCGCTCTGCGGCCCAGGGATCTTGCTGGCGATGATGACCATCGGATCCAGATGATATTTCACCGAATCGGATTCGGCCGCGGACCCGGCGTGCGCGAACTGACTCAGGCCCATCAAACAGATCATCCATCTTCGCATCAACGATCTCCTCCTAATACGGATAAAAGCCCGGCACGGCCGACCCTTGCGGCACAAAGTCCGTTTCGCGCCGCATTCCGGTCGAGCAAAGTGAGGGTGGAAATTTTGCACACAAGGATGAACGCTTTGGCCAGGATCGTCCGCAACGGCATATCGAAAATCAATGCAGCTCTTTGCCCGTCGTGGTGCCGACCCACTTGCCGTGGATGATCCCCTTCAGACCGATCATCTCATCCGCCAGACGCTGCAGGACCCGCCCCTCTCCCTTGACCGCCAGCACCTCCAGACAGTAATCATGGTCCAGATGGATGTGCATGGTGGACAGAATCTGATGGTGGTGACGGTGCTGCAGCTCGATCAACTTGTCCCCCACCTCATGGCTGTGATGGTCATAGATCAACGTGATTGTGCCGACCTTTTCACCGCTCTCCCGCTCCCACTCGCGTTTGACCAGATCGTCGCGGATCAGATCGCGGATGGCCTCAGACCGGTTGGCATACTTTTTTTCCCTGACCAGCGCGTCGAAACGGGAGAGCAGCGAGTTCTCCATGGAAATGCCGAATCGGGTTACCATGCGTTCGTCCTTTAGTGTTACTAATTTTAAATTCGTAACACATAAATGTACAAAAAAAAACCGAAAAAGCAACCGATTTTTTGTTCCACCGACGTCGTGCCCTGCCACGGACTCGGCCCGCTCACTTTACCGGTCACGCCGTCGATTTCAAAACATCGTGTCCGTTTCAGTATAGCAGGTATTTTTTCCGCATGCGGAGAAATTTCCGCATCTCGCCGCGGCCGGCCTCCAGGATCTGGTCGCTCGAACGTCCAGCCCGCAGTCCCAGCAGCACCGCGTCGTCGCCGGCAAGCCGGTTCATGCCGCTGTCGGATAACTGCAGCGAGTCCGGATGCAGGCGGCGGACCGCGCTGAGCACCTTTAAACCGAACGCCACGGAATAAAAGGCGTGCGGCCGTCGCACCTGCACCTTGACGCCCTGGCAGCGGCGGTTCAAATGTTTAGGGTTCATGGCCACGCCGGGGATCGACACCGGAGTAAAGTCGACGCGGCAGACGTGGACGACGGCCGAATCCGCCTGCAGGGACTGCATCAACGCCTCGCTGTCGAGCCAGGGCGCGCCGAACTGCTCAAAGGGCGCTGTTGTGCCCCGGCCTTCGGAAAGGCTGGTCGCTTCCAACAAACAGATGCCTGGATACACCACAGCGGTATGCTCCGAAGCGATGTTTGGCGAGGGGTTGATCCACGGCAGTCCGGTTTCAGCGAAAAACATGTCGCGCGTCCAGCCTTTCATCGGCGCCACCGTGAG
>DAIQOA010000321.1:0-3209 GCA_036788095.1 bacterium | reverse complement strand
CATGGGCCTGCTGATCGGCGGCACTTCCACCGGTTTTGTATTGGCGGTGTTCATGGCCAATGCCGGCGGCGCCTGGGATAACGCGAAAAAGTACATCGAGGAAGGCAATATGGGCGGCAAAGGTTCTGACGCGCATAAAGCCACGGTCATCGGCGACACGGTCGGCGATCCGTTCAAGGACACCTCTGGTCCGAGTCTGAACATCCTCATCAAACTGATGAGTATGGTTTCCATCGTCGTGGCCGGTTTGACCGTCGCGTATTCCATCCTCAAATAAAACCTCTGTTGTAACGTGTTCAGGGGCGACCTCTTCGGCCGCCCTTTTTTTTTTACCGTTGCGTCAGTGCATCATCGGGAACTGCGGGTGGCGTTTGCAGCGAGAGCGGTAAAATAATGGCCGCGGACTGTCCGCAGGGGCGTGAAATTTTTGTACTTGCTAATGTTAACAAAGTTTTGTATCATAAATTTTATAGGTTGTGGTCTCTCTCTTTTAGATTAGAAGAACCGTTGCCGCGGTGAGCGCTGACCCAGTCGCCTACGGAACTTGACCGCCCGCCCGGTTACGGACAGAGTGTGATGAAAAATGAACGCATAGTGTTGGATTGAAAGAAATGACAGTAAAAATATTGGGCCGATGGCTGGTCCTTGCGAGTGTACTGGGATTTGCCGCGGGATCACGGGCGGCCGAGATCTTTCCCGTGGGACCGGAGATGCAGAAACGGGTGGATTTTTGGGTCAAGATCTATACGCAATACTCCAAAGAAGAGATGGTGCTGCACGATGCCGATCATATGGAAGTGGTCTATGACGTCGTCAATGTCCATGAATCCTTTTTCGAGCGCATGACGCGCCGCAGCCGTAAACGGTATTTAGAATCAGTCAGCCGGGAGTACAAGACGATCCTGGCCAAGTTGGCCACGCTGAAAGAGCCGATCGATACCGCCGGCCTGAGCGACAAAGAACTGTTCGTTTATAATCTGTGGGCGCATGTGCAGGATACAAACAAGTTCGCCCGCGCCAAGGACAACATTCACGCCCAGGCGGGATTGCGCAGTCTCTATCAATCGGGCCTGCAGCGTTCAGGACGCTATCTGGCTGAGATCAAAAAAATATTCCGCCAATACGGCCTGCCCGAGGATCTGGCCTATCTGCCCCATGTGGAGAGCGCCTACAATCATCGCGCTTATTCCAAGGCCGGCGCCGCGGGGATGTGGCAATTCACCAGCTCTACCGGCCGGCTTTACCTGCGGGTCAACTATAGCATCGATGAACGGTATGACCCCTGGTTGTCCACGGACGCCGCCGCCCGCCTGCTGCGCTATAACCATGAGTTTCTCGGCTCCTGGCCTTTGGCATTGACCGCCTACAACCATGGCGCCGGCGGCATGAAAAAAGCGAAAACCCTTCTCGGCACCGACAATCTCGAGGAGATCATCAAACGGTATGATGGCCGTGCCTTTGGTTTTGCTTCGAAAAATTTTTATGCGGAATTCATCGCCGCGGTGCAGGTGGCCAAGAATTATCAGCGCTATTTTGGTGACATCGCCTTTGATAAGCCGGACAGCTTCAAGATCTTTAACACGCCCGGCCAAATGACTCTGGATGCATTGGCCGGCCGGCTGCGGATCGATAGAACAGAGATCGCCCGGCTGAATCCCGCGCTGCGGCCGCCCATCCTGCGCTCGCAGCGGCGCATCCCGGCCGGCTACAGTCTGCGCCTGCCGTGGAACACTGCAGCTGAGACGGGCGAATGGCTTGCCAAGGCCGCATCAGGCTCTGCGGCAGAGCCGCTGCAGGATGCCGATTTCTATTTAGTGGAACAGGGGGATAACCTCAGCACCATTGCCCAGAATTTCGGCGTGTCCGTTGCAGAAATCATGGATATGAACGATATCCGTAATCCGCGCTTTCTGCGTGCCGGACAAAAACTGACCATGCCGGCAGCCAGGAGCGGACAAAACGCGGCAGCGCCGACCGTGGCGTCTGTCAAGGATTCCCTGGCTGTCAGACCTCCATTTCCGGCGCAGGCTCAGCCTAAGGTGCAGCCTTTGGCGCAGCCTTTGGCTGTCGATAGCTCTGCGCACCTTTTGGCACGGGCCCGTCATCACGCCGCCTCCGCCGCTCAGTACGGTCCTTCGCCGGCCGCGGACTCGGCCGATTATTTTGTGGTTGATTTCGATGAACCGCGGGAAGACGTCATCATTGTCCAGTCAGAAGAGACCGTCGGCCATCTCGCCGAATGGCTGGGGATCACCCCGCAAAAGCTACGGCAATTGAACCGCATGGGGCCGAACGCCAATGTTCAGGTCGGCCGCAAATTAACCGTGGACTTTTCCCGCGTGAGCCAGAGGGACTTTCACCGCCAACGGCTCGAGTTTCATCGCTCGCTGCAGCAAGGATTTTTCAGCCAGTTCAAAGTGCAGGGAACACGCAACTATACGGTAAAAAACGGCGATTCGATCTGGGAGCTCTGCCATCGCCGCTTCGATCTGCCCTACTGGTTGCTGGCCCGCTATAATAAAGATGTAGACCTTTTACGTTTGACTCCCGGCTTGGAGATTACGGTGCCCATCGTCACACCCACCCTGGAGAGCGCTGATGTCCATCCGGAAGCGTGACGCCTGCATGCGGCGATATGTGTTGCGGCCGACCGCCTGGTTTCTGGCGCTGCTGGCGGTTCTGTGCAGCAGCGCAGCCCATGCACAGGTGTTGACCGGTCTCGATGTGCTGGCGCAGCAGCAATTCAAACCGTTGCATGGAAAACGCGTAGGGCTGGTGATCAACCATACGGCCGTGGATCGCAACGGCAGGTCCATCGTCGAGCTGCTGGCTGCCTGTCCTTTGGTCCGGGTGGCGGCGTTGTTCAGTCCGGAACACGGATTGACCGGTCGCCGCGAGGCCGGCGAGACCATCCACTCGCAGGTCGATTCGCTCACCGGCGCGCCTATTTACAGCCTCTACGGAGATACCAACAAACCCACTATGGAGATGCTGCGCGGCCTCGATGTGCTGGTCTTTGACATGCAGGATGTGGGCGCCCGATTCTATACCTACATCAGCACCCTGTTTCTTGCCATGGAAGCGGCCGCGGAATCGCGCGTCGATTTTATGGTGCTGGATCGGCCCAATCCCATCGGCGGCACTATTGTCGAAGGGCCGGTGTTGAAAAAAGCCTTCACCTCTTTCGTCGGCATTCAGCCCATCGCCCT
>DAIQOA010000320.1:0-3295 GCA_036788095.1 bacterium | reverse complement strand
AGGGCTTGTCGCACTAGATACGACGGCGGTGTTGCAGGTGTTGATCTCCCATCCGTTGGTCTCCTGTTCAGTGGTGGGTTTTTTGCTGGGAAATTTCAAGATCGCTTTTATGATCGGTGTGGTGCTTGAACTCATCTGGCTGAATGAATTGCCGGTGGGGGCAGCGCCATTTTCCGAGGGCAATATCGGCGCTACTGTGGCTGCGGCGACGGCGATTCTCGTTTTCGACCAAACGCAACGCCTGCATCTGGCCGTGCCTCTGGCCTGTTTACTGGGTGTGGCGGTCAGTGCCGTCGGCGGTCACATGGTGATCTGGGCGCGGCATCTCAATGGCCGCCTGTATACGCAGCTGTTGGGAAACGCCGATGTATCACCGGCTCGCGTCACCGCCACCCATGGGCTGAGCATTGTGTTGATGTTTCTCGCCGGCGCAGGGGTCACGGCGGTGTCGACGGCGTTGTCCTATTATTTGATCATGGCTGCAGCGCCCTACATCCCGCTGAGCTGGGATGATCATCTCTGGCCGGTCATGGGAGCGTTCCTCGGCGTCGGCTGTGCGGTGTTGCTTTATTTGTTTGTATCGCGCAAGAACTGGTGGCTGTTGCTCATGGGCGTCGCACTGGGCGCGCTTTTTTTGATTGTCTGAGGAGATCGCACGCATGCGTCGTATTTCCCTGTTCAATCATTATTGGCGTTGTTTTTTCATCCAGGGGTCGTGGAGCTATAAATCCATGATCGGCCTTGGATTCTGTTTCTGCATGCTGCCGGTGCTCAAACGGATGTATGCCGAGCCCGAGGAGCGCAAAGCTTTTTTGCAGCGCCATCTCGAGTTTTTCAACAGCCATCCGTTCTTTGTGAGCTGGTGCCTCGGCGCCGTGGTCAAGCTGGAAGAAGAGTCGGTACGCAAGGCCTGGACCAATCATAATCCGATCTCTATCTTTAAGCAGCGGCTGATGGGGCCGTTGGGCGCCATCGGCGATCAGTTGTTCTGGAGCGGATTAAAGCCCGCGGCGGCGGCGTTGGCGGTGTGGTTGGCGTTGAGCAACGGATGGATCGCCATCCCGGCTTTTCTCATCGTCTACAATGTGCCGGTCTTTTATTTCCGCGCCCTGGGGCTGCAGCGGAGCTACCAGAAGGGGTTTGACATTGTCACCGATCTCTCCCTCAGGCGGTTTCAGCCCTGGTACGATGTCTGTGTCGGTCTCGGGGTGATTTTTACCGGCATGTGTCTGATGGCGGCGGTGGACTGGACCCTGACGCAGGGGGCGCGGTTTTTAATCGCCTTTATTCTGGCTTTGCCGGTGGCGCTGGTGTTGTTGTACCTGAAACGTTCCATTCATTTAATCCTGGTGCTCACCGCCCTGGTGGCGGTGCTGTTCGGCCTGTTTATTTGACGATGGGGGCATTTAGGTCTTTCGCATGATTAATCGAACTGTAACCATTCGCAATCAACTGGGCATTCACGCCCGTCCGGCTGGACAATTTGTCCGCATCGCTTCGCAGTATAAAGCGTTTGTGTACATCGGCAAAAACGGCAAAGAGGTCAACGGCAAAAGCATCATGGGCGTGCTGATGCTGGCCGCCGGGTATGGCACAGAGTTGAATCTTCGCGTCGAGGGAGAGGACGAAGAGGCTGCCATGGCGGCTCTGGTGGATCTGGTCGAAAACAAAAAATTTGACGAGGAGTAGTCCCTCGGGACAAGCGGGTATGGTACCCCAACGCAGCGAACATCAGGAGATCCGTTTCCACGGGATCGGCGTTTCCTCCGGCATCGTGATCGGCCGAGCGTTTGTCCTCTACGGAGACCTGATCAAAGTCGAGCGGCGCATTCTCCGCAAAGATCAGGTGGAAGCGGAGGTGGAAAGGCTGGTCCACGCCATCGAGCGCACCCGCGAAGAGCTGCAAGTCTTTCGCACCGAGACCGCCCAGCGGCTGGGCGAGAAGGATGCGCAGATTTTCGACGTGCATCAGATGTTGTTGCAGGATGAACTGGTGCTGAACGAGATCATTCATCGCATCCGCAACGAGAAAGTCAATGCCGATCACGTGGTGAGCGAGACCCTGTCGAAATACGAGTCCTCCTTCGACGGCGCCGAGGACGAATACTTTCGCGCCCGGGCGGCCGATCTGCGCGATATCAAACAGCGGGTCATTCGCCATATTCAGGGCAAGGAGGAGTCCGGCCTGGGGCAGATCAGCGAGCCGGTGGTTTTAATTGCTCGGGATCTATCGCCCTCCGACACCATCAACATGGACCGCAGCAAGGTTCTGGGCTTTGTCACCGAATTGGGCAGCCGCACTTCGCATGCGGCGATCCTCGCCCGCTCTCTCAAGGTGCCCTCCATCGTCGGCCTGGTGGATGTGTGCCGTCAGGTTTTCAGCAACGATCCCGTCATTCTCGACGGCCGCAGCGGCGTGCTGATCATCAATCCGAGCAGCGAGACCCTGACCCGCTTTAAACGGATACAGCGTGAATTTATCCGAGTGGAAAGCAACCTAGGCCGGGTCAAGAAACTGGCCAGCCGCACCAAGGACGGCAAGGATATCGCGCTCTCCGCCAACATCGAGTTTTTCGAAGAGATCGGAACAGCGCTGGATTATGGCGCTCATGGCGTCGGCCTTTATCGGACCGAGTATCTGTACATGACGCGCAGCGAGCTGCCCACCGAAGAGGAGCAGGCGGAGGAATACAGCCGTATCATCCGCGCCATGAAAGGAGCTCCGGTCACCATCCGCACGTTCGATATCGGCGGGGATAAAGCGCAACGGTTCTTCTCCATTCCGCATGAGGCCAATCCCTTTCTCGGTTTTCGCGGGGTGCGGTTGTACGAGCACAATGAAATCGTGTTTCTTACCCAGTTGCGCGCCATTCTGCGCGCCAGCGTGCACGGGCCGGTGCGGATCATGTTCCCCATGATCGCCTGTGTCGAGGAAATGCGCTATTGCAAGTCCGTGCTGATCAAGGCCGTGGAGCAGCTGCAGAAGGAGGGGATGTCCTTTCGTGCAGAGATCCCGGTGGGCGCCATGATCGAAGTGCCCTCTGCCGCGGTGACCGCGGATCTGATCGCGCAGGAGAGCGATTTTCTCAGCATCGGCACCAACGACCTGATCCAGTACACGCTGGCGGTGGACCGCGGCAACAAATTCGTCGCTTATCTGTACCGCAACTTTGACCCGGCGGTCCTGCGCCTGATTCGTGAGATCATTCAAAAGGGCCATGAGCAGTGCGTCTGGGTCGGCATGTGCGGCGAAATGGCCAGCGATCCGTTCGCCACCATGGTGCTGATCGGGCTA
>DAIQOA010000319.1:0-3359 GCA_036788095.1 bacterium | reverse complement strand
CTAGGTAATGGAATTAAAAATTTTGATTGTTTTAAACCAAAGGCTGCCGGTCTCCCCGGCAGCCATGCACCATGGATTCATAAAGATGAAAGGAACACCAAATGGAAGAACAAGTCGTCTCCATGCCCCGCATCGGCGAAAAGGCCCCCTCTTTCAAGGCTGTCACCACCCAGGGCGAGATCAATTTCCCGGAGCAGTACGCCGGCAGTTGGGTCATTCTCTTCAGCCACCCTGCCGACTTTACGCCGGTTTGCACCTCGGAGTTCATGACCTTTGCCACTTTGGAAAAGCAATTCAACGAGGCCAACTGCAAGTTGGTCGGCCTCTCGGTAGACGGGCTCTACAGCCACATCGCCTGGCTGCGCACCATCAAGGAAAAGATCGAATACAAGGGCATGAAGAACGTTGAAGTGACCTTTCCCCTGATCGAGGATATCACCATGGAAGTAGCCAAAAAGTACGGCATGATTCAGCCGGGTGAAGCTACGACCAAGGCTGTGCGCGCCGTCTTTTTCATCGATCCCAAGGGCATCATCCGCACCATCATCTATTATCCGCTAAGCCTGGGCCGTAATTTCGATGAGCTCTATCGCGTCGTCATCGGTTTGCAGACCGCGGATGCTTTTTCTGTCGCTCTGCCGGCCGACTGGCGCCCCGGCGATGACGTCATTGTGCCGACGGCCGGTTCCTGCGGCGTGGCCAAGGAACGCATGGAGAACAAAAAAGAGATGACCTGCTACGATTGGTTCTTCTGTACTAAAAAACTGGCCAAGGAATTGGTCTTGAGCACCATCCTGAAAAAAAAGTAATCCTTTCACAGTAAAAAAGCCCGGGATGCCGATGGTATTCCGGGCTTTTTTTTTGCCCTCGCTCACAAGCTCGGTGCTTGGGAACGCCCCTGGCTGCAAAGCTCTACTTTGCGATCTGGGTGACGCGAAGCTTCCGTACATTGCCAGGCAGAGTTGGGCAACAAAAAGCAAAAAATACTGTTGTGTATTACACTATAAAATGATAAATATGATTCATACAGCGCTGCTCACCGCGGCGCGCTCTTAAATTTTAACCGGCCTTCACGAGTCTCGAATGATCTGCTGTCTTGGCCGAAAGAACAAGCTGAATTTTTATTTTTCTCAACAAGGAGCGCACACATGCTATCCTGGAGCGAAATAAAAAAATCTCCTGTATTTCGCATTTTTAAAGCGCCCCGCACTCTGGCCATGCTGGCAGTCGTGAACCTCTGCGTTGCAGCAACGGCCGCACCCGCCATTCCTGCATTGCCATCAGAGAGCACAGGGCTGGACAAGCTGGCCGGAGAGCCGGTGGACATCGCACCCTGGGCGTATGTCTGGCGCGCCGATCGGACTGTTCAGGAAAAACCAGAAGCCGCGTTCATCCCCCGGCGTCTCGAGCGGATGGATAAGGTTTACCGGACCGCGTTCTATGAAATGCCGACGGAAAAACTTAAGAGCATCTATTATGATATGCCGGATCTCTTGAAGCCGTTGCCGCTAAAACCGAAAGGCCGGTTGCTGACAGGAGTGATCTGGAGCGGAGGCGTGGCACAGTATCAGGTTGAACTGATTTGGCCTGCCGCAGTAAAAAAAATCCCTTCAACAGAAGCCGTGGAGGTCCGCGTCTATCCCACTTCATTCGGTTGGTTTGGCTGGACCGTGGATAAAATTCTCAGCCATCCGCAGATATCCAAAGACCGGCTGACGTGGACCTATAAAAGCGAACCCGGTGGACAAATGGACTGGGCCTTTAGCGGCCGTGTTGACGCAGCCACCGAGATGGTCGCGGTTTTTATCGATTCGAATCAAACACGACATGGGCAGCCGGCTGTGCCCAATGTCCGGGTGATCTGCCCACAGCTGGGGCTATGGAAACGAATCGATGTAGAGGTCGAATGGGGCTTTCAGCCGGGCATGGAAAAGAGCCGCCTGGAAGGCTGGGTCGATTCCTATCTGGCGCTAGCCGGTCCCGTTTCCCCCCTGGACAAAGGAACGAAAGTGAAAGAAGGGCATCGCTGGCGATCGCGCGCTGCAGGCCATTCTCGACGCGGCATCGTTGTACCCATGCTCTGTGCAACCGGCAGCGTTCCAGGCCTCGATAGCCGGCTTACTGTGTGGACCGGATCAGAGGGTTTCACCATTCGGCTGAGCGATTTGCAGAACGGGCCAATCCTGATTCCTGAACAGGGGCTTTTCTTCACCCGGGCCGGCAGCGGCGAGACCGCCCGCCAGAATGCAGCCGAACTGGCGGCCAAAGACATCAAGAACGTCCGCCGCCTGGTTCGCGAACACCGGGAGGCCGCCTCCTGGGAAGAGGTGATGCGCGAGGTCCGGCTGTCGACCTGTCCGCCGGGGACGGTTCTCGCGCCGTTTCCTGCAGTCGAAGACCCTCCGATGCAGGTGGAGTTGCCGGACTCGGGTTGGACAGCCGCCTGGCGCGCCGCCTCGTTTCAAATGAAGGGCAAACATATGTGGGGGGGACTCGCCGTTGAAGTGAGCCGCGTAGCTCATGAGATGAACCTGGTGGGTTTGCATGAGCAAGCGGACAAGGTGTATCAGTATTTTTTGCAATCTCCGGGTGCGAAATCCGATGGCGATTATAGCGATGGCGAGGGCGCCCTGGAATGGGCGAAAGACATGAGACACGACATGGGCTATAGTCATGACGGCACCCACGCCTCCACCGGCAGTCTTTTGTTCGCCATGGCGGATCGCTATTTCTTGACCGGCGATAAAGAGTGGTTCGAGAAGCATCGGGCCCGACTGACTGCCGCGGCGGACTGGATCGTTCGCCAGCGGCGTCTTTACCTGAAGGATGTTCCCAACCGGCAGGATCTTTTTGTCGCCGGCCTCCTGCCTCCGGCCATGCTGGGCGATTACGCCATTCCCAGCAGTGACTGGCGCTGGTACTATTGCGACAATGCCTATGCGCTTCAGGGACTGCAGCGATTCGCCGATGTTCTAACCTTGGTTGATCCTTCCGCCGGACGCAAGTACAGTGAAGAGGCTGCCGCCTTCCGCCAAGACCTCCTTCGTGCGGCGGCAAAAGAGGCGTCGCTCTCACCGGTGCGCCGTTTGCGCGACGGCGCCTGCCGCCGCTTCATCCCGGCCATGGCATATGCTCGTGGGCTGATGTGCAATCTCGAGTTCAACGCCCCTCAACGTCCGCAGACCGACGTGCTCGTCGGCTCGCTTCCACTGGCCGAACCCTTTGCTGCACTGGCGGCCGATGATAGCCGCATCACCGGCACGCTGGACGTCATGGAAGAGGTGGGAATGTCGCCGCCTATTACACCGCATGTGCTGACCGTCAACGTGATGAACCCGTTGGCAACGCCCCTCCGTTGC
>DAIQOA010000318.1:0-3374 GCA_036788095.1 bacterium | reverse complement strand
CCACCAACGACAATTATCTCGGCCGCACCAAGGAGCGCTTTAATCACTTTAAAGGGGTGACGGTGAAAAAGGGCGGCCGCATCGGCGGCAGCGCTGTCATTTTGCCGGGCAGAGTGATCGGCGAGGATGCGGTGGTGGCGGCCGGCAGCGTAGTCACTAAGGATGTGCCGGATCGCGTCATCGTCGTCGGCAACCCGGCCCATCCGCTGCGCCCAGTCCCGCCGGAACAACTGTTGGAAAATCAGGGATGGGAATAGAATGCGTCTGCGGTAATGGTCGGCTCCTTTCAGTTCCTTCCTTTTTTTATGCGTTGAGAGCCGCCCTGCGCGGGCGGTTCGCTTTTTACCGAAACCTCGTCCTTCCCGCTACATCATCCATCAATCCATACCACGGAGGCCCTGTGAAGAAATTGCTTGGTCTGCTGCTGATGATCTTAATCGGCGGAGCTTTAGCTGAAGAGGAATCCCGCCTGCTGCGGTTTCCGGCCATCTCTGCCGAGTCCATCGCCTTTACCTATGCCGGTGATCTGTACACCGTTCCTGTCAACGGCGGCCTGGCCCGCCGGCTGACCGCTCATGATGGATTTGAACTGTTTGCCCGTTTCTCCCCCGACGGCCAATGGCTGGCGTTCACCGGCCAGTACGACGGTAATACCGAAGTTTTTTTGATGCCGGCCCAGGGCGGCGACCCTGTGCGCCTGACCTACACAGCCACTCTGTCGCGCGACGATGTTTCGGATCGCATGGGTCCCAACAACATTGTGATGGGCTGGACGCCGGACGGCAAAGAGATCGTCTATCGTTCCCGACAGATCAGCTTTAACGATTTTATCGGCCAACTGTTTCAGGTGAGCCGCAACGGCGGCGCTTCGCAACAACTGCCTCTGCCGCGCGGCGGATTCTGTTCCTGGTCTCCGGACGGCAAACGGCTGGCCTATAACCGTGTGTTTCGTGAATTCCGCACCTGGAAACGGTATCGCGGCGGTCAGGCCGATGACATCTGGATCTATGATAGCGCATCCAAGACGACCGAGAACATCACCAGCCATCCGGCGCAGGACATCATTCCGATGTGGATCGGCCGGTGCATCTATTTCATCTCCGATCGCGATGAAAACAAGCGCATGAACCTGTACGTCTATGACCTGTCGACCCGGCAGACTCGTCGCCTGACGCAGTTTGAAGAGTATGACATCAAATTTCCCTCCTGCAGCAGCCAGGCCATTGTGTTTGAAAATGGCGGCTTGATCTACCGCTTTGATGTGGCCACCGAGGCCTGCGTCAAGCTACCGATCATTATCGCCAACGATATGCCGGATAGCCGCAGAGAGATCAAAAACGTCGCCGAGGGCATATACGCCTCTGCGGTCTCGCCCGACGGCAAGCGTGCGCTGCTTAACAGCCATGGCGAAATTTTTTCTCTGCCGGCCAAAAACGGACCGACGCGTAATCTGACCGCCACTCCGGCCATCCATGAGCGCCATCCACAGTGGTCGCCGGACGGCAGCCGCATCGTTTTCATCTCCGACCGCAGCGGTGAAGATGAGATCTATGTCATGGAACCCTCCGGCCGCCGCGACGCGGTTCGAATCACTTTTGGCGACAGCACCTACAAGTATGCTCCACTCTGGTCGCCGGACGGAAAGAAAGTGCTGTGGTCTGACCGGCGGCAACGCCTGCGCTGTGTGGACGTCGATTCGCGCAAGATCGTCGAAGTGGCGTCCGCCGCCCGGTTTGAAATCCGCGACTACACCTGGTCTCCGGACAGCCGGTGGGTTGCTTACACCCGGCCCGAGGAAATGGGCATGAGCAAAGTATATCTGACGCGTCTGCAGGATGGGGCCACCGTGGCGGTGACCGACGGATGGTACGAGTCCTATCAGCCCGAGTTCAGTGCGGACGGAAAATACCTCTTTCTGATCTCCAACCGGGATTTCAACCCCATCTACAGCCAAACGGAATGGAATCATGCGTATCAGGACATGGCACGCATCTATCTGGTTACGCTGGCTAAAGAGACGCCTTCGCCGCTGGCGCCGCAGAGCGATGAGGTGGAGATCAAAAAGCTGCCGGCTGCAGAAAAGGAAACCGGCAAGGCGGCTGCGGTGAAAAAGGCGGATAGCACGGTGGTCAAAGTGGATCTGGAGGGTTTACGCGATCGCCTGGTGGCTTTACCGATTCCAGCGGGCCGCTATGGGCGGCTTTCCAGCGCCACGGATCAGGCGCTTTACCTCCGGGTCACCGGCCGCGATGAAAAGCCGCGGCTGTTCGCCTGGAAGTTCAAGGATCGCAAAGAGACGGATCTCGGCCAGCTGGATGAGTATAGCCTGTCGGCCAACGGGAAAAAGATGCTGGTCCGACAGAATAAAACCTGGGCCATCATCGATCTGCCGTCCGCAGCGGTGGAGATAAAGGAAAAGCTCGATCTATCCGCCATGGAAATGTACGTGGATCCCAGGGCGGAGTGGAGCCAGATATTTAACGAGTGCTGGCGGCAGATGCGCGACTTTTTTTATGCGCCCAATATGCACGGCGTGGACTGGCCGGCGGTGCGGCAGAAATACGCCGCCATGCTGCCATCCGTGCGGCACCGCGCGGATCTGACCTATGTCATTGGAGAGATGATCTCTGAGCTCAACGTCGGTCATGCCTATGTCGGCGGCGGTGACCGGCCTCAGCCTAAACGGGTGAAAACCGGATTGCTGGGCGCCCGGCTTGTGCGGGATTCCAGCAGCGGCTATTACCGGATCGTTAAAATACTACGCGGCCAGAATTGGAATGCCAAGCTTCGATCCCCGCTGACCGAGATCGGTGTTGACGTCCAAGAAGGCGATTACCTTCTGGCGGTGGACGGCCGCTCCACGCAAAATTTGACCGATCCTTATGCAGCGCTGCTCAACACCGCCGGCAAGCAGGTGACTCTGACCGTTAATCGCAAAGCGGAGACCGCTGGTCAACGCGAGGTGGTGGTCGTCCCTATCGACGATGAGTCGGGTTTATACTATTACCAATGGGTGCAGAGCAACATCGAAAAGGTGAACCGCGCCACCGGCGGACGCGTCGGCTATCTGCATGTGCCGGATATGGGCGTAGCGGGATTGAATGAATTCGTCAAATATTTCTATCCACAGTTGCAGAAAAAGGCTCTGATTATCGATGTGCGCGGAAACGGCGGCGGCAACGTGTCGCCCATGCTCATCGAACGGCTGCGCCGCGAGATCACCATGATTGAAATCAGCCGCAATACGACGCCGTCCACGGAGCCGTATCAGATGCTCTGGGGCCCCAAGGTCTGTCTCATCGACGAGTTCTCCGCGTCCGACGGCGATCTTTTTCCCTATCAATTCAAAAAGCTAAACATGGGTAAGTTGATCG
>DAIQOA010000317.1:0-3391 GCA_036788095.1 bacterium | reverse complement strand
TTGATGATCGGATTCGATTATACGCATCAGATGTTCCGCAACGACAACAACGTTTTCATCAACATCACCCAGCCGCTGGGGCTGATCAACAAGGTGCCCGGCTTTGTCACCACCTACGGGTATGAACAGAGCGCCTGGATCGATTGGGACAACGACGGCGACCTCGATGGCCTGGTGGTACAGACCAACAATCCCAATTTTATCTTTTACCGCAACGATGGCGACAAGTTTGTCGACATCGCCGCGCAGGTGGGGCTGACCGGAGTCAACGAGATGGGCTCGGACGGCGACCGCGGCTTCAACACCACCCGCGTGCAGTGGATCGATTTTGATCTTGACGGCGATCCGGATCTATCAGCCGGATGGAAGCTTTTCCGTAACGATGGCGGCCATCTGACCGACGTCTCCGAGGCCGTCGGTTTTCTGCCCTTCCATCGCATCCGCTTCTTCGACTGGTTTGACTATGATCTGGACGGTGATTTCGACTTTTTCCTCACCGGCTATGAAGACCGCGATGAGGTGTGGCGAAACGACAACGGCACGTTCGTCAACGCCACTCAGGAGACCATGCTGGATCTTTTTACCGATAACGGACAGTCCACCCTCAACGTCGGTGATTTCGACAACGACGGCGACCAGGATTGTTTCATGTCCATCAACGACCACGAGGACATCGAGGCCATGCTGCTGAATGAGGAAGAAGGCGGCGCGCGCAGCTTTATCTCGGTGGCCCAGTTCGCCGGATTCGCTGATCTAATCGGCGACCGCAAGGGCGCGGCCATTCTGGATTACGACATGGATGGTCTGTTGGATATTCTTTCCCCTTCGCTGGATTACGGCACCCTGGTCTATCACAACACCGGATTGATGAGCCCTAATAATTGGATCGGTTTTGATCTTTGGGGCACCAAATCCAACAAGGACGCTTTGGGCAGCCTGGTCACGCTCTACGCCGGCGGCAAAAAGCAGATACGCTATACCAAAGCCGCCCAGTGCTGGAAAATGCAGGACAACCCCTACGTGCATTTCGGCATCGGCAAGGCGGCGGCCATCGATTCGCTGGTGATCCGCTGGCCACGGGGTGATGTCGAAACGTTCACGAACCTGGAGATCAACCAGTATCATAAAATCGTAGAGTTGGGTTCCACCGCGGTAGAAGCGACGGAGCACCAGACGCCCAGCCGGTTCAACCTTGAACAGAACTATCCCAATCCGTTCAATCCATCGACCACCATCGCCTATGAGCTGGAGCAGGCGCAGCAGGTGTCGGTGGCGATTTATAACGTGTTCGGAGAGGAGATCGTCAAGCTGGTGGATCAGAAACAGACAGCGGGTCCGCACCGCGTTGTGTGGAACGGCATGGATCGACACGGCCGTCCAGCGGCCGCCGGTCTATACATCTATCAGTTGCGCACCAGTCAAGCCACCTTGAGCAGGAAAATGGTTTTGGTGCAATAGGATCGTAAGAGAAAGTCGCGTATGACGTCCCTGAAAAAAACGACACGGATTTTGGCCACGGCGCTTCTCCTGTTCTCAGTCTGTTGTGTCCAGGCTTCCGGTGAACTGAACATCGTTTCCGTGCAGCGGGTTTTTCATAACGGCGAGCATAATGCGTTCACCGATCTGGTCCGTTTCAAGGGCGACTTTTATCTGACTTTTCGCAGCTGCCCGGATGGACATATGCTGTTTCCCTCTTCTTCCATCATCGTGCTTGCGAGCCGGGATGCAAAGGAGTGGGTGAAGGTGCATCAGTTCAGTGTGCCGAACCGCGACGTGCGCGATCCTCATTTTTTGGTGTATCGGAACAAGCTCTTTGTCTACACCGGCGCCTGGTACTGCGAAAGCGTCCGGCCTTCCTCGGAACAGCGCAACCTGAATCAACATCTGGGTTATGGCGTATGGAGCGAAGACGGCCGTCGCTGGAGCGGGCCGCACATGCTGGAAGGCACCTATGGCCATTATATTTGGCGTGCGGCGGTTTGGAAAAACAAAGCTTATCTGTGCGGCCGGCGAAAGCATCAATTTATCGAGATGCCGCGCAACGATGAGAGCCGACGCCTGACGGAATCCGCCATGCTGGTGAGCGAAGACGGCCTGGCGTTCAAAACCGTGGGCCTTTTTCAGCAGCAGCAGGGAGACGAAACCGCTTTCTGCTTTGAAAAAAACGGACAGGTGCTTGCCATTGCACGCCGGGGTAGAGGAGCGGCTGAAATCTGCCGTTCGCAGCCGCCTTTTCTTCATTGGCAGCGCAAAGACCTTGACCGCTACATCGGCGGTCCGTTGCTGGTGAAATGGCGGGACCGCTATCTGGTCGGCGGCCGCAAACTTGCGGAGGATGGCGTCGGCACTACGGTCTTTTACTGGCTGGAAGACGACACGCTGCGCCAATGTCTTAGTTTGCCCAGCGCAGGCGATAATTCCTATCCCGGTTTTGTTGCGTTATCGGATAGACGTGCGTTGATTTCGTATTACTCTTCGCATGAACAGGATTCTGCGGGCCATCCGATCACCGCGATCTATCTGGCGACAGTGGAGACGAAGGAGTAGGGGGGCATCCTTCCGTCTGTGAACAAACCCGAAAGGAGGCAGGACGATGAAATATCAAAATGCCTGCACGCTTGTGCTGATTGCGGTTGCAGTATTTTACCTGGGAGAAGGTGTGGCGCAGGATCTTTCGACGTTTGAGATCATGGATAACAACGCGACGGGATTGTCCGTTGCGCCGTTTGCCAAACGGGGTGAATGCCTGGTGGATATCGACCGGGACGGCTGGGCGGACATCTATATTTTGAAATATAACGGCGAAGGCTACAGCCGCCTATACCACAACCAGAACGGCAAATTCACTGATATTTCCAATCAAACCCCTTTTGCCGCCATCGAAGACAGAGCGAGCGTTAGAACCTTTAACGGCGTTTTCGCCGATTATGACAACGATGGCGACAGGGATTTTGCCTTTGGCACTAATGAGAACATTTATCTGTTGCGCAACGACAACAACGTCTTTACCGACGTCGGCCAGCAGATGGGCTTTGTCGGTAAAAAACCGGGCGGCTTTATCGTCGAGTGGCATTACAGCATTATCGGTTGGGCGGACTATGATCTGGACGGCGATCTGGATTGCGCGGTCTTTCAGATGAACAATCCCAATCTGTATCTGTTCAGGAACGACGGCGATCATTTCACCGACGTTGCCGCCCAGGTGGGGTTGAACGGGACCAAATTGAGCATCGACACCTTTATCAACCCCATCACCTGGAACGATTGGGATATGGACGGGGATCCGGACCTGGCCGGCCGTAAAGATTTTTATGCGAATGAGAACGGCCACTTTAGAGAGGTCACCGCCGAGATCGGGCTCCGACTCGGTTCCGCGGCCTCGATGATCCTG
>DAIQOA010000316.1:0-3425 GCA_036788095.1 bacterium | reverse complement strand
AACAATTCCTAGCGCTCTGCGTCCGGGTGGGCCAGAGCGCGACGCAACAATTGCAGCGCCTCGGCCGGCCGACCGAGTGCGCACATCCAGCGAGCGCTTTCCTGTTCGGCCAGGGAGCGCATCGATCGATCGCGAAAAAGAGTGTCGGGCGCCGCCAGAACGTCCTGCAGTTTTTTCAACGCCTCCGCATCTCTGTTAGCCTTTTTCAGGGTAAAGGCTTGACGCAGCCAGAGGCGGACGAGATCCTGTGGCTCGGATAAAGTCTTGGCCAGCGTGGCGTAGCACTCCAGCGCCGCGGCATAGTCTCCCAGGCCGTAAAAGTTATCGCCCTGCAGACAGAACAGACGCTCCTTTTCCGTCACCGCGGGATGTTTGGCCAAAAAAGCTTTGATGGTTTGATTGGACAGGGCAAAGTCGTTGCGATAATGCAGCAGCCGGCTGAAATACAGCGCCGCGGATCCCAAAGAATCGCAAGTCACCGGGCTGTTCAGCAGCATGCGAAACAGGCTGTCGGCACGTTGATAGCTGCCCATCTGATAGAGGGTCTGTCCGGCCAGCAGTTGGGCTTTGACGGTCAGCGAATCCTGCACCCGGTCGCCGAGGATGCGATCCAGTTCTTGCATCGCCTGCATCGGCTGTTGTTGCCGGCTGCGCACCTGCGCCAGAAGATAACGCGCTTCAGAGCGCAGGGGACTGGTGGGATAACTTTCCAAAAAGAGATAGGCGTTGTCCAGCGCCCGTTGCGTCTCGCCGGCGGCCAAAAAGGCCTGGGCCGCCCGAATCAACGACAGCGGCGCCCATTCGCTTTTAGGCGCGAACAGCCGCAGCCGTTCAAAGCTCAATGCAGCTTCCAGGTGCTCGCCATGGCCCATGAGAAGTGCGGCACGATTGAACAGCGACTTGTCGACAAAGATGGATTGTGGATATTTCAGCAGCAGTTGCTGATAGAGCGCGGCCGATTGGGCAGTGTCTTTGAGCAATCGATAGCTCTCCGCGGCGCGAAACAACGCCTCCGGCGCACGCGGACTGGAGGGGTAGGTCTCGGCATATTTCACATACTGCAGACCGGCCAGATCCTGCATGCCCTTGGCGGAGAGTTGCTCGGCAAATCGAAAATCCTGTTCCTCCTGGATCAGGCCGGCCTGACCGAACAGGAGCGAGCCGCTCAGCAACAGGATGTATAAGGCTTTGTTCATGATCAGAGAATCTCCAATTTTGCATAAGGCAGCACTAACCGTTTCTCGCCATACATATCAAACAACACGGCGAGCTTGACGGTTCCATGCGTGTGTTCCATTTTAAGGATGGTCCCTTTGCCAAAGGTCTGGTGGCGAACGCGCAGCCCGACGCGCAGCTCAATCTGTTCCTGCGATTCGTTCTCATAATCCGGCATGGGCTCGGACCTGGCGGCAGGCCGCCGGAAGGTTTCCGTTTTGGCGGCAGGGACATACGGCATCTCGACGGTGATGAACGCCTCGTCCAGCTCCTTCAAAAAACGCGACGCCGGGCTCATGCTGCGATCGCCGAACCGGCGCCGGCTTTTCGCCCATGAGAGATACAACTTTTCTTTGGCGCGAGTAGCGCCCACATAGAACAACCTCCGCTCCTCTTCCAGAGCCACCTGATCCGATAAACTCCGGCTGATCGGAAAAAGACCCTCTTCGAGGCCGGCCATGAACACCACTTCAAACTCTAACCCCTTGGCGCTGTGCAGCGTCATCAGCGTGACCGCGTTGGCGCGATCATTCCACAGATCGATGTCCGCCGACAGGGTGACGCTTTCGAGAAAATGTTCCAGCTTGGATTCCGGGCCGGCGATCTGCGCAAACTCGGCGATGGCGTTGAGCAACTCGCGGACGTTCTCCATGCGGTTCAGCGACTCGTAGGTATTCTCCTCTTTGTACTGACGCAGGATGCCCAACTCATCGACCAGGCCGGCGGCGAGCTCTTTGGGCGAAAGACGGCTCTGCAGCTCGCTGTATTTAATGACAAACTCATAAAAATCGCGGAGTTTGTCCGCGGTCTTTTTCGGAATCCCGGCAATGTGCTCCGCCTGAGCCAGCGCCTCGACGATTTTGATCTTGTTCTCCGCCGCATACGCCTCCACCCTGCCCACGGTGGTATCGCCAAGGCCTCTTGGCGGATAGTTGATAACCCGGCGCAGACTCATGGCATCGGCAGGGTTGACCAGCAAACGCAGATAAGCCAAAACATCTTTGACCTCTTTGCGTTCATAGAATTTGACGCCACCGACGATCACATAGGGGATCCGCTCGCGACGCAACGCTTCTTCAAACACGCGCGATTGCGCGTTGGTCCGGTACAGCACCGCCACATCGGAAAAGGTGCGTTCCGCCACTCGCAGCTCCATGGCGATCTTGTGGACGATCATCCGCGCTTCATCCAGGTCATCCTCCACTTTGAGAATGGTAACCAGATCGCCGCTGGGCCGTTCGGTCCAAAGCTTTTTGGCATGACGCTGCCGGTTGTTCTTGATCACCGAATGAGCGGCGGACAAAATGTTCTTGACCGACCGGTAATTCTGTTCCAGCCGGTACTTGGCGCAACCGGGATAATCCTTTTCAAAATCGAGGATATTGCGGATCTCCGCTCCGCGCCAGCGGTAGATGGATTGATCGTCGTCTCCGACCACGCAGAGATTACGATGTTTGGCCGCCAACAGCCGCAGAGCATGATACTGGGCGGTATTGGTATCCTGATACTCATCCACCATGATGTAGCGAAACCGGTCCTGATAATATTCTTTCACCAGAGGAAACAGCTCGAACAGCTCGATGGGCTTGATCAGCAGATCGTCGAAATCCATGGCATTCAATTCCGCGAGGCGGCGATCATAGGTGCGGTAAATTTTAGCGATGAGCGCATCCTGTTCGTTCTCCACGGTCTTGTCCATTTCATCGGGCCGGACGAAATTGTTTTTCGCCATGCTGATCTTGTAGCCGACCAGGCGTGGCGGCAGCTGCTGCACGGAAAGATTCATATCCAGCAAAATGCTTTTAAGCAGAGATTGCTGATCCTCTTCATCATAGATGGTAAACGCCGGGGTGTAGCCGATGCGTTCCGCTTCCCGGCGGAGCAGCCGTGCGAACAAGGAATGAAACGTGCCGATCCACATGCCGGTGATCAAATGCGGCGCCAGCCGGCTCACGCGCTCGCGCATCTCGCCGGCCGCTTTGTTGGTAAAGGTCATGGCCAGAATTTCCCGCGGCTCAGCAAGGCCGTTGGCAAGGATATAGGCGATGCGGTAGGTCAGCACGCGGGTTTTGCCCGATCCGGCGCCGGCGAGGATCAGCACCGGTCCATCCGTGCAGCTGACCGCTTTGCGCTGTTCCTCGGTCAATTCCGATTGCAGCCTCTCCAGCGCCAGATGCGCTGTCTTCTTCTCCGCCTTATCTACGGGTGCG
>DAIQOA010000315.1:0-3460 GCA_036788095.1 bacterium | reverse complement strand
TGACTGCGACCTCATGAGCCACCTTGACCAGTTCACGCCATTGAAACCAACGGTTCTGCAGCACTACCACCACATCGCCCGGCTGCAACACAGGAACTTGATCCCATTGGTCCTTGTCATTCAGATATTTTGCCATGTCATAGACGAGAATCCGTTCCTCCTCCGTCTCTGCGCCGCCGGTCTCCGTCAGCACGCGGGCCAGACGCACCTTTTTGAGATTGGCGAATTGCGTCGGACCGCCGGCCTTGGAGATCAATTCCAGCAGATTGGTGTTGTAAGCGACCCGATACTCTCCCGGCGATTTGACTTCACCCCAAATATGGACGTCCATCTCCAGCTGTTCTTCCTTGCCGAGCACGTAATCCGTCGTACGCTGTGTTTCCTGCGCTAAAGCCGCACCCATCAGCAACCATAGAAACACCCATGCTGTTCTTGCCATCTTTCGACCTCGAGTCTCCAGGTTTGTTTCTCCCTCACCTACCATCAAAATCAGCCCCCTTGCCCGCTACCGCCAATATATGCAAGCTTTATGCCAAAAGCACCGGCGCGGCTCACCCCACCAGGGATTCACCTTTTTTCGTCAGATTTTCCAGCCTATATTTGCGAATCTTGTTGTACAGCGTTCCCCGGCTGATGCCCAGCGTCGAGGCGGTCCGGCTTAGATTGCCGGAATGGTGATGAAGGGCCTGACCGATCAACGATTCCTCCACTCGATCCAGCTGAAAAGAGGACAGATTCAATTGCAGCAAATGGCCGTCCGCCTCCGCTGCTGTGGTCTGAATGGCCTGCTCCTCAATCTCCGCACCCTCTGAGAGCACCACCGCCTGCATGAGCGTACGTTGCAGGCCACGCACATTGTCATCCCACGAAGATTCCGATAGTCTCTGCATCGCTCCCTCGGACAGATATTTTCTCTCCAGGCCAAAATGGCCGGCCAGAAGGGACAAAAACAGGTCCGCCAGCAATGGAATATCCTCACGGCGCTGACTCAGGGCTGGCAGCGTGATCACGCCGCCGGCGATCGCCTGGCGGAAATGTCTGCTGGCCTGGCCGGAATCAACGGCCTGCTCCGGCAGGTGCACGGAGGTGCCGATCACGCGAAGACCGTTTCCAGGGCCTGCCGCCTCAGCCTCCCCCTGCTCAGCCAGAAAGGCGACGATGCGATTTTGCACCGACAGCGCCAGACGAAAACACTCCTGCAAAACCAGCACACCGGGCTGCTGCCGAACGAACAGCCCACGGCTGTGTCCGAACAAATCGAGCAGCGCCTCGGCGCCGGATTTATTGCGGCAATCATAAAAAGTCAGCGATTCAAAACGGCGTAGACTGAGAAAATGGAGAACCCGGCTGAAAAAAGTTTTGCCCACGCCCGATTCGCCAACCAGCAGCAGCGGCGCATCTGTGCGCGCCAACAGGCCGAGCAATTGCATCTGCCGCCGCATCTCCGGTTCGCGACTGTTCACCGGCTGCAAATAACGCTCACGCAGCCACTGGTTGCGCCGCGCAGCATCGATCTGCGGCTGAAAAGAACGATCAAATAGTACAGCCAGAGAAACGGCAACCTCTTCCAGCAGCAAGGGTTTGAGCAGATAGTCATACGCCCCGCGCTGCAGCGCACGCACCGCCAGGTCCAGATCGGCCTGCGGGATCAATGCCAGGATCGGTTTCCCAGCCAGTTTTTCCGCCATCAGCTCCAGCAGTAAAAGTCCCCGTTCACCCAGGGTCAGATCGATGACCGCTGCGCTGAAAACCGTGGTTCGCTGCAGACAATAACTGACCTCCGCCTCTCCAGAGGCGCGCACCACCTTAAAATGAGCGGCAGCCAGATCTGCTGCAATAGCCTCCGAAGCCCCTTGGTCCGGCGATACCAATAAAATGGTTCTCCACTCCTCCATGAGCAGAACTCTCCCTCTTCAGGAATTAACGACCAGCTCGTACCGATCAGACAAACAAAGCTTTTTAATGTCTACAATAATCATTCCTTAAATATGGAAAAAGCATAAGCGTAACTCTATTATTTTTAATTGGGAAAATTTCGCGGCGCCGGACCATCAGCAAATAACTGGATTAGCCTGAGACAGTGTACTAAAATGATACATTTTGGGTAGATCTATTGTTAACAATCAATTGAACAGATCACACCACACCCTTGTACAATATCAGTACAGTGATCATAAAAAGGGACAGCGATAAAAAAGAGGGACTCAGGCGGTTGAATTGCGGCGTCGTTGATGCCGGTCAGGGACTTTCCACAGCACAACCCATCCAATCACCATATTCAGGGTCAATGCGATCAGGGCGGCCTTGTATTTGAAATGATCGCCGTAATCGCGCAGGAGAAACGTAGTGAGGCTCCAGATCAACGGCCCGATCACTGCCGCCACTTTGCCGCTCAGGGCATAGAGGCCGAAGAATTCGCCCAGGTTCTCTTTAGGAACCAAAGTGATCAGCAGAGGTCTGGAGGCGGTCCAGGTGGAGCCCATCAGGGCGCCCACCACAGCGCCAAGGATCCAGAACAGCGTGCGGTTATTGGTGGCAATGATGATGCAAAGGGTCAGCACCCAAAGCACGATCACCCAGTTCAGGGTTTTTTTCGGACCATAATGATCAGTGAGAATGCCGCACAGGGCAGAGCCGATGATGGCTGAGGGGATGACGAGTATGAAAAAATTATTGGTTTCCGCTAAAGTGAATCCCACCACCGACTGCACATAAACCCCCATAAAAAGAATCACGGTTTCGATGCTGTCCGAGTAGAGCAGGGTAGAGACCAGAAAACGGACCAGGCCGGGGTGTTTTTGCGTGTCGGTGAGGGTGTGATACACTCGTTTATAGGAATCGCGCAGCCGCCAGGAAGAGTCGTTCTCTCGGTAAAACTTGGGTTCAGCCACAAACAGGAAAAGCGGCAGAGCAAAGATCAGATAAAAGAGTGCGGTGGGGATAAACACCGCCACAGTTCCGCCGGCTTTGATGCCGGCCAGGCGCAGACCGAAGAAATCGCCATCCACAAACAGGCGGGCGACCATCAGCCCGGCAACGGCGCCGAGATAGCCGATGGCGACGCCGTAACCGCTGATGCGCCCGATGGTTCTGGGAGTGCTTACCGAAGGCAACAGTGCGTTATAGAACACCAGAGCGCCCTGATAGCCATAGTTGGTCAGCACATAGACCAGGGTGACCAGAATCATCAGCAGGGTGACATCCTGAAGCGATGCGCCGAGAAAGCCGATCAGCGCAGTGCCGGCGATACACAGGCCGGAGAACAGCGCCAGCGGCAACAATTTGCGGCCGTGATGATCGGACCAGTCGCCGAGAACCGGCATGGTCAAGGCCACCAGGATCATGGAAAACGAGTTGGCGATCGAAACATAGGCGTCGCTCTGCTGCAGATTGATGATGATCCAGGTGCTAAAGTAGAGCGATACGATGTTCATCGAGTAGGCGGTGTCGGCGAAATCGT
>DAIQOA010000314.1:0-3464 GCA_036788095.1 bacterium | reverse complement strand
CAGTTTGCAGGCAAAATCGCAGCCGGTCTTTGACGGCCGAAGTTTTACCGCGGTCAAGCGGAATCACGGTGGACAGGCGGTTTTCGACTGCTATCTGGATGGCGAATATCTGCACACGCTGGCGCCCATTGAGCCGATCCCATGGGATGCTGATGCCCATCATGTCGGTCTGATCGCCTATGGCGGAGAGCGATTTCAGCTGCGCAGCGCACAGTTCGGCCGCCAGATCATCACCGCAGCGGATACCTCGATACACTGGCAGCTCGATACCGGCGGCTCGCTGCAGTGGCAAGGCAGTCCGGCCATTCAAATCAGCGACAGCGTCATCCATTTAAACGGCACGGAGAAGAGATGGGCGTATGCCGCGGTTTTCAGCCCAGCGGTCGACGCGGATGTGTTTCGTTTGAATTATGCACAAGGCGCCAAACCGGAGCAAGTACGGCACATCGCTCTGCTCATCCAGCTGGATAAAGGTACGCCGGATGCCAACGGCTTGATGATCTGGCTGCCGCCGTGGAAATTAGCGGATCTCTGGGAGGTGCGCGACGGGCGGCCGGCCAGTCCGAAAGAGTGCCGTTTGTATTACCGGGATATTCCTTATCAGAAACATTTCAGCATCTATCGAACCATTCTGGAAAATCCGGTTATTTTTTTGACGCGGCATTTTTTGCCCGAGTTTGCCAATTTCTGGTCGCCGCTCATTTCCGGTGTGGAGAACGAGATGCGTAAACCATCGCGAACGCTGCAATGGATTTCGTTGATCACGCTGTCCCCGATTCTGCTGCTGTCGCTGATCGGCTTGTGGCGGGTGCGCAAGCAGATCGCCCTGGCATGCCTGATCCTGATCCCCCTGCTCACCCTCAGTATGGGCTACTCGCTGTTCTTTACCCAGACGCGATATCGCATACCGGTGGACGGATTTTTGCTGTTGCTGGCCGGCCTGGCCATCGCCGACGGCCTGTCTCTTCATTCGGCTTTTAGGCCGGCCGGACGATCCCATGGCCGTGAAGGGATGGATGCATGAAAAGGCGCCACGGTTACGGACAGGCATCATGAAAAAATATTATTCGGCATTGTTCGTCGCACTGGGCCTCCTGATGGCCATCAACCAGGGAGTCACTCTGGTTCTCTATGTTTCTGAAAAGGGTGTGCCGCGCGGTTCGGATATCTTCATGCCCATGGATATACCGCTCTACCTGCTGCTGTTGCTCAAGCGCCCTACGCCGCTGCCGAAAAAATTGGGCGGACCTATTCAACTGGCCAAAAGCCTGGCGTTCGTTTTTTTGTTCTTTACCCTGGTCGGTGAGTTCATCGCGGTAGACAAGGGCGATTTTCGTTTTGCTTATGTTCATCTGATTCGCGCGGTGCTGTTGTACTATTGCGTAGTGACGCGCCTGGCCACACGCAAGGAGTGCCGTGGTTTTACGGTTGGCTTGATGCTGGGCCTTGGATTCCAGGCGTTGATCGGATTCTGGCAATGGCAGATCGGCCCGGTGGTTTTGCCCTTTTTTCAAATCAGCAACTATTGGCGGGCGGAGGGTACCATCGGAACCGCCAATGCCTTTGGGGCGTTTATCATTTCGTTGTTGCCGATGGCGTTTCGTATGAGCATGTTCATTCGCGTCAAGTACAAGCCGGTCTGGTGGGCGCTCACCGTGATTTCGGCCGGCGCGCTGTTGGCCTCCTTCAGCCGGGGGTCCTGGGTGGCCTTCGGCACGGCGATGAGTCTGTTTGCTCTGGTCGATTTCAAGAAAAAAATTTTGACCTCCAAACAGACCGCTTTATTTATCGCCGTGGCCCTGATCGGCATCGTTGCCATCAACGTGAAATACGGCGACGTGATTACACATCGCTTCAGCGGCGCGGAACGGTCCATCTCGGGAAGAGAGAAACACAGCCGCGTGAACCTGGCCAAGGATGCCTTGAGGGTGATTTCAGGCCGCGAGCTATTTGGCGTGGGCCTTAACAACTATCGCCACTATTCGGATGAGCAGATTGCCGGCACTCGGATCGTTCACAACGCCTATTTGCTCATCACCGCGGAGCAGGGGGTGTTGGCGGCTGCGCTGTATCTGCTTCTGATCGGCCTGGCGCTTTTTTTTGGCTACCAGCTTTTGCAAGTGCGGGATCCGTTTTTCTATCATCTGGCAGCCGGAAGCCTCACCGGATTGCTGGCTCTGGTCCTGTACAATATGGGTGCGCCCGACTACCGGCTGCTGCCGGTGCTGCTGCAGCAGTGGCGAGTCCTGGCGCTGCCGCTTGGTCTTTATATCGCTTTTCACAACGAGAGGAGTCTGCTGCAGAGCAAACGTCTGCTCGCCGAACGCATCCGTGCGATGAAAAAAGCCGGCTTGCCCGCCGCAGCGACGGGATTGGCAAAATCTTCCGGCTTGAGGCCGGGCATGTTATAGTGATTGTATTTTTTGCAATTCTTTGTTATTTTTATGTTTCAACTATATCCCTCGCGCAGGGGAACCCAGGGCTGTCCTGAGGCTACCTGCCAGTGAAAAGATAGGAGAGTAGACATGCGATATAGGAAGCGGCTGGAATGTTGCATTGTGCTGCTGGCTGGTTTGTGGGGCTTAACCGCCGCGAACGGCTATGAGCGCACCAACCCTCCTTATCCCCGCATTGCGGTGTACACAACCAATCAGGCTGGAGGATGGCCCAATTATTCCATCGGCACGCGGTTGCTGCGGTTGCAGCCCTTTGATATGGTTCTAATCGGGCATTCCAACGACATCAACGGACCGCAGCTGGCGCGTGAACTGCGCAAAAACAATCCAAATCAACTGATCATCGGCATGGGCCGAAACGGGGTTTATTTCAGCGATCCGCCCGAGTTCTATCTCTACCGCAGCTATCAGGGCCGTCTGCGAAGACGCATTGAACCGGGACAATCGAAAATTTATGTGGATTCCATCAGCGGCATTGATTCAGGGTGCGAGACTAACATCGACCTCATCTTTGCGGTCATCGAGAACGACGTGGTCAAAGTGAACGCTCTGCCGAACGACACCACTATTTCCGTTCCCACGGATGTGAGCTCGATCTATGCCATCAATTCGGTCCATGAAGCCGGGGCGGTGGTTAAAAGTCCCATCCGCCTCTCAGGCGCCGGGGTTCTGGCAAACTTTAGCGAGTTCTGTCCACAGGTGGACGGCCGGAATGCCTCGCAGTATCTCGCCTGGGATAATATGGTTTCAGAGTGCGATTGGTCTTTGGGTGATTTTGACGGATTGTTTCATGACTATTTCCACTATCGCATCTATTATCAGGGCACGCTGGACATGAACAACAACGGCGTCAATGACCGCGACGAATGGAGCAAGACGCAATTGCTGAATTACTGGCAGAATGGTCTGGCGGCCTGGATCGATGATGAAAAGGCGATGATGCAGTCGTTGGCCCCCACGTCGCTGAATCTGTTTTCCGTCAACCCCGGCGGCGTGCTGGATATGTAT
>DAIQOA010000313.1:0-3465 GCA_036788095.1 bacterium | reverse complement strand
AAAGGCGGCGCAGTTGATGGCGACAAAGGATTTGCCGTTGCGATCGCTGCTGTAGTGCAACGCCGTGGCCGCCAGCTCTTTGCCGGTTCCGCTCTCGCCGAGGATGAGCACCGGAAGGTCGGTGTTGGCGATCTTGTTGATGAGCTTGGCGACGTTCTGCAGGCGCGTGGACTGACCCATGATCACCTTGCCGGCGGGCAAGGTGGATTTGAGCTTTTGCAGCGGACCCTCCGCCGCCTGTTCATCGATTTTTTGCAGCAGTTCCTTGATCTGCGCCAGCAGATCGTCCATGATGACCGGCTTGAGAATGTATTGATAGGCGCCCTGCTTGATGGACTGCACCGCATCGTTGATGGAACCGTGTCCGGTGAGCATGAGCACATAGATTTCCGGTTTGATCCGTTTGATCTGCTTGAGCAGATCCATGCCGGAAATGCCGGGCATGCGTACGTCCGAGATGACGATGTCGATGTCGTTGTGGGAGATGATGTCGATGGCTTTGGCGGCGTTGTTGGCGGTGGCGCATTCAATATGCTCCAGCTCGAACACGTCCTGCAAAGCCCGCAGACAATTTTCCTCATCGTCTACAAGCAGGATTCTGTTTTTTTCATGCACCATATTTTTTTCCCGGATTTAAGGGGTTCACGCTTGCAGTACGCTGCAAGTCGTGTCGGTTCGTTTAGGGATGAAACATCGGCAATCGGATTCTAAAGGTGGTGCCGCGGTTCGGCGTTGAGGTAAAGTCGATCCGCCCCTGATTGCGCTGCAAGGCGGAATGGACGATCGAAAGCCCCAGCCCGGTTCCCTGGCCGTCCTGGCGGCGGGTAAAAAACGGATCAAAGACCTTGTCCTTGATTTCGTCGGGGATGCCGACGCCGCTGTCGCAGAACTCGATCACCACCGTGTTCTTTTCATTATGGGCGCGGATGAGCAGCCGGCCGCCATAGGGCATCGCCTCCTTGGCGTTGAGGATGAGATTGAGAAACACCTGTTTGATCTCGTCCGCGTTGACAAGGCAGGGGGCGATCTCCTCCATCTCTTTGCGCACCAATATGTCATGCACCGCCAGTTCTTTTTTCACCAGCGCCAGTATCTGTTCCAGCAGGGCGGCGACATCCACCCGCGTGCGCCCCTGCTCGGAATTTTTCGAAAAGTCGAGGAGGTTGTTGATGATCTTTTGGCTGCGCTGGATCTCCGCCTCGACGAGTTGGAAATGCTCGGCGGATTTTTCACTCAACGGCGCCAGCGTGCGCTGGAGAAAATAGATCGAGGTGCTGATGACCGAAAGCGGATTGCGCAACTCGTGGGCGATTCCGGCCGCCAGCTGTCCCATGGCGGCCATTTTTTCCGCCAGAATCAGTTTGCTCTGCAGTTCGTTGATCTGCGCATTGGAGAGCTCCATCTGCTTGCGCAGGTCCTGGCTGCTGGATTGAATGGATTGAAAGGCCCGCTCGCGGTGGGTGGTGTCGCGCAGGATGCAGCCCATGCCGGCGATGCGTCCGGATTGCGACAGCGGCACCAGGCGCACATCCACCACTTCCAGATCCGTCAGCCCGGGCTTGACGCGCCAGCCGTTGCCGGTCACGTCAAATCCGGACGCCACCCGTTCAAACAGCGGTTTGATATGATCGAGGAGCTTTTCGTCGAAAAAGTCGATCAAATTGACTTTGTGATCGGAGGGATCGGACAGGGGCAGGTGCAGCTGGGCCATCTGGTTGGACTGCTCGATGGTTCCCTGCAGGTCGAGGAACAGCACCAGGTCGTTCGAATTCTCCAGCAGCGTACGATAGCGTTCGTTGAAATCGAACAGCTGCTTGCGCTCGAGCACGGTTTCCACCCGCGCCAGCAGTTCGTCCTGGCTGAACGGTTTGATGATGTAATCATCGGCGCCGGAGCGCAGCCCGCTGACCCGGTCCTGGATCGCGGCGCGGGCGGTGACCATGATGATGGGGATGGTCTTCAGCTGCTCATCGGATTTGAGCTGGCGGCAGAGGTCAAAACCGTCCTCCTCATCGTTAAGCATGATATCCAGCAGAATCAGATGGTAGGTTTGCTGATGCGCCGCCTCCAGCGCAGGCCTCGGTGCATTCAGCCATTCCACGGTATACCCTTTGTTGCGCAAAAAATACGACAGCACCACTGCCTGATCTTCATCATCTTCGATCAGCAGGATGCGACCGCGGCCGTTGGTTTGATTTTTCAGCATTCGGCGACCATCTGATCGGTTCTCCTGATGTTTTCATAATACAATTATTTTACTCTCTTTTCAAGTGTTTTATTCCCGGGCTTTGACCTGAATCATCTCATCGGCTTTTTTGCTTGAACTTTTACCCTGAGAATGGTATAATAGGCCTACTCTAACGCGTTTTTTACTGAAACAGGAGGTTCCCATGCTTTATGGCATTTCTCCCCTGCTGAGCCCAGAGCTGCTCTCCGTTCTGTACCGCATGGGCCATGGCGATGAGATCGTTCTGGCGGACGCCCATTTTCCCGGCGAGTCCTTCAACCAGCGGGTTTTGCGCGCCGATGGCCTCAGCGTAGCTGCGCTGCTGGACGCCATTCTGCCGCTGTTCGTACTGGACTCGTATGTGGATCACCCGGTGACCATGATGGCCGCCGCGGCCCTCGATAGCCTGGATCCCGCGGTGGAAAAGAGCTATCGTCAGGCGATCGACCGCCACTGGCCGCAGACGCCGGCCATCCAACGCATCGAGCGCTTTGCCTTTTATGAACGTACGCAAAAGGCCTTTGCCGTGGTGATGAGCGGCGAGACCGCCAAATACGGCAATATCATTCTGAAAAAAGGGGTGACCCCTGTTCACTCATGATCAAGAACTGAAAGAAAAACGGATCCTCGCGCCGGTCCGGGCGGTGATCCTGGACATGGATGGCGTGCTGGTGGACAGTGAGCCGGTCATCCTGGCCGCGGCCATTCACGGCCTGGCGCATTTTGGCGTGATCGCCCAGCCGGAGGATTTTATCCCGTTCATCGGCGCCGGTGAAATCAAGTTCATCGGCGGTGTGGCGGAAAAATACGGCGTGGCCTATCAGCCGGCAATGAAGGACCGGGTCTATGAGATCTATCTGCAGATCGTGGAGCAGAAACTGGGGCTTTATCCCGGGACGCCGGAACACCTGCGGCAGCTGACTGGCGCCGGCCTGCAGCTGGCTCTGGCCAGCAGCGCGGACCGGATCAAGGTTGATGCCAATCTGCGCGTGGCCGGCATTCCGGCCCACTGGTTCGCCGTTCTGCTCAGCGCAGAGAATGTGCAGCAGAAAAAACCTCATCCAGAGATCTATCTTGCCGCCGCGGCCGGATTGTCGCTGCCGCCGGAACAGTGCGTCGTGGTCGAGGACGCCGTCAACGGCATCCGTGCGGCCAAAGCCGCGGGCATGCGCTGTTTCGCAATGACCACCACCTTTGCGGCGGCCGAGTTGAAAAAAGCGGGCGCTGATTTCATTGCA
>DAIQOA010000312.1:0-3504 GCA_036788095.1 bacterium | reverse complement strand
TGGAGACAAAAAAATGGCTGGAGCTGTGGAGCGCGCGTTCCATCTGCGGCTACCAGGGCAAGGCCAAGGCGCAGGAGACGCTCTATCGCCTCGCCGGATCCGAGTTGACCGAGTCGCAGAACCGGGCGCTGCAATCCTGGCTGAACACCTCGTCCGAACAGCTGCGCTTTCCCATGCGCATCGCCGTCCTGTTGCCGTTATCCGGTGAATATGAGGACGAGGGACACCAATTTCTTTACGGACTGGTGTACGCGCTTCGCGACCTGCGCCATCCGGTGGAACTGATTTTAAAAGATACCCAGGGCTCGCAGATAGAGACCGCGCGAATCATGAACGAGCTGATCAAGGCCGACATATCGCTGTTTATCGGCGAACTGGACGACAGCCGCTCCGCCACCCTGGCGGCCCAGGCAGCCCAGGCAGGCAAGCTGCTCATCTCCCCGATCACCACGGAAGCAGGCATAGCCGGCCTGGGCGATCGCATCTTTCAGATGAACAGCGATATCGAAACGCGCGGCGTCGCCCT
This sequence comes from bacterium, assembly GCA_036788095.1. GTDB lineage: Bacteria > Zhuqueibacterota > Zhuqueibacteria > Residuimicrobiales > Residuimicrobiaceae > Anaerohabitans. Next base: position 2,978 of record DAIQOA010000312.1, on the reverse strand, counting down.
GGCTCGTTACGCCTATCAAAAACTGGGCCTGCGCACCTTTGCCATCCTGGCGCCGGCGGACGCCTATGGGCACGACCTGACCGACGCCTTTGCCGGCGCCATCGATGAGCTGGGCGGCACGATCATTGCGCAGCAATGGTACTATCCCGGCACCGAGGATTTCAAGCGACACTTTCAGACTATCCGCGAAACCGCTTTGGCTGCCAGCCCGCCGGATACCGCTCAGATGAACGAATACCTGCGCCGCCACTCGGAATCGAGTCAGCGGGTCCTCGGCACCCAGGACGACGAATTCGACATGCCGGTCACCTCCATCGACGGCTTTTTCTTCCCCATCTATGAGGAGGACCTGCCGATCATCGCCCCGCAGTACGCGTTGGTCAACATCAAGGCCACGCCCCTGGGCGGCGACAACTGGAATCATCTGGACGTACTGCGCAATCAAAGGCGGTACATCAACGGCGCCGTGTTCATCAGCGGTCAGCACCTGCAGGAGACCGAGGCGGAATATATCCGCTTTCAAAACAGTTATCGTATGTTGACCACTCAATCGCCCACTCTGCTCTCTGTTTTAGGCGCGGATCTGGGCCGTTACCTGGTCCGGGCGATCGATTCCGGGAATACCGGCGCCCGATCCCTGGCGGAATACCTGCAACAGGCGCCGCTCTTTAACGGTCTCGCGGGAGATTATCAATTTTCCAAAGGATCGCATGTCAATCAATCCGTGCACCTCCTGCAATATAAAGACGGCATCATCCAAAAACTGGAAAACTAAACACAAAGGAGCAACATCATGGAAGACTTTTTGCGTAAAACGTTGATGGCCGGCCTGGGATTCATGGACCTGACCAAGGAAAAGGTTGAAGATTTTATCGACGACATGATCAAACGCGGCGAGGTCAACCAGGAAGAACGCGCCAAGTACATCCAGGAGACCATGGCCAAGGTGGAACAGCGCAGCCAGGAGGCCAAGGGCTGGGTTCAAAAGCAGGTGCAGGAGGCCATGGAGGAGATCAAGCCCAAAACCCAAAAGGTGGTCGATGAGTTGCAGGCTAAATTGGATGAGCTGACCGCTGAAGTGAACCGTCTGCGCGGCGAAGCGGAAAAGAAAAAAGATGTCTGATTTTTTTCATTATCCGGAAATATTCCGTTGACAAATTAGGTTATAATTTCTAATTTACGGCTTCAGGCATCGACTGTACGAGCATCGGATTGAATTACAATCAAGAAGGGAGTCAGGTATGAGAAAAGTCGCAGTGGTCATGTTGCTGGTATTGGCCCTGTCCGGGTTGGCATCGGCCAAATCGGATATCGGTTTAAAGGGGGTGGGCGGTCAGTTGGCGTATGTGTTCCCTGAAGATCCGATCGAAAGCACCATCGGCTTCGGCGGCAACGTCTACCTTGGCAAAGTGTCGCCGCAGTTAAAGCTCTTTACCTATGTCGATTACTGGAAAAAATCCTACGACGAGAGCCAACACGTGTCATCATCCTTCTCCGTGTTGAGCATTATGGCGGCCCTGCGCTATCAGTTCCCCAGCACCGGTAATATCAAACCCTATGCCGGCGGCGGTTTGGGCCTGAACATCGGCTCGGCCAGCTGGGAGTACGACGGCGAATACTCCGAGTACTTTGACGACGAGGGATCCGAAAGTGAAACCGACCTCGGCATTCTGATCATGGTGGGCGCCTCAACCATGCTCTCCCCGAACATGGAAGGATTCGCCGAAGTGCGTTACAACATTGCTGACCTGGATTTCTTCGGCATCTATGCCGGCATCACCTACATGCTGAAATAACCGAATGTGCCATTTTTCAAGCCCCGCAAGGGGCTTTTTTTTTGCCTGCCCCCTCCTCCCGATGCCGCCGGGCCTGCGACGCCTTTTCTTTATATTCCTCTTGGATTTATCAATTTTTTTTTCTAAAATAATCAACCAGCGAAATTACAAACGAGACCGGCTCTATCGCGATGAAACTTCCCCTCATCGGCCTGACCATGGATCACAGTCCGGCCACTGATTCAAGGACCTTTGCCAAAGGCGTCGATATCTATTACCTCAACGATGTCTACATCCGCTATATGGAAAGAGCCGGCTGCCTCTTTTTCGGTCTGCCGACCACTGAACAACGGCGACTGTCCCGGGATTATATCCGCAACCTGGACGGCCTGCTGCTCACCGGAGGCAACGACGTCTTTGCCGGCGCTTACGGCGAGACACCCCTCTCCGACCAATGGCAGCACGATGCGCCCAGAACTTTATTCGAAATCGAGTTGATCCATCAGGCCCTGGAGCAAAAAAAACCGATTCTGGGCATCTGCCGGGGCTTCCAGATGCTGAACGTCGCCCTGGGCGGTTCACTCTATCAGGACATCGCCTCGCAGAGGCCGGACAGCCTGCAGCATCGCTCGCTCAACAAACCGGTCTGGAACGATCATCCAGTGCGGATACAGCAGGGCTCGCTTTTACATCGCGTCCTCGGCCGCAGCGAATGTCGCGTCAACACCTCGCATCATCAGGCGGTCAAACAGCCGGCCTCCTCGCTCACCCCAGTGGCCTGGGCGCCGGACGGCGTGATCGAAGGATTGGAAAGCCCGGATCATCCGTTCGTCCTCGGCGTGCAATGGCACCCGGAGGCCATGGGCGAAGACCCCACGGCAGTTGCGCTGATCAACCAGTTCGTCCAAGCCTGCAAAAAGCCATAATATGAAAACAACCCCTGAAGCGTTGAAAGCCGATTGGCAGGCCGGCCGTTTTGAACCGGTCTATCTTTTTTATGGACAAGAGGATTTTATCATCGAGCAGCTGTGCGATGATTTCCTCGCCAAAGCGCTGCTCGCCGAAGAGAGAGATTTCAACCTCGATATCTTTTACGGCAATGAAGCGGATGCCGTCAAGGTGGTCAACATCGCCTCCTCCTTCCCGATGATGTCCACACGCCGGGTGGTGATGGTCAAGGGCGTCGAGCAGATGAACGCAGGG
>DAIQOA010000311.1:0-3555 GCA_036788095.1 bacterium | reverse complement strand
ACCTTAACCGGCAACCGCCAGAAAAAGGAAAGGGATTGTATGGATTTACGGCAAAAGATTGAAAGCAAACAGGTCGTGATCGGCGTAGTGGGATTAGGTTATGTCGGCTTGCCGCTGCTGATCGAGTTTGCACGCGAAGGCGTCAGCGTCATCGGATTGGACATCGATGAAAGCAAGATTCAAAAACTTGCCAAGGGGGAAAGCTATATCAAACACATCCCTTCGGAAAAGATCGCCAAGATCAACGCCATGGGCAAAACCCAGTACACCTCTGATTTCGTCCGCTCCGCCGAGGCGGATGTGCTGCTGCTGGCGCTGCCCACGCCGCTGGACGAACATCGTGAGCCCGATCTCTCTTACATCACCAACACCGGCCACAGTCTCAAGCCTTTTCTGCGCAAAGGCCAGATGGTAGTGTTGGAGAGCAGCACCTGGCCCGGCACCACGGACGAGGCCCTGCGGCCCATTCTGGAAGAGTCGGGGCTGATCTGCAACAAGGATTTCTATATCGCTTTTTCGCCTGAACGCGAGGATCCCAACAATCCCAAGTTTCACCTGCGCAACATTCCCAAAATCGTCGGCGCCGATGATCCCTATGCGTTGGACTGCGCGGTCAAACTCTATGGCTATGTCACCACGCCGGTGCCGGTGACCAGCACCCGTGTGGCCGAGTCGGCCAAGCTGCTGGAAAACATCTTTCGCAGCGTCAACATCGCGCTGGTGAACGAGATGAAGATGATCCTCGACCGCATGGGCATCGACGTGTGGGAGGTGATTCAGGCGGCCTCCACCAAGCCGTTCGGCTTTATGCCGTTTTATCCCGGCCCCGGACTCGGCGGCCACTGCATTCCCATCGATCCGTTCTATCTCACCTGGAAGGCGCATGAATTCGACATGCCCACGCGGTTTATCGAGCTGGCCGGCGACGTCAACACCAACATGCCCTATTATGTGGTGGAAAAGACCGTGGAAGCGCTCAACGATGTGGACAAGAGTATGCGCAAGTCCAAATGTCTGATTTTGGGCGTGGCCTACAAAAAGGACATCGACGACATGCGCGAGACGCCGGCGTTCAAAGTGATGGAGATTCTGCGCGAAAAAGGCGCCGAGGTGGAGTACTATGATCCGTTCATCCCCAAGCTGCCGGCCACGCGTAAATATCAACTGGACATGAGCAGCATCCAGCTGACGCCGGATAAAGTAAAGCAGTACGATGTGGTCATTGTCATCACCGATCACACGGATGTGGATTATCAGCTGGTGCGTCAGCATGCCAAGTTGATCGTCGACACGCGCAATGTGTTCAAGCTGTACGGTCCGCTCAAACAGGGGAACATCGTCAAGGCTTAGCCATCCCGTTGCGAGCGCAGCAACAGTACTTGACAACGACATCAATCTACGCTGGAGCGAAGCAAGCCCCTTAAAAAGGTGGCCATTCAGTAATCTGCGGTGGAGTAACAACGCACTGCTGGAGCGAAGCAATCCCCAGCGATAGCGCACAGTAGAAGCAATCCCCAGCGGCAGCGCACTGCTGTAGTGAAGCCGCTGGCCCCTTTATTTGTCATTGCGAGCGAAGCCGCTGGCCCCTTTTTTGTCATTGCGAGCGAAGCCGCTGGCCCCTTTTTTGTCATTGCGAGCGTAGCCACTGGACTATACAGCACAATGATTCTAGGCTGGAGCGAAGCAATCCCCTGCGGCAGCGCAGTGCTAGAGCGAAGCAATCCCCAGCGACAGCGCACAGTAGAAGCGAAGCAATCCTCTTCGACAGCGCACAGTTGAAGCAAAGCAATCCCCCGCGGCAGCGCACTGCTGTAGCGATCCCCAGTAATAGCAAGAGAAACAACATTTACCACTCTGGAATCCCATTGAAAAAGGATGAGAAAATCTACGTCGCCGGTCATACTGGCATGGCCGGCGCAGCGCTGGTACAGGCGCTGCGCCGTTCCGGTTATGAAAATCTGATCTATTTTACCGGCGACGAACTGGACCTGCTCGATCAGCACGCGGTGCTTGATTTCTACTACGAACAGCGTCCGGACTATGTCATCGACGCGACGGCGCGTGAAGGCGGCATACAGGCGCATGCGTCCTATCCCGGACAGTTCATCTACGAGAACCTGCAGATCGAGATCAACCTGATGCACGGCGCTTATCTGGCCCGGGTCAAAAAGCTGCTCTTTCTCGCCGGCGCCTGCATCTATCCGCAGCCGGCGCGTCAGCCCATGCGCGAGGACACTCTGTTGACCGGGCCATTGGCGCCCATCGACGAGCCCTATGCCATGGCCAAGATCGCCGGCATTCGCATGGCCCAGGCGTACCGGGAGCAGTATGGCTGCAACTTTATCTGTGCGGCCACGGCCGGTCTCTACGGTCCGGCGGATCACTTTGAGCCCGCCGGCGCACATGTGCTGCCGGCGCTGCTGCGCCGCTTTCATGAGGCCAAGCTGAATGATCTGCCGTCGGTGAGCGTCTGGGGCAGCGGCATGCCGCGCCGTGAGTTTCTTCATGTGGAGGATCTGGCGGATGCATGTTTGTTTTTGATGGATCAGTACGATCAGCCCTCGGTCGTCAACATCGGCGCCGGGGAGGACGTGACCATCAATGAGCTAGCGCACCTGGTCAAGGCGGTGGTCGGTTACCAGGGGGCCATCGAATTTGACATGAGCAAACCGGACGGTGCGCCGCGGCGGCTGCTCGACGCCGGCAAGCTGCGCAGTTTGGGTTGGCGCAGTCGTATCTCTTTGGCCGACGGACTCCGCCGCACCTATGAATGATATGTGCATCGCCCCGCGTGAGAGGCGGATAGGGGTGCGTAGCATCTACACATTCCAACAACTAATGCGAGTCTAGACCCCCCTCAGGGCGAGACCTTTATTCCCAGCAATATTGATAACAGCGATTCTTCTTGTCCTGTTGCAGGGAAACCTGGTGGGGAAAAGGGCGCGAGACCGGGATTTGTTGCGGCCGTTTCACTGATGGGGTGGCTTATGAAACAGCCATTGGAGCGGAAATGGATTTTGCGGGATGTTCCGGCGCAATCCTGGCAATCGCTGTAAAAGCGCTGAAAAATCCTTGACAATGACCCCAACTTGGCTTAAATTGCACGCAGACAATTATTCTCCTATAGTCAGGCATTCTTATATTCGCAGCAGGAGCCGTTATGAATTGTCCAAGGTGTGGATCAACGAGTCTGTACCGTTCGAGGAGCCGCAGTCGGTGGGAATCGTGGCGTAAACGCCATACGAACAAGATGTTGTGTCGCTGCCATGTCTGTTTGTGGCGCGGGTGGATCAGTGACGATTTTGAGCCCCACGGCAAAAAGCTGCAAAATTTCATCGCCTACCTCTTTATGGTCTCCGTGTCGATCGGTGTAACAGTACTTCTGCTGCCGTTGTTAGAGTAGCAGCGGCCAAAGCCGATTGATTCCCCTTCATCGTTCATCCATTGATCAGACCACTCTCATGCTCAGGCATCGGAAAAGGGGATCCTATGATTTGTCCTAAATGCTCTTCCGAGAACATCCATCGTTCCCGGCACCGCAGCCGGTGGGAATCT
>DAIQOA010000310.1:0-3578 GCA_036788095.1 bacterium | reverse complement strand
GACCACGTGTTGGTGCGTTCCGGATTGCATCAACTGCTGCTCAGCTTTGAGCGCTATGATATAGTCGGCGAAGCCGGCGACGGCGTTCAGGCGATCGAGGTGGTTCGGACGCTGCAACCGGACGTGGTGCTGTTGGATATCTCGATGCCCAAGAAGCGCGGCCTTGAAGCCATTCGTGAGATCAAACAGGCCGCTCCGGCCTGCAAGGTGCTCATCCTGAGCATGTACGATCGCGAGCAATATGTGCGCGAGTCGATGAAGAACGGCGCGGACGGCTATCTGCTTAAAGGGTCGGATACGGATGAGTTGCGCATGGCGCTCATCCACGTGCTGAACGGCGATCCCTACATCAGCCCGTCGGTGTCCAAACCTTTTGTCTCCGAGTGGATTCACAGTGGCAAGGGGGGCGAGCAGATCGGAGCGGAGGTCGAACTGACCGAGCGCGAAAAGAGTGTGATGAAATTATTGGCCGAGGGGTATGCCAACAAAGAGGTGGCCGAGATGCTGCACATCAGCGTCAAGACCGTGGAAACCCATCGCAGCCGCATTTTGGAGAAAACCGGTGTCCGCAATCTTGCGGAACTGGTCAAATATGCCATTAGAAAGGGCATGGTGGACCTGTAAAAAAGTGTTTTTTTACTTGACTTTTTGGCCTGAAATGTTAGCTTATAGGTGTGCCGAAAGGCACTGTGTCGGGTGTGTGGGGTAGAGTGTGTGCGGAAGGGTTAACACCCAAAAAAGCGCTGGCCTTGCGTCAGCGCTTTTTTTTACCCCCGGTTATGGCCGCATGGGTTCCAGCCTCTGGCGTCGCCCGGCGACGCCATCTTTCCGGATCATCAGAACGGTGGTACCATGAAGAAAACGACAACGCCTGGTGAGGAAATCCCCGTCGCCTTCAGCAGCCAGGGGCAGCAGCTGGTGGGCATCTGGCACACCAGCCGCAGTAAAAAGATCGTTCTCCTTTGCCACGGATTTACCGGCAGCAAGGTGGAGAGCAAGCGCATATTCGTCGAAACCGGCCGGATTTTTTCCGCAGAGGGCATCGACGCGTTTCGCTTTGATTTTTTCGGTTCCGGCGACAGCGCCGGCGAATTCGCCGATTCGAGCATTTCCACCAATCTGGTGAATCTGCAGGATGCGGTCGTCTGGGCCCGGCAGCAGGGGTATGAAAAGATCGCGGTGCTGGGTTTGAGCATGGGCGGCGCCACGGCGATCCTGTCCGCCGCCGACCTGACGATCGATGCGCTAGTGACCTGGTCCGCCGTTCCCGACATGCGCCGGCTCTTTTCCAGCCTCATGCCCAACTGGCAGGACAAAGCCCATACCACGGATATGGTCGAATATGAAGGATGGTTGATCCATCGGGGTTTTTGGGAGGATGCGCTGCGCTATGACATTCAGCAGGCGTTTACGCGCCTCACTCTGCCCAAGCTGGTGATTCAGGGTACGGCGGATTCTGAGGTTTTTATCGACGGCTTTCACTCTTTTCGCGATCGCGCACTGCCGCCCTGTGATTTCATGGAAATCCCCGGAGCCGGCCACACCTATCAAACCCCAGGCCATCGACGTCAGGTGATCAGACAATCCCTGATCTGGCTCAAACGGCATCTTTAATTCCGGAATCAACCATGGCAAGAAAAAAAAACAGTGAAAAGATCATCGCACCGGTCAACCGGCATTCGCCGGAAAAAGCCTATGCGAATCAAGCTTTTTTAAACAGCCCGGACGGCCGGCCGATCCGCATTCTCGCCGAGTACCTGGAGCCCGTGCAACGATTGCGCAAACACCGCATCAAGGACACGGTGGTCTTTTTCGGCTCCGCCCGAGTGCTGTCGCAGGAAGAGGCTCAAACTCGCTATGAGATGATTCGCGCCAACATCGGCCGTCAACCCTCCGCGGAGGAACGGCGACGCTTGCAGCAGGCGCGCCATGCCGTGCAAGTTTCCCGCTATTATGAAGAGGCGCGCAGCCTGGCCTATAAATTGACCCGCTGGTCCTCGTCCCTGGAAAGCGACCGGCGGTTTGTGGTCTGTTCCGGCGGCGGTCCGGGCATCATGGAGGCGGCAAATCGCGGCGCCACGGAAGCGGGCGGTCCCAGCGTCGGCATGAACATCAGTCTGCCGATGGAGCAGTTCGCCAATCCCTACATCTCCCAGGACATGGTGTTCGAGTTTCACTATTTTTTCATGCGCAAATTCTGGTTCGTCTATCTGGCCAAAGGTCTGATCGTTTTCCCCGGCGGCTTTGGCACGCTGGACGAGTTTTTTGAATTGATCACCCTGGTGCAGACTAAAAAAGTCCTCAAGGATATGTGCATCATCCTGTATGGCTCGGACTATTGGCACGATTTGATCAATTTCGATAAAATGGTGAAATATGGCATGATCTCGGAGAGCGATCTTTCCTTGTTTCACACCGTTGACGATGTGGACACTGCGTTTAAAATCCTCAAAAACCATCTGAAATCCCGCTTTTCTTCCGGGAAGCAGTCGCAGATCAGTCTCAAGGGCTGAGTCTGTATTCATGAACCTTCCCGGTTTCTTTGGCTGGGCGGTCCTTGCCGGCCTGGCCTGGCCCGCCACGCCGCCTCCTTTTTCACCTGCCGCGGTCCTCACCGAACGCGGGGCTGTCGTGCGTGCGGATACGGCCCGCAAAGAACTGGCCCTGATCTTTACCGGCGGCGACTATAACGACGGCGGCCGGCACATTGCCGCTGTGCTGCAGCGGACGCAGGTCAAGGCCGGCTTTTTTTTTACCGGCAATTTTTACCGCCATCCTGAAAACGATTCTCTCATTCGTCAGCTGCAGCGGCGGGGCCACTATCTGGGCCCCCATTCGGACCGCCATCTGCTCTATTGCCCGTGGGAAAACAGGGACTCGAGCCTGGTGTCGCGGGAGCAATTCCGCACAGACTTGCTGGCGAATTATGAGGCCATGCACGCCTTGGGCGTACGCACCCGGCAACGGTTTTTCATTCCACCGTACGAGTGGTATAATCAGGATCATGTCCGCTGGGCCGCGGAATTGGGTGTCACGCTGTTCAATTACACCCCGGGCGTGGGCACCCAGGCGGATTACACTACACCGGAGATGCGCGCCTATCGCTCCTCAGCCGCCCTGTACCAGCGGCTGTTTGATTTTGAAGAGAAATCGGCCCATGGGCTGAACGGTGCGTTGTTGCTGATTCATATCGGCACGCATCCGGATCGCACGGATAAATTTTATCGGCTGCTGGAGCCCCTGATTCGGGAGTTGCGGCACAAAGGATATCGCTTGGTTCGCATTGATTCTCTGTTGTCATCGCATCAGGGGGAGGCACGGTGATGCGACTGCGTGCATGCCGGCTGCCTGATCGGCCGGGTCTTCAAGAGCTGATTCTGCATAAAGGCCGCATCGCCGCCATCCAGGCTGATGCGGCGTCTGCACCGGAGCGCCCCGGTGCGGAGCTCTCCGCTGAGGGGCGGCTGGTTACCCCGGGTCTCATCGATGTGCACACCCATGGCGCCGGCGGCGCGGAGGTGTTTTCCGGCAGCGTCGCGGATCTGCAGCGAATGGCGCTGACCCTGGCGCAACAGGGT
>DAIQOA010000309.1:0-3593 GCA_036788095.1 bacterium | reverse complement strand
CCTTAATCCAAAGAACTATTTTGTCTACTGCATTTTTGGTGCTTTAACATACGAGAGCACGAAGCGCACGAAGATAAAACACCAACTTTTTATATTTAATAGAATTATTCGCTCATTTTTCTTCGTGTGCTCGTGGTTTTGAATTATCCAGGCTAAATGACCCCAAAGAAAAAGAGAACATTGAAAAACCACGCTAAAGAGCAGAAAGCGAATGTGAACACCCCTTGTCACGGCCGCGATGTGATCGTCATAGTATTGCCGCCTTTTACTCTCAGTCTTTAACCTGATCGACTACAGCCGAAAAGGACCAGAGTTCTCGATGCGCTGTCCTATCACCGTTTTGTTGCCTGCTGGTCCAGGATGGCCGCCAGTTCAGCGGGATCATTGACCGGCAACTGGCAGACATAGTTTTCGCAGAGATAGGCCGTGGCCTTGCCACCGGCTTGACCGAGGCGGTTGAGCCATTCCATAGGACCGGCCGGCTGTTTTTGGTCATTCCTGCCATCGACCGGCAGAAGGATTTTGTTCGGAATAAAGCGGCAGTGGATCTCCTGCAGAAGCGCCCGCGTGTCCGGCGCCTGCGGCTTGCCGGCGATGATGATTTGCTTCGCGGGATGCAGGCTGAAATCCCATGCGACCAGCATTTGCGGCATGGTGCCTGGGGCCTGTTGCAGCCGGCCGGCAAAAGTCGAGAATACCCTTCCGGCTCGTTCGCTCAGCTCTTTGTCTCCAGTCATTTGCCCGAGCCGCAGCAGGTTCAGGCCGGCCACCGAGTTCGCCGAGGGCTCTGCGCCGTCATAATCCTCCTTCATCCTTAAGAGCACGCTGTGATCTTGACCGGTGGTGCTGAAATAGCCGCCGCCGGTTTTGTCCCAGAACAGCGTGTCCTGCTGCTGTTGCAGCGTCATCGCCCAGGTCAACCACTTGATATTGAATGAAGCCTCATACAGATCGAGCAGCCCCTGAATCAGAAAGGCATAGTCGTCGGCAAATCCATCGATCGCCGCTTCCCCTTCCCGGTAGCGGCGCCACAGCCTGCCGCTCTTTTGGTCGTACAGTCTGGTTTCGATAAAGCGGGCTGCGGCTTCCGCGGCAGTCAGGCAGGAAAGAGCTGTTGGCGCGGCGGAGGCCGGGGCTGCTTTTTCCTCTGCAGCCAGTACCTGAGCAGCCCGGGCAAAGGCGGAGATCATCAGGCCGTTCCATGCGGTCAGCGTCTTGTCGTCGCGATGCGGCCGCGGCCGCTGTGAACGTTTCCGCAGCAGCTTGTTGCGCGCATCAGCGAGAAGAGTGCGGATCTCATCCACCGCAACGCCGAACTTTTCAGCGGTCTCCGCCAGCGTATGGCGGACGATCAGGATGTTCTGATTGCGAAACATAGCGTGCGGATCACTGGGGGCGTTACCCCGCGGCTCCACGCCATAGTGATAATTGAAAATCTCCGCGGTCTCGATGCCCAGGGCGGTGATGATTTCCGCCTCCTCCCAGAGATAAAACTTGCCTTCCGCTCCTTCGCTGTCCGCATCCTCGGCAGAGTAAAATTGACCTTCGTCGCCGGTCATCTCATGCAGCACATAGTTTAGAACGTCGCGCGCCACGCCGGCGTAAAAACCGTCGCCGGTGATCTGCCAGGCCTCCAGGTAGCAACAGGCCAGCTGCGCCTGATCGTAGAGCATTTTTTCAAAATGGGGCACGTGCCATTGGTCGTCTACCGAGTAGCGGTGAAATCCTCCGCCAAGGTGATCGTGCATACCGCCCTCGGCCATTTTGCGCAGGGTAAAAAGGCTCATCTCCAGCGCGTCCTGCGCGACGGTGCGTGCGTGATAGCGCAGCATGAAATTTACCGTGACCGGGCGCGGAAACTTGGGCGCTCCGCCGAATCCGCCATGGTGCGGATCATAGCTGCTTTTAATCTGCCGGTAGGCGGCATCGAGTAGCGCTTTACCCGACTCGGTCTCGCCGCTGGAGCTCACGGTCGTGTATTGCTGCAGTTGCCGGATCACATCGTTGGCTGAGCCGACGATGGCCTCTTGCTCTTTTTTCCAGGCGTTAGCAATGCGCGAAAGAAGAGAGCGGAAACCCGGCCGGCCGCCGTAATCCTCGGGCGGGTAATAGGTGCCGCCGACGAACGGCTTGAGATCAGGCGTCAACCACACGCTCATGGGCCAGCCACCACTGCCGGTCGTTGCCTGCACAAAGGCCATATAGACGCGATCCACGTCCGGGCGTTCCTCGCGGTCCACTTTGATGGACACGAAATGTTCGTTGAGCACCCCGGCGATCTCGCTGTTTTCAAACGATTCGCGTTCCATCACATGACACCAGTGGCAGGTCGAGTAGCCCACCGAGAGAAAGATGGGTTTGTTCTCCCTGCGTGCCTTGCCAAAGGCCTCCTCGCCCCAAGGATACCACGCCACCGGATTGCGGGCATGCTGCAACAGATAGGGGCTTTTCTCCTGCGCCAGACGGTTGGCGCTAACATCATGGCGGGCCTGAAATGCGTCGGATGCTGAAGGCACGGTATTGTCTCTGGCATCGTGGCCGGGTTGTTGGAGCATGGTCGATCCTTTCAGAGTAAGCGCTTGTCGGTCGCGCATACTGCATGTAAGAGCAGCAGAACACGGGCTTTGTGGCTGTCGATCCCGTTAGCTGGTATTTGCCAAGCGCCGCCCGTTGCTCTCCATAACATCAGCAGGGTATGACTGTAATCCCGACCGCGGGTCATTGGAAACAAATTTGCGTCCGCCGGTGTTGTAATACGCAAAACAGGATAACTATCACATCATCATCAAGGAGTCGTTATGGCGATAAGAAATGCATCCGCTGAGTGGAAAGGTGCATTGAAAGAGGGCGCCGGCAGCATGCAGTTGGGCAGTGGTGCTTATGAAGGTCCGTTCACCTATGCCTCCCGATTTGAGTCCGGTTCCGGCACCAATCCGGAGGAGTTGATCGGCGCCGCTCAGGCCGGCTGTTTTTCCATGTTTCTGTCCGCTTTGTTGGGCAAAGAAGGATTTACGCCGGACTATGTCCGCACCAACGCCAAGGTTCATCTCGGCGAAGGTCCAACCATCACGCTGATCGAACTGGCGTGCGAAGCCCGAGTACCCGGCGTATCCGAGCAACAATTTCTCCAATTGGCGGAGATCGCCAGGACCAGCTGTCCGGTCTCCAAGGCGCTGGCTGGGCCGGAGAAAAAGCTTGTGGCAAAACTCGTCCGCTAGTCGCAGCAATATAATCGTCCTGGGTCCTTCCGATGAAGGCTAGTTTGTCGTAAAGCGATCGGTCTTCATCTCCGCTTCACGCAAGTGATCCCGGACGCCGCCGCTCCTAGGGGGGATTCGTTGTTGCCTCTTGGCAAACCGGCTCGAGGAAGCGGATCAGCGGCGTCTGCAGCGGCAGGTGAAAGATCAGCTGAATGCCCGGCAGGCCAACGCCTTACCTGTGTTCTAGATTTTTTTCCGATGTAGAACACATCACCGTAATACTTTTTATATTGAGCATGCAACCTGGCTTCGTGCCTCCGGTTTTCGACAGTGAGCCAGGATGCCTCTGAGACAGAGAGATGTCCGCCTGTTTTGAGAAACATGCGCCATTCA
>DAIQOA010000308.1:0-3595 GCA_036788095.1 bacterium | reverse complement strand
CATCGAATCGGAGTGCTTTACGGCGAGCCGTTCCTGGTGCGTGAACCTCTGGGGGTTGAAAATCCTTTGCTTCTGTTTCCCACAAAATCCTGACCGTCAGCGGCTGACCCATTCGATGGCCTGACGCACCAGCTGACGGTAGGAGGAGTGTTCAAAAGCGTGCTGATCGTGGCCGGGCTGAAGATAGACGATTCTGCCCTTGCCGTATTGATTGGTCCAGCCGATGACCGGGGTGCTCTCGGCGTGATCCGTGGTGATTAAAGGGTGAATCCCGGGCTGAGTGAGATAACCACCATAGATTTCATCCTGCAGGGTAAACTCCTCGAGGCCCTGGGTCACGGCATGCCGGCGATCCGCAACCCGCACCCGCACCTCCACATCATGCCGGTACAGGGAAGCGGGCGCCGTTACACCACCCCGGCTTTCTGCTTCCAGCAGATACTTTCCGCCGATGATCTTTTCAAAGTCCGGCCATGCTTGATAGCCGGCCAGGCTATGGTGAAGAAAGACCAGACCCATCCCTCTGTTCGCCATTTGCCTGAACGCGGACTTTTGTTCCGGGCTGATCTCCTGATGCATATCGTAAAATACAACGGCATCAAATCGTTTGCACCATGTGGCGTTGTAGGCGTTTTCGCTCAGGGGATGTACGCGTTCTTCAAACGACACATTGGCGAAGCTTTTGAACATCCTAAAGAAAGCATCCCGATCAAACTCATGTCCACCGGTGATAATGAGAACCGTGCGCTTTTTATATTTTTCGCCGGCCCAAAACGTCTGTGGTATCATTGCCAAGAGCATAACCAGTCCGATAATGCCTTTGCAGATCACCCGCTTCCCAACATGCCCCATGGTGCACTCCCTCATAAACTGAAAACGACCTGAAGCAATATACGCCATTTTCCCCTGATATTAAAGAAAAATCTGATCAGGCGCCGGTTCGCGTCCGTTGAATCAGCTTTTCCAGATAACGGGATTTGAATTGACGGCTGGCCAGCGCCTGCTTGACGGGCGGCAGCCTTAAAATGACGCCGAGAACCGCAGCCATGGCGCGATGGCTGGCAAAGGCCTGACGGCTGAAGATCAGATGCTGCAGAGTGCCGCGCTCGAAGGCCATCATCACCGCCCGATGCACCGAGTCCAGCGGAGTGATGACGCGCTGCGGCCGGGATTGCAGCGACAGGGCCACCTGAGCACAGGCGCGCACACACACCCCGCAGCCCAGACAGATCGTCTCATCCAAGTGAGCGCGTTTTTGCCGCGGATATCGGGACTCATCAACCGGCATCAGAGTCCATGCCTGGACCGGACAGGCGGAGACACATCGGCCGCAGCCGGTGCAGCGGTCCGCGTCCAACAACGGGAGAAAGTTGGTGGTGTGCACCGGATGGAGAATGCCGAATCGCTGCGCCGCCAGCATTGCCTCGCAGCAGCAAGCGCAGCAGTTGCAGATAAAGCTCACCCGTTCGCGCACGTTTTCGCCGAACTGCACCAGCTGATGGTCATAGGCCAGCTGGAGCAGATCGAGACATTCCGCGCTGTCGATCTCGCGTGCATGGCCGTGGCGGGAGAGCACCTCGCCGCAATGGTTGAAGGTCATGCAGATGTTCATCGGCGCCTGGCACGCTCTGTCCAGATGGGCCATCTTGTGCCGACAGTAGCACATTCCCACCGCGCGGTGGCTGGCGGATTGGATGACCTGGCTGGCGCGTTCATAGTCCAGCACATAAAGTGCATGCTCTGGGGAGAGCGCCGGCTCATGCACGAACACACGTCCCAGCTGGGTCTCGCCCCGGCCGAAAAGATCTTTGATGAAATCCTCCTCCACCGTGATATAGTGATAATAAAGTTCGGAGAGGGTTTTCTGATCCAGGTCGTCGCGGACGCGCATCAGGCTGAATTCAAAAAAACCGGCCATGGGCGGCGGCAGAGTGTAGGACATTCTCCCGTCCTGTTCGCCATCCAACAACAGCGCCCGATCCGCCAATTGATCAAGGATGTTACGGGCCTGCGCTTCCGGCATCTTCCAGGCCCGTGCTGCATCCGCAGGTGAAAACGGTACAATGGGAAGCAGGGCCACCAGTCGCGCTTCTTGTTCGCTGAACAGCATTTTTAAAATCTGGAATAAAAGATCTGAAGGCGGCGCGCCTTGGGGAAATTTATTCAAACGCTGCGCCAGGGAGTGATAATCGGATTTCAACGCATGATGCGCCATCGACCTCCTCCACAACCAAGGCCTTCCGTCCAGTCCATAGGCCGGTGAACGGATGGGTATGACCCCCACTATGTTTGCAGCTTGGGCATCAAAACGCAGAGCGGTCACCGATCAAGGCCGGCCGGGTGCACTCTGCATCCACTCGGCACCGGAGCGGCTCACCCCTTGATCACCGCCAGCGGTTTCAGCTTGACCACCTTGACGGCCAATCCCGCGGCCGCTACGGTTTCCACCACCTCGGTCACATCTTTATAGGCAGCGGGCATCTCCTCGGCCAGCGTCTCTCTGCTGGCCGCGCGCACAAGAATGCCCTGGCCAGCCAGTTCGCGATCCAGCGCACGGCCCTTGGCGCAGCGAGCCGCTTGAGTGCGACTCATCACCCGGCCGGCGCCATGACAGGAGGAGCCGAATGTCTCAGCCATCGCCCGCTGTGTACCCAGCAGGACATAGGAGCAACGGCCCATATCTCCTGGGATTAGCACCGGTTGACCGATGGAGCGATAGGCTTGCGGCACATCCGGATGATGGGGGCCAAAGGCGCGGGTGGCGCCTTTGCGATGAACGCAAACCAGTTTTTCAACCCCGTTCACCTCATGTCTTTCCATCTTGGCGATATTATGCGCCACCTCATAAACCACTCGCATCGTTTGGCCGGCGTCGCTCATTGCCATGCCTTTTTGCAGCGCCTGCCGCGCCCAATGGGTGATCATCTGCCTATTGGCAAAAGCAAAATTGACCGCAGCCGCCATGGCCGCCAGATAGCGTTGGCCTTCCTCTGAGCGGATCGGCGCGCAACACAGCTGCCGGTCCGGCAGCTCGATGCCGTATTTGCGGCTGGCCGGCAGCATGATCTTGATCGCGTCGTCGCACACCTGGTGGCCGAGGCCGCGGGAACCGGTATGGATGGTCACCGTCACCCGGTCTTTATCCAGGCCCAGCAATGCCGCCGCAGCCTCATCGTACACCTGTTGCACCACACCGATTTCGACAAAATGATTTCCTGATCCCAACGTGCCCAACTGCTGCCGGCCCCGTTCCAGGGCGCGTTCGCTGACCGCCTCAGGATTCGCTCCGGCCATGGCGCCGTTCTCCTCGATCTTGTCCAGGTCCTCGCTGTTGCCATAGCCGTTCTCCACTGCCCAAAGCGCGCCCTTTTCCAGCACGCTTTTTTCCTGCTGCCGGCTTAATTTGATCACTCCGGTGGAGCCGACGCCGCTGGGGATCAGGCGATAGAATTGATCGAGGAGTTGCGGCAATCGCGGCGTAATTTCCTTGCGTGTCAAGTCAGTGACCAGCAGACGCACGCCGCAATTGATGTCATAGCCCACACCGCCTGGAGAGATGACTCCCTCATCGACATCAAAAGCCGCCACGCCGCCG
>DAIQOA010000307.1:0-3604 GCA_036788095.1 bacterium | reverse complement strand
TTCTACAATCCCCGCGCCTTCCTGTTCGGTGTGAAAGTCGAGTTCTAATGCATCCGTGCAAGAGTAAATAGATTGTCCCGTCGTTTAAACGAAAAGGAATTACCTATGAAACGTCTATTAATAATCACAGGCCTCTGCCTGTTGGTCTTCGTCCTGCTCGGAGAAATGGCCTATGCCAACACCGGCATGCATTTCTTGCGAATAGGCCGGTTGTGGGTCAATGCCGAATACGATGGCGCCGAAGGCTGGGGCGGTGAATACGCCTGGCCCGGCGGCCGTGTTCTCTTCCCCGAAGGCGGCATTCGCGAGCTGTGGGGCGGCAATGTGCGTAAAACCGGCACCCTGGCCGGCTGCAAAAACTGGAAAGCTCCGAACGGCGATATACTCCCCTTCTGGACCTCCGGTATGTACCGTACGTATGATTATGACTACAAGCCCTATTGGGTGAATCAATCCCACCAGACCGCGCTGATGCCGGTCACCCAGATTCTCTATCAGCGCTGGCCGCAGCCCAACGTGTTTGTCAACGGCAAAAACATCACCCCGGACGGCGGCGATAATTTTCTCAACGCCCATCAGGGCGATTTTCAGCACGACAAAAACACGGCGGTGGATCCCAACCTGATCACCGAACGGGCCATTAAATCGGTCTGGCGCTACACCATGGGCGTTGAATTTGAACGCTGGCTGTACGCCTACTGCACGCCCAAGCACCAGGACTATGCGATCATGAACATCAAGCTCACCAACAACGGCAAAGTGTTCGGCCTGCCCGGCGAAACGCCGGTGTTATGGCCCTACACGACAGACCCGACCAACTATCCCTACATCCTGACCAATCAAAAGATCGAGGGATTCTGGTGGGCGTGGTTCTGCAATCCGTGGAACTCTCGCAGCGGCCGGACCTACTCCATCTCTACGGACAACGATGAGGTGGGTGAGTTCGTCGCCCCCTTTGCCAGCCAGGGCAACGATCGCCGCTATTTTCTCTATTATGACGGCGACAAGCCGGGCGATTCGGTCAAAGATTTCGGCGATCCGAGCAAGGATGAACGCTGGATCGAAATCCTTTCGCCGGCCTGGATCTGCCAGGGCGCGCTCTACGCCCCGAAAACCGCCAAGGACAAGACCAACGATCTCACCCAGCCGAACAGCACGACGATCAGGCAGGAAAGAGATTATGATCTCGGCCGCGTGGTCAAGACCTACAAAGATCAATACGAATCTCTGTTTCAAGCGGGCGTGCATTGGCAGTTGGACACGCCTCATCGTGATCTGGCCTCCAACATCACCATCCCCACGGGGTACACCAGCTTTGGCCCCTATGATCTGGAATTCGGCGAATCCATCCAGATCGACTATGTGATCGCTGTCGGCGGCATGAGCCTGCAAGAGTGCAAGTATTGGGGTAAAAGAGCCTGGGATTCCAAATACAGCGCCGCGGTCATGGATGAACTCGAACCGGTGTTCAAAGCCGGCCGGGATTCCGTCTTTAAGGCTCTGAGAATGGCGGACTGGAACATCAACGGCGCCAAAACCGGCAGCCGCAGCAAATATGACGTGCCCGATCCGCCGCGTCCTCCGGCCAACCTCTGGGTGGCTGCGGAAGGCCCGAAGATCAAAGTGTCCTGGTCCGATGAGCCGAGGAACGATCCGGATTTCGATACCAAAGTCAAAGACTTTGCCGGCTATCGCGTCTATCGCGCCACAGGCGCCAGAGACAGCTCCTACTACAAAGTGTATGACGGCACCGCCAACGAATATCTTGACGCCAACGTCGCACCTGGCTATCAGTACTTTTACTATGTGGTCGCGTACGACGACGGCAGCCAGAACTGGCAGGATCCGGGCGTTTCCCTGGAAGGCGGTAGATGGTATGCCTGGAGCGGCTGGGCGCCCACTGGCTGCCAGCCCAAGACAGAAGCGATCACCGATGCTTCCAAGTTAGACGACATCCGTGTGGTGCCCAATCCGTACAGCGCCGCGGGCAAGACCTATCCGGGTGAAATGGATAAAATCGTCTTCACCGGACTGCCGGGCAAATGCACCATCCGCATCTACACCTCGAACGGCAGTTTTGTCCACAAGATCGAACACAGCGATGGCGCGGCCACCGAGGACTGGGACCTGCGCACCGAGTTCAACCAGTACATCGTCAGCGATGTCTACATCTACACGGTTGAAAGCGACCTCGGCAAGCATGTCGACAAGTTCATCGTGGTCCGGTAATCCGCTTGGTGACCAAGCTTTGTGACTTAAAAGTCCATAACGGAGGCAATACTCATGAGAAAAATATTTTGTGTGTCCCTATTGCTGATGATCATTTTGGCTTCGTTGCCGGCAACAGCCAAAATGAAAAAGCTGGGCCAGGCGGGAATGACTTTTCTTTCCGTCGGCGGCAGCGCCCGGGCGACCGGTATGGCGGAAGCCTTCACTTTCGCCAAGAACGACCTGGCGTCCGTTTTCTACAACCCGGCCGGTCTGGCCTCGGTGCAGAATCGTGCGTTTTTCTTCAACTACACCGACTGGATCGCCGATATGAGCGTGGCCAACGCCGCGGTTGCCTGGAACACCGGCTCCTACGGAGTGTTCTCGCTGCATACCCAGATGATGAATTACGGTGATTTTCACGGCACCGCCATTTCCGAAGCTGATCCGCGAGGGTACACGGACGTGGACGTCGGCGATGTCGCCGGCCTGGCGCTGGGATTGGGCTACGGCTACCAGATGACCGACAAGTTCGGCCTCGGCGGCAGCGTTAAATATGTCAATCAGAAGCTGGGCAGCAACGACACCTACACAGGGGATGTTGTGGAAGAAGCCGGTAAACAGAACAAGATCGGCACCGTCGCCTTTGACTTTGGCACCATCTATGAGACCGGCATTCGCAGCATCGTCCTGGCCATGTCCATCAGGAACTATTCCGGCCAGCAGTTGTATGAGAACGAAGAGTTCGGCATTCCGCAGACCTATAAAATCGGCGTCACCGCCAACCTGTTTGAACTGCTGCCCGTCTCCATGGGCAGCGATCACTGCGCGCTGTTGGCGCTGGAAGGCGTTGACCCGGCGGATCGTCCGGAATTCATGAACTATGGTTTGGAATATACCTATATGGAAAAGTTCTCTCTGCGCGGCGGCTGGTCGACCCAGCGCCGTGAAGACGGCATCGGCGGCCTCTCCCTGGGCGCCGGCGTCAAGCTGGGATCCGTGGGCACCAACGGCCGGCTGGATTTCTCCTACAGTGATTTCGGCAGCGTGCTGGGATCGGTGATGCGGGTTTCCATCGGCGGTTCTTTCTAAATGAAAAAAACCTGATCTGAGAATATCAGAGCAGGGTGTTGGTTAGAAAAAAGTGCGGCGCTGTTTATGCGTCGCACTTTTTTTTATTCTTTGTCATTGCGAGCGGAGCCGCCGCAATCGCAAACCCATCCGCTTTTCGATGGAGCGAAGCAATCCCCGTTTTCCTCTTGTCATTGCGAGCGGAGCAGCAGAACCAACAATCCCTTCTGCTCTTCAATGGAACGAAGCAATCCCCGTTTTCCTCTTGTCATTGCGAGCGGAGCAGCAGAACCAACAATCCCTTCTGCTCTTCAATGGAGCGAAG
>DAIQOA010000306.1:0-3642 GCA_036788095.1 bacterium | reverse complement strand
ACGGTGTCCAGCTTTGCGCAGAAGATCATCCGTAAGGACAAATATGTTGATCCGTTGAAAGAGGTGACCGATCTGTGCGGCGCCCGCGTCATTGTTCATTTCCAGAACGAGGTGGTCAAACTTTGCCAATTCATCAAAGATCATTTCATCATCGATGAGGCGAACAGCATCGACATCGGATCCCGTCTTAGAGAAGAAGAGTTCGGCTATTTATCCTTTCATTACATCGTCACCCCTCCGCGCGGCTTTATACTCGGCATGAAGGTGCCCGACGCACTGACGACGCGCAAGGCGGAAATTCAGGTGCGCACGCTGTTGCAACACGCCTGGGCGGACATCAGCCATGACCGTATCTATAAATCTAATCTGACCGTTCCCAGACGCTGGAGACGGGAAAGCGCACGTCTGGCAGCGGTACTGGAAAAGGCGGATGACGCGTTCGCCCGAATGTCCGAAACGCTGGATGCTTTTTCATCCAACTATAACGTGCTTCTGTGTGAAAAAAAATTAGGCGCTGAAATCCAAACTTTGACCACCATCCATGACGTCGAACCGGATTCACAGAACAGACCAGTGCATGCGCTCAAGCTGGCCAGAGCCTATGCCGCGGCAGGCGATTGGGCGGCGATAGTGAACCTGTTAAAGCCGTACCTCTCCACTTCGTGTTCTAAGGACCTTGTCATCGATTACGCTTTTGCCCTCTGCCGCCATCAGAAGGGCGACCTAAATAGCGTAGAGTTTAAAAAAGGCCAGGAGATGCTGCACGAGACCGTCATCCGGCCATCATCTGTGAAACAGGAATCTGAGACGGAAGCCGACTCCGCCAAGCATCAGCTGGCGCGGGCCTGGCATCTTTTGGGGTGCACCCAGTCCTGGATGCCGGCCGAAGAAAAAGCGACCAAAGCCTCTTTTCGAGCGGCCTACGAACTGATGCCCGCCAATCCCTACTATTTCATGAAATTCATCGAATATGAAATTAAAAGCCACCGGGATCTCGATTTTTTAGCCATGCTCACGCCGGGCATCCGGCAAGCTATTGCCGCCTGCCGCAACCATATTGAAATAGGTCTTGAACTGGTTAACGCCTACTTTGCCATCGCCAAGGCCCATTTTATTCTCTCACAACCGGACCAGTGCCTAAACGCCTATGCCAAAATCATCGATCTGCTTCTGAACGAAGAGTCCTGCGTTCCGCAGGAACGGCTGGATGAAGAACTGCAGGCGCTGTCGCATTTAAAACGGATCGACAGCAACCTGTACCAACTTGGCTTCATCCTGCTTCATCTGGCCAGATGGCTGCGATTTTCGAGGCCGGATTCTGAACAGATCGTCCGTAAAAGCCGGCTGAAAAAAAATGGCTGGAGAGAGCCTGTTCTTATCATCGCCGGTGGAGCGGAAGCCATGTCCCGGCTGGCGAGCAAACGCTATCACAGCCTGATCCGTGAAGTGCTGGATTACTATCAGGGTACCGTCATCAGCGGCGGCACCACCTCCGGTATTCCCGGAGAAGTGGGGATCGTGGCAGAACAGCTGAAGAACCAGGGGTGCCGCGAATTTGAGCTGATAGGCTATCTGCCGAGAAGGATTCCGGACGACGCCGAAAAATGCCGGTCCTATGACGAACTGCTATTTACAGAAGGCTATAAGGAATTCAGCGCCAGAGAGCTCATCGCCTACTGGATCGATCTGATCGCTGCAGGCGTCGATCCCGCCAACGTACTGGTTTTGGGTATCAACGGCGGCCACATCGCTGATCTCGAGTACCGGTTGGCCCTGGCGTTCGGCGCCGTGGTCGGTGTGGTGCAAAACAGCGGCCGGGCAGCGGCGGGCCTGCTGAACGATCCAGATTGGAAAACGCATAAACGCATCATTGAACTGGCGGAGAACGAAAAGATCGTCTGGGCGTTTGTCCGTCAGCATCAACCGGTTCAATTGACCCAGAAGGAGGTCGAGGAACTGGCGGAAAAAGCGCATGGCTATTACTTGAACAAACGCATCGAGCAAAAAAATACTAGCGACAAAGCCATGCTGCCTTGGGACAAACTGCCGGACACCCTGGTAACCGCAAACCGTCAGCAGATCATCTTCATAGAAAAAGTGATGAAAAAGCTGGGACTGGCCATCCGTCCGGCCGCAACGCCCGCCCCTTATCCTTTTACCGAGGAACAGAAAGAACAGATGGCCGAGATCGAGCATGCACGATGGTGCGTGGAGCGTGGATTAGACGGCTGGCGTTTTGGTTCGACCAAGGATGTTGAAAAAAAAATCAATCCCTCGCTAGTGCCATGGGAAAGGTTGCCGGGCGAAATTAGAGTGTATGACCGGGAAGCGGTCGCCCATTTTGAAGAGTTCTTAAACCAGGCCAAATTTGAAATTTACGAACCCAAAGAGAAAAAATGAGCAAAGGCCCCAGCCTCGCTGTCCGCGCACTGATCCGCGATAGCCAAGGACGAATCCTTTTGTTGAAACGCCAGAACACCCACTATTATGATGGACAGTGGTGCCTGCCCGGCGGCAAGGTGGAATACGGCCAGACCCTCGAGGAGGCGGTTGACCGCGAAGTACTGGAAGAAACTGCATTGACCTGCCTGAACAAAGACTATCTGTTTTTTTGCGAATCTCTGCCGGGCCAGGAGAACGATTTACACTATATCACATTTTATTTTCGCTGCCGCACCGCAGGATACGTGGCGGTGAACCAAGAGTCAGAGGAATACGCCTGGGTCAGGCCGGAAGAATTAACCGGGTACGCTATTCCCCCCGGGCATCATGAGGCGATCGTGAAGGCGCTGCCGCCGGGGTGAACACCCTCCTTCGCGCATTAAGCACAAATAAGTCATTTCATCCGGCCCTCACTCGGGAGATTCGTCCATGCGTCGCCTTCTCTTATACTGGAAACCCCTCTGCATCTCGTTCATCCTGGCCGTCTCGTTTACGGCGTTTCTCAACAGCGATATGCTGACGCATATTTCCACCTCCAAGATCCCTTCCGCGATCTATTACAGCCTCTCCCTGTTCGTGCTGGGCGGCCCGGGCATCGGCCTGCCGCGGGAATCCTCCCGCTTGCTCGAGTGCCTGCTCTGGGCCTGCTATTTCCTCGCGCCTTTGCTCACGCTCAGCGTGGTCTATGAATTCATTCAAAAACAACTGCTCAATCGAGTGCCGCGCCGCCTGGCCGGTCATACGATCCTCTGCGGCATGGGCCGCAACGGCCGGTTGATCTACGAGTTGATCCGCGAGACCAACAAGAATCATAAAATCGTCATCATTGAAAAGGGCGACAGCAATCCCTATGCCCCGCAGCTGGCGAAAGATCCTGCCACCTGGTGGGTGCAGAACGACTTTACCCGATCAGAAGTGCTCCATTCCGCACGGGTGGATAAAGCCGCACGGATTATCTTTTCCACTAATCAGGACCTGGACAACCTCAATGCGATGGTGGAATTGCAGAGCCACAGGGACACCGCCCTGGCCGCGCCCCTTTTCTGCCATCTTGGCGATCTGGAAATGCTTGACAATTTTCAGCAGACGCTGTTTCGCGAACCGGCCTACCGCTGTGTACACGTTTTTAACGGCTATCAGAGCGCTACAAAAAGACTGTACCAGCGACTGCGTGGTGAACGCTTTTTTGCTGCTGAGGGT
>DAIQOA010000305.1:0-3724 GCA_036788095.1 bacterium | reverse complement strand
CTGATTCTTTCCGCCATTCGCGTCAGGGACGATGCAGTTCACCTGCCGGCGCCGGTTGCGCCGCAGGTTCAAAGCATTATTGGATAGTGATGACGATATCGATGCGCCGGTTCATCCGGCGGCCTTCGGAGGTCTCGTTGTTGGCCACCGGGCGGGCTTCGCCATAGCCGATGGCCTCCAGCTTGTCCGCTGATGCCGCGGCGTTGGCCAGGAGATAGCTGCGCACCGCATCCGCCCGCCAGCTGGAGAGCCGTTCATTGAAGCGTTCTTCACCCGCATTGTCGGTGTGCCCTTCAATGATCACCCGGCTGTCGGGATACTCGCGCATGGCGCGTTCCACTTTGGCGAGCAGGCTGAAATATTCAGGCTGAATGATCGACTTGCCGACTGGGAAGGAGAGACCCAGCAGTCGAATGATCATTCGGTTTCCGTCCAGCAACACCGACGCTTCGGCAGGAGAGAACATCTCGCGCACCTTGGCGATTTTCGCTTCGCGCTTTTTCTTCGCTTCGAGTTCGAGTTGCTTTTGCTGCAATTCGTCCTGCAGGTCCGCCTGTTTCTGTTGAAAGGCCTGCTGTTGATCCTCGGCCTTAACCTGCAGCGCGGCTATCTGCTTGCGGTACTGTTTTTCCGCTGCAGCAAACTCTTGCTGCCGGCGGTTGATCTCTGCGTTCAGTTCTTTGACATCCTGCAGTAAAGACGACCGTTCTTCTTTCAAACTCTTGATAGTGGCGATGATGTTCTGCGTGGGTTTGACCAGGGCGGTATCAAACGCAGCGGTAAAGCCAAGGGCTTTGGCCACAGCGGTCATCGCCTCCTCGTAGTAAAGGGCGATGTCTTCGCTGCTGCGCTTTTTGTCCTTGAGAAAGCGGGAAAGCTGTATGGCGTGGCGTGCTTCATAGCCCGCCTGTTCCGCCTTGCTTGTCGCTTCAGCGACCGCATAGCGGTTCGAGTTGAGGGTCTCCTCCGCCAGGGTCAGCAACGCTTTGGCGGAGGCAAAGGTTTTCGGCGCCATTCGGTCCGCCTCTGTTTTGGCAGCGGCGGCCAGGGCATCACGAGCCGGACCGATGGCGCTGATTTTAATGGCATTCAACTCGGCATCGCGGTAGCGGGCAGTGGCTTCAGCCGCCCTCTGCCGTGCTTTGTTGGTATCCCCTGATTCAACGGCTGCCCCCGCTTCCTTGAGCCCCGCTTCGGCTTTGTTAAACTCGCCGGCGTTGACCTCCGAGGCCATGGCGGCCAGGGCGTCCTCACGGGCTTTCAGGGCGTCCTTGAGGAGCGTTTTTCCGTTCCACAGCGTCAGCTCGGTCTTTTGCATGCGATCACTCATCTCGCTGAGTCGCTTGCGCACCTGCGCCACTTCGCGGCCTTTGCGGAATTCATCGATCGCTTTGTCGTATAGCGCTGCGGCTTCGCTGAAAGATACCGGCGCCAACAGCTCGGCATCCTGTCTTTTCAGCTCTGCAAGTTTATGCGCTGGTGCGTTAAAGAGCAGATCGTATAATTCGTTGTTTTGGGCGTTCACTCCCATGGCTGTTGCCAACAGGAGATACCCTATGCACACCATCCGCGTACGCCTCATCGTTTTGACTCCTGTAATAGTGAACGTGTTCATTAATGAGAATAAGGTAAATGATTCTATCCACAGATGCAAGGATTAAGCTTGGAGAAAAATCTGGAATCCCAGAGAAAAATTTCCTACCTTAGATTGTGGAAAGAGTTTATTCTGTATGCTGAATGAGTAAGGAGAAACGCGTGACGACCATGGTGCGGCGGATTATTTGCCTGATGCTCGGTTTTCTTTCATGGACCACCTTTGCGAAGGACGCTTCAGCGTGGCTGACACGTTTTGAAAGAAGCGGCGGCGTTGAGACCGCCCGGTATCAGGAGAGCATGGACTACTTTAGCCGCCTGGCGCAGAGCTCACCCGCCGCTCGATGGCTGGAATTCGGCGTCAGCCCCGAAGGTCGCAGCCTGAGAATGCTGGTGATCTCTCAGGATCGTTGCTTTACTCCGGAAAAGGCCCGGCGTACCGGCAAACCGGTGGTGCTCATCCAGGGATGCATCCACCCCGGAGAATCGGAGGGGAACGACGCCGGCATGCTGATCGCGCGCGATCTGCTTGTTAACCAACGCCATGCCAAATTGATGGATCACTTGATCCTGCTGTTTATCCCCATCTTTAACGTAGATGGGCACGAGCGCTATACCTGGAACAGCCGGATCAATCAGAACGGACCCACGGAGACCGGTTGGCGGGTTACGGCCACGCGGCTGAATTTGAACCGTGATTTCGTCAAGGCCGATGCCCCGGAGATGCGCGCCTGGCTGGCCATGTATCATGCGTGGCAGCCTCATTTCTTCTACGACTGTCACACCACCGACGGCCAGGATTTTCAGTATGTTTTAAACTATTACATCGACACCCATCCGGCTTACGGCGGTCCGATCTCGAGCTGGGCGGCAGACCGTTTCCTGCCCCGGCTGCTGCGTCGCACTGAACAAGAGGGGCTGGTCATCGGCCCCTACGCCGGATTGGTGGATGAACGGGATCCGGCCAAAGGCATGATGGGCGGCGTGTGGCGGCCGATGCTGTCCAACAGCTTTGCAACTCTGATGAATCGGGCCGGCTTTCTCATCGAGGCCCATTCCCTCAAACCGTACAAACAACGCGTGGAAGCCACGCGCGATCTGTTGTTGATGGGATTGGACCTGATCGCCGATGATGCAGATGAGCTGATGAAGGCTGTGGTGCAGGGCGATCGCTGGTCCGCCGGGTTGGGCAAAATTTACGATCCGCTGCCCTCCTTTCCTGTGGCTTTTCGTACGAGCAAGGATGGTGGGGACAGCATGGTCTATCGCGGTTATCACGTGCGCTATGCAAAAGGGGAGATCAGCGGAGAGGAATACCCCATTTATTCCCAGGTGGTAAAAAATACGCCCAGCCTGTATCTGGATAGAGTGGAACCCTCGGTTCTTGTTTCACCCCCATTGGGGTATCTGGTTCCGGCCGCATGGCAGAATGTGGTTCAGGTGCTGGACAGCCATGGCATCTCTTACGTTCGGCTCAAGCAGACTGTCCATGTGCAAGTGGAGACGTATCGCTTCACGGATGTCAAATTCCGTTCCACCCCATATGAGGGAAGACAGCTGGTGTCCATGAAATCTATTCCGGTGTCGCTGAAAAGAACTTTTCAGGCAGGCGACCTCTATGTGCCGCTGGATAATTATAAATCAAAATTAATTATTTATTTATTAGAACCGACCTCCACGGATGCGCTTATCGGTTGGGGTTTTTTTAACACCATTTTTGAAGATCGGGAGTACTTTGAAGAGTACGTCATGGAACCGCTAGCCCAGGAAATGCTTAAAAGTCAACCTGTTATTAAAAAAGAGTTTAACGAAAGGCTTGCGACGGATTCTTTATTCGCCGCCTCTCCCAGGCAGAGATTGTACTTTTTCTATGAGCGCTCGCCGTTTTTTGATGCTGAAAAGAATCTCTATCCCATCGCCAGGGTGATCAGAGGGCAGGAGGCGGCACTATTTTAAAAAATTACTTGATTTTAGTTTTTTTTATGAATACATTTAATCGAATGTTGTGATAGTTGGACGACATTCATCAGGGGCATCGAAGAATCCGCATTTTTTCCCTCACTCAACTTTATAATTCCCAAGCTGCACATAGCATTGTTGCTGAAAAGCTAATCGTATCGTTGCATATATT
>DAIQOA010000304.1:0-3726 GCA_036788095.1 bacterium | reverse complement strand
GGGATTACGACGACTCGCTCTATGGTCCGCAGATCATCTGCGACGAGGAGGAGAACATCCTCCATCAGGAGAGAAAGCTGCTGGCCTTTTCCACCACCGCGCCGATGGCGCAGGTATACGAACAGGTGGTTCTGCATCAGGGCATCGCTTATCCGGCTCATGTGGATCGCCGCGCCTACAGTGCGTTGCACATCCTTGGGGGGATACCGGATGAGATTCCGTTCACCGCGGTAGAGATTTCGCACCGGCTATACGTGGACGAGGCGCGCCGCCGGTTTCCGCAGCTGGCGCGCTATCAGATTCTCACGGCCTCGGATGCACATGATCTGAAGGACATCGGCAAGGCGATCACTTTTTTCTATCTGGAGGAACTCACCTTCGCCGAGGTGGCCATGGCCTTTCGCCGGGAGAAGAATCGCAAGCTGTCGGTAGCTCGGCCGGATGTGGCCATTCAGAACATACCGTATTGATCGAAGGAGAGAAGGTTCACCGCATTATGCGAGAACTGGCGCTGCACATTCTTGACATTGTCACCAACTCGATCGAGGCGCAGGCGAACCGGATCATCATTGCCGTGGATGAATCCGTCCGCGACAATCGATTGCGCATACGCATCAAGGACAACGGCCGCGGCATGAGCCAGGAGCTGATCGACCGGGTGCTGGATCCCTTTGTCACGACACGCACCACCCGGCCGGTGGGCATGGGGCTGTCGTTGCTCCTGCAGGCGGCCGCGGACTGCGAAGGCGGATTAAAGATATCGTCCACGCTGGGCAGAGGCACCCTGGTGGATGTCCATTTTAAACTGAACAGCCTCAATCGCATGCCCCTGGGCGAGATCGGCGCCACGCTGTCTAACTTGTGCATCGCTTCGCCGGACATCCATTTTTATTACCGGCATGTGACCGATAACGGCCGTTTTGTGTTCGATTCGTTCTGGCTGCTGGTGCAGATGGCCACACGAAATTGCATGCTCTACACCCTGGCCGGCGAATCCGAACAATTGATTCGGGAGGGCGTTTTGGCGATCTCTTCCGTGGCTTGACCAAGGAGCTGCCCGGACGGCGGCTGCCTTGCAGGTTGACTGTTAGGATGAACGCTCGATTCACTGTCTTCATAATCACAATCAGCAGGAGGAACCATTTGTGAAAACATTAGCAGATCTGCGGGAAATCAGGGAGAAAGCCAAACGGGAGATGGCGCAGCGCGAACAGACGGCGCGTTACCGGATCGTTGTGGCCATGGGAACCTGCGGGATCGCCGCGGGAGCGCGCAGCGTGATGTCGGCGATTCTGGATGAGTTGAACAAGCGTCATATTACAGATACCGTGGTCACGCAGACCGGCTGTCTGGGATATTGCGATCAAGAGCCTCTCGTTCAGGTGGTGCAGCCCGACCAGACGACCATCACCTACGGCAAGGTTACGCCGGAAGTAGCCCGCGCGGTTGTCTCCGAACATATCGTCGACAATAAAATCATCACCAACCATGTGTTCCTGCAAAAATAATTCATCATGCAAAGATAAGGTTCCTTTCAATCCATAGGAGGTAACGAATGCCTGATCTGGCCAAAATTAACGACATCGTGCAAGTCTATGAAAAGACTCCGACGCCGCTGATCTATATCCTCAAGGATGTACAGAAAGAATTCGGCGCTTTGACCGAACCGGTCCTGTCCGAAGTGGCACGGATCACCCGGCTGCCGCTCAGAGAGTTCTATTGGGTGGCGACCTTCTACAGCCTGTTCACCACTCAGCCAAAAGGCAAACATGTTGTCCGCTGCTGCAACAACGCTCCCTGCCATGTGCGCAATTCCAAGGAGGTGCTGCAGAAGATCAAAGAGTATCTGCAATTGGAAATGGGCGGAACCACCGCGGACGGCGTCTTTACCCTCGAGTTCACCAGTTGTCTGGGCCTCTGCGCCGTTGCGCCGGTGATGATGGTGGACAACGAGGTCTACGGCAACCTGACTGCGGAAAAAGCGGTTGCTATCCTTAAAGACTATAAATTGAAAGGGTCCTCCAATGCATAGAATGCACATCATTATCGCCATGGACCCGCATACCATTTCGCAGGGCGCACGTTCGGTCAAAGATGCGTTGGTGCGGGAGCTGGCTCTGGCCGGCCTGTCCAATGAGGTCAAAGTGGTCGAGACCGGCAGTCTTGGCATCTATAACAAGGGCGTGGTTTTGGTGCTGTTCCCGGACGCCGTGTACTATGCCGGCGTCAAGCTGGAGGATGTCTCGGAAATCATCTCCGAACACCTGCTCAAGGGCCGCATCGTCGAGCGTCTGCAGTACCTGGATATGCCGGCTGAAGACACCCATGTCGATGAGAAAGCGCCGAGATTCGGCAAACAGGTTCGTGTGGTGCTGAAAAATGCCGGTTCCATCGATCCGGAATCCATTGAGGAATACATTGCTCAAAACGGTTATGAGGCCTTGGGACGGGCGGTTACATCGATGAAACCTGCCCAGGTTATGGAAGAGGTTAAGGCCAGCAGCCTGCAGGGCCGCGGCGGCGCTTTTTTCCCCACCGGGGTGAAATGGGGCTTTGCCGCCAAAGAGAAATCGGATATAAAATACATCATCTGCAACGCCGATGAGGGCGAACCCGGCACTTTTAAAGACCGCCTGATTCTGGAAGGCGATCCCCATGCGGTCATCGAGGGCATGGCCCTGGCCGGCTATGCGGTGGGTGCGTCCATGGGGTATGTTTACATTCGCGGTGAATATCATATGTCTATCGGCCGTATGCAGCGGGCCATCGAGCAGGCCCGCAGTCAGGGCCTGTTAGGCAAAAAGATCTTTGGCTCCTCCTTTAACTTTGATCTGGAGATTCGCGAGGGCGCCGGCGCCTATATCTGCGGCGAGGAAACGGCTTTGATCGAGTCCATCGAGGGCAAGCGCGGCGAGCCGCGCAATAAACCGCCTTTTCCGCCGTCTGTGGGGTTATGGGGCAAGCCGACGATCGTGAACAACGTCGAGACGCTGGCGAATATCCCGCAGATCATTCTCAACGGCGCAGCCTGGTATAAATCGTTGGGTACCACCGCGAGTCCGGGCACCAAAGTGTTCACTCTGGTGGGCAACATCAACAATCCGGGTTTGATCGAAGTGCCCATGGGCATCACTTTGCGCGAGATCATCTATGACATCGGACATGGGATTCCCAACGGCAAGGGCTTTCTCTTTGCCCAGCTGGGCGGAACCACCGGCGGCATTCTTACGGCAGAGCATCTGGATCTGCCGCTGGCCACCGAGACTTTGCGCACCATCGGTTCCGGCATGGGCTCTGGCGCGCTGCTGGTGGTGGATGACAGCCAGTGCGTGGTTGATCTGGTTAAAACCTTTGTCGAATTCTTTAATCATGAATCCTGCGGCATCTGCACCATGTGCCGCGAGGGCAATGGCCGCTTGCTGGAGCTGTTGGAAAAAATAACCGACGGACAGGGCCGCCTGCAGGACATCGAGCTGATGGAAAACCTGGCCAACACCATGATGCGCGGCGCATTCTGCGGCC
Source organism: bacterium (assembly GCA_036788095.1). Lineage (GTDB taxonomy): Bacteria > Zhuqueibacterota > Zhuqueibacteria > Residuimicrobiales > Residuimicrobiaceae > Anaerohabitans. The sequence continues at coordinate 204 of DAIQOA010000304.1, read as the reverse complement.
TCGGTCAGGCGGCGCCGGTGCCCATCCTGGGCTGTCTCAAGTATTTCCGTCAAGAGTTCATCCAGCATGTGAGCGACAAATTCTGCCGATCCGGCAAATGCACCATCCATTCCGCTGCAACGACTCAGGCAGCCTAATCAACCGTTCGGTAACTGAAAAGGGAGGACCTTGCTTTGAACAAAGTAACTTTGACCATAGACGGAC
>DAIQOA010000303.1:0-3842 GCA_036788095.1 bacterium | reverse complement strand
GGTCATCAAAGCGCCCAGCTGTTGCGCATCGCCCTGCTCCAACGCCTCGCGTCCGCGAAAAAGAATGTCTTTGTTCACCGGGCCTAGATAATAGCGCACATCTTCACCGATTTTGCCGCCGCTCTTGGGATAGCAGGCGTTCAGATCAGCGAGGATCTTTTGCGTGTTCTTGCCGGCTTTGAGGTCCGCCACCACCATATGAATGTCGGCCGCCGGATGCACTTCCTGCACATCCAGACGCTCGCCGTCGAAGGTGAGAAAAACCGGAATAGAACCATAGGCGCACGCCTGGTCCATCCTGCCGCAGCGCGATGGTGTGAGAATTTCGCCCTGATACGCCAGTTCCATCTCCCCGCGCTTGGTCAGCTTTAAATCATACAGCTGATTGAAGGCGCGAGCCACCATCACGTTGTTGGCCGCCGACGAAGACAGCCCTTTGCGGATGGGCAGATCCATTCGATACGCATCGACCTCCAAACCCTGGACATCGTAATGGCACATGGCGGTGTAGGCAACGCCCGCGGTGTAGCTGTAAAATCCCCCTTCCACAGCCACCTCCAGCAGCTTGTCCATATCCAGATCGATCTCATGCGGGCCCAGCACCTTGCCGTCCGGCAAGGTGGTACGAATGATGATCTTGTGTGAATGGCGCTTGATCCGACTGTAGATCCCCTGATTGGTGCCGACGATCAGGCAGTATCCTTTGTGGACGGAGGAATCCATGCGACGATATCCGCCGGCCCAATCCGAGTGTTCACCGAGCAGGCAGAGCCGGCCGGGGACGAACAAATCAACCATGTCCATAGACGCATCAGCTCTTCTGCAAGAACTGGCGGGCCAGATCCACGGCCGAGGCGGCGTCCGGCGCATATCCATCCGCGCCGATCTCATCGGAGAAACTCTGGGTCAACGGCGCGCCGCCGACCATGACTTTCACCTGTTTTCTCAGACCGCTCTCATTCAACGCAGCGACGGTGTCTTTCATGTTCAACATCGTCGTAGTCAGCAGAGCGGACATGCCGATGATCTCGGCTTGATTGGTCTTGACCGCTTCGACGAATTTTTCCGGCGTTACATCCACGCCCAGATCGATCACCTCAAAACCGGCGCCTTCCATCATCATGGCCACCAGATTCTTGCCGATGTCATGCAGATCGCCCTTGACCGTCCCGACGACGAACTTGGCCTCCGGCTTGATGCCGGTCTCCGCCAGTTTGGGACGGAGAATTTTCATGCCGGCCTTCATGGCGCGGGCCGCGATGAGAACTTCAGGAACGTAGAATTCATTGGCTTTAAATTTCTGACCCACAACGTTCATGCCTGCGATCAAACCCTTGGTCAGCACCTCAACCGGCGCGAGGCCGGACGCCAGCGCTGCATTGGTGTACTCTTCTGTTTTGGGCGCACTGCCGCTGATCACGCTTGCCGCCAGATCTTCCAGAACCGCCATAATAACCTCCTGTAGAGCCGTTGATTTACATCGAAATGTATATTTTAGACCAATTTACTAAAGATTATTCCCCTTGTCAATAAAGATTTATTATTCCCGTCCCTTTATTAAAGCTAAAAAAACCCTGATGCAGGCCTTAAAAGCGTTGAAACAAGATGGTCATGCCGCCCTTGACGGGCTAAAAATCCAACCGGAAGCCATTCTCTTGCAGCCATTTTTCCCGGTCGCGAGCGTCCGGAAGAATGGCTGCCACGGCGCTCTTAAAACTCGGGGAATGATTCTTGATGGCCAGGTGGACGAGTTCATGAACAACCACATAATCGATGATTTCGACAGGCGCCATGACTAAACGCCAACTGATGTTCAATCTGCCAAGCGGGCTGCAGGAGCCCCAGCGTTTACGGGCGTTGCTCAAATGCAAAGAACGCGGCGTGAGCCCGGTCTGATGCGAATAATGACGAATCCGTTCAGCCAACAGAGCAGCCGCCTCCTTGCGATACCAGAGCAGCAGCCGCGTACGCATCGGCCGGTCGCCCTGTTCTGAAATGCGCAGGGTTGCGCCGAGTTCCAACAACCCCGGCCGGTCCCGGATGATCTCGAGGGGAACCTCGCGGCCTTTGTAGAGAAACCGCTCGCCATCCCGTAAAGCAGGCAGAGCCGATGGGGGCCTGAGCCTGATGCGTTCCTGGGTTTTGCGAATCCACTTTTCTTTTTCCAGCACCACGGCCTCGATGATCCGAAGCGGCATGCCCAGTGGCGCTTTGACCACCAGTGATCCATCGGGCTCGACCATCAGGGTAATGCGTTTTCGCTTTGAACGGATCAACCGATCGATCAGGCTATACACGTTTCTCTTCCCTCATTTTTCCGCGACGTCGACGATCCTGAGCTGTTTGGATTTCAGCTTACACGATTTGATCGATTCCGGCCGCCCGGCTGCCAGTGCGGCGGTCTTGCCGTCCAAATCCAATTCGATGAATCCCGCGGCGGTGTCAGCCCGAATTTCAAAATCTGCTGTTCGCAAAAAAGTGCCGTGCGCCAGCGCGACTTTTTTCACAACGCCGCGGGCATCGGCTCGAACCAGACAAAGCTCGGCGTCGGTCGTCAGCTTGAAAGACGGCGCTTGCGCGCTCCGTGTGGTTTTAAAACAAGGGGCTTGATTCGTGGGATTCTCCACATCCATGGCCAGGATCAGATCACGGACGCCATCCACCGATTGCACAAGCACGGCAACACTCATGTCGCTGTACGGTGTTCCCTCGGCATCCACCACCTCCAGCCGCTCAACGGAACGGATCAGGTTCTGGGACGTGCAGGGTTCAAAAATTCCGGCAAAGCAGCTGCTCAACGGGGCCTGTTCGGCTTTCCGGCGCATCATCAAAGCCGGAATCTCCGCGGTCTGATTGTTGGCAAAACCAAACGCGATCCAACTCTTAGCCGTGGCGGCCTCAGCCTCACGAGTCAGATCAAAGTAATTCAAATGGACCTGGCTGTCTTTGGCAAGATATCCGTAACGATCGTCAACGGTCCAACGGGCCTGCCAGCCAAACTCTGGCGATGGATCGCTGAGAAAACCGCCCATCTGCGTCCCATGGCCATAGTCAGCGACCGGCGCCGGCTTGAGTCTACAAGTCTGCAACTCGCCGAAATAGCCATGAGTGAACTTGGCATGATCGCTTCCACCCACCACCCGGAAAACATCCAGCACATAAGAGGCAGCGGCGGTCAGATCGATCAGGCCGACGGTGCGTTCATACTGCTGCAGCTGAGCGCCGTGATACAGACCAGGGCCGGATACGCGGATCACCTGCACCTGTCGTCCCGGAAGTTCACAGGTGGTCATTCCGCGTTCATGTTTTTTGAGCGGATCGAGCTGAACGGCCAGAGGTTCGGTTTCCGGAAGCCCGATGCCCGGCATCTGATCTTGTCCGTCCACCACCACCGTGTTATGGGCCGCGGTCTTGCGATACCAGATCGCCTTATCCGAAGTCCAGCCGCCGAATTGCACCGGAGGATAACCAAAAGGCGGCAACAGATCCAATTCGCCGGCGAACAGGCCGATGTTCATGGCATCCGCATGACAATGGTTGCCGCCGATATCATAGTCGATCCACAAAGCCCGCTGGTCCCGGCCGCTGCCGCTGTAAAACATGGCCAGGCACCAATCCTTTTTATTAAAGGAATGAACCTGCGGAGAAACGCCGTGCTTTTCAATGACCGCCGCTACCTTTTGTTGAAAACCTACACCCGTATACAGCAGATCGTAGGGCAATCCCTGCAACGTGCGCTGATTTTCCCGGTAGAGGATCTGAATGTACGCTGGGTCGCCGGTGATCTCGTAGAGCTGTTGAAACAGCGAATAGCCGCTGGTGAACGAGTAGGTGAACGTTTC
>DAIQOA010000302.1:0-3898 GCA_036788095.1 bacterium | reverse complement strand
TTATCCGATCCTGGCAATGGCTGGGCGGCTGGCGGAGAAAAAGCGTGTAGCGCAAACCGTGTGCACCATGCGGGCCGATACCGCACTGTTCGCCGGGTTGCTGGTGGGCGTCATTCTAATTATCGGCGTCCTGACTTTTTTCCCAACCCTATGCCTCGGCCCCCTGCTGGAGCATGCCCTGGTCAAGATGGGACTTTCGTTCTGAGGTGATCATGCACACGACTGCCGATTTCAGTAAATGGATGACGCGAGATCTGTTTGGCCGCGCGCTGACAGATGCCCTGCGCAAGCTCGATCCCCGCTGGCAGGTTAAAAATCCGGTGATCTTTATCGTCTGGCTTGGGGCGCTCGCAACCACCTTCGTCCTCCTGCGGCAGGTGGGAAGGAACGGCTTTAATTTTCAGATTTGTTTCTGGCTGTGGTTCACCATTCTTTTCGCCAATTTTGCCGAGGCCCTGGCGGAAGGAAGGGGCAAAGCCCAGGCGGCCAGTTTGCGCCGCAGCCGCAGTGAAACTCGCGCGCGGCTGATCTGGGAAGGTCAGGAGAAGTGGGTGCCTGCGGCTCAATTGAACGCCGGTGATGTGGTCATCTGCCGCGCCGGCGATATCATCCCTTCCGACGGCGAGGTGATTGAAGGAATCGCGACCGTGGATGAATCAGCCGTCACCGGCGAGTCGGCGCCGGTCATCCGCGAAAGCGGCGGCGACCGCTCCGCTGTCACCGGTGGCACTAAAATACTGAGTGATACTATTACCGTGCGTATCACCGCGGCTCAAGGCCAGACTTTTCTCGACCGTATGATCGGTTTAATTGAGGGGGCCAAAAGGCAAAAAACTCCTAATGAAATCGCCCTCTCCATCCTGCTGACCGTGCTCTCGCTGATCTTCCTGTTGGTAACGGTCTCGCTCTATTTTTTCGGCGCCTACAGTCTAGCAGGCGCAAGAACAGCTGATGCCCAGTTCCTCAGCCAGCCGGTGCTGACCGCCCTTTTGGTTTGTCTGATCCCGACAACCATCGGAGGATTGCTCTCCGCCATCGGCATCAGCGGCATGGACCGCATGCTGCGCCACAACATCATCGCCGCCAACGGTCGTGCGGTTGAGGCAGCCGGCGACATCGACGTGCTCCTATTAGACAAGACCGGGACGATCACACTCGGAAATCGCGTAGCGGTCGATTTTATTCCAGCCCCGGGCGTCGACAAACAGCGGCTTGTTGAAGCCGCCCATCTCTCCTCCATGGCGGACGAAACGCCTGAGGGGCGTTCCATCGTCGTGCTCGCCAAGAACAGCTATGGACTGCGCACAGGCGACACCACGTTTGATGCCTTCCGCTTCATCGCCTTCACAGCGCAGACACGCATGAGCGGGGTCGACATCCCGGAATCCTTCGGCAAAATTCGCAGAATTCGAAAAGGGGCTGTGCAAGCCATCGAGGCGTTCGTCATCGAACAGAAAGGGATTTTCCCTGAGGAGGTTAACCGCGCGGACGGGAAAATTTCTTCTCAGGGCGGTACGCCGCTTGCGGTCGCGGAGAATGATCAAGTGCTGGGATTGATCTTTCTCAAGGATGTAGTCAAAGGCGGTATCCGAGAGCGTTTTGCCCAGATGCGGCGGATGGGGATCAGTACCATTATGATCACGGGAGACAATGTGCTCACCGCTGTCGCCATTGCCGTGGAGGCCGGAGTGGACGATTTCATCGCCAACGCCCGGCCCGAGGATAAGCTGCGCGCCATTCGGGTGATGCAATCGCAGGGGCACCGTCTCGCCATGATTGGAGACGGAACCAACGATGCCCCGGCCCTCGCTCAGGCGGATGTCGGCGTGGCCATGAACTCGGGCACCCAGGCGGCTCGCGAGGCAGGCAACATGGTCGATCTGGACAGCAACCCCACCAAGCTGATCGATGTGGTCGAAATCGGCAAACAACTGCTGATGACCCGTGGCGCCCTGACCACCTTCAGCATCACCAATGATGTGGCAAAATATTTTGCCATCTTGCCAGCGCTGTTTGGAACGCTCCATGCCGACGCCACCGGCCGCGGTCCCCTTGCCCTGTTGGATCTGATGCATCTTCACTCTCCAGCCAGTGCAATTCTCAGCGCTGTCATTTTTAACGCACTGATCATCATCGCCCTGATACCGCTGGCCATTCGCGGCATTCATTGTAAACCAGCATCCGCCTCGGAGATACTCAAACGCAATTTGCTCATTTACGGCCTGGGCGGTCTGATCGTTCCCTTTATCTGCATCAAACTTATTGATCTGCTCCTGGCTGCTCTGGGGCTCGTTTGAAAGGAAAGGTATGACCTTGCGCGATCATTGTATTGTAGCTCTGCGCATGCTGCTGATTTTGACCCTGTTATGTGGTGTCTTTTATCCCACAGCGGTGACTGTGTCAGCACATCTCTTTTTTCCGCGACAGGCCGGCGGTTCGCTGCTTGTCTCAGCAGGCAGAATCACCGCCTCACGTCTGCTGGCCTATGGAAACGCCGGAGCGGGCTATTTTCATTTTCGTCCTTCGGCTTGCCATTGGAACACCCTGCCCGCTTCTGCCAGCAACTTGGCCACATCCAGTGCCGCATGGCGGGACTCGCTGGCAGTGCGCCATGACCGGTTCATCAGTGAAAACGACCTGGCTGCTTCTGCAAAAGTGCCGGTCGAAATGCTCTGCGCATCGGGCTCAGGCCTGGATCCGCATATTACCCCTGCCGCCGCGCATCTGCAGGTGGCGCGGATCGTCGCCGGTCGTGGCAAGGCAAAGCCAGAGGAGGTCCAGTTGCACACACTGATCGACCACGCGGCCCGGCGCAGCTGGACGACTCTCTGGAGCGCCCCTTTGGTCAATGTTTGCGATCTGAATTATATTTTGGACAATACTCCTGAATTCAGTACCTTAAAGCAGGAACAACCCTGAACCGTATGAATATGAAAGAAGAGTCCAGCGGCCGACCCAATTCGGACGCGCTGCTGAAAAAAATAAAAGCAGCCGAAACCAAACAAAACCGGGGCAGGCTGAAAGTGTTTTTTGGGATGTGCGCTGGAGTGGGCAAAACCTTCGCGATGCTGCGCGAGGCTCGGCTGCGGCAAGCCGAGGGCCGTGACATCGTCATCGGATTGCTAGAATCCCATGGCCGTACTGACACCGAAGCGCTGGCTGCTGGAGTGGAACGCCTGCCGCTGCTGTCCATCACGTACCGCGAAAAGAGTTTCAGCGAGTTCAATCTGGATGCCGCTTTGCAGCGGCGGCCTTGGACCATCCTCGTTGATGAGATGGCGCACAGCAACGTTCCAGGCGCCCGCCATCCTAAACGGTACCAGGACATCCTCGAACTCCTCGATCATGGCATCGACGTTTTCACAACCCTAAATATTCAACACCTTGAAAGTTACGCCACCACCATCGAGGAGATCACCGGCGTTCGCGTCCGCGAAACAGTGCCCGATTCGCTTCTCGAGCTGGCGGATGAGATCGCTCTGATCGACGTCTCGGAATCGGAGCTGTTGAAACGGCTGTCTGAGGGCAAAGTCTATGTACCTGAAGGAGCCCGCAGAGCGGCCAAAGGATTTTTCCGGCCGAGCAACCTCATTGCACTGCGTGAAATGGCCTTACGATTCACTGCCGAGCATGTTGACCAGCAGCTGCGTTCTTGGATGGAAAGTGAAAATATTCCTGGGCCATGGAAATCCAGCCACCGTCTGATGGTGGGTCTTAGCTGGAGTCCCTTTTCAGCACAGTTGATTCGCTGGGCCAAGCGGATGGTCGTCACTTTGGGCTGCACCTGGGTGGCCGCGTACATCGAGACCTCGGCAAGACTCACGCCTGCGCAGACGAAACTGCTCATGCAGAATATGAGGCTGGCGCAGGAGTTGGGCGCGGAGATCATCACGGTTTA
>DAIQOA010000301.1:0-3934 GCA_036788095.1 bacterium | reverse complement strand
TCACCGTCAGGCGTGCGGTGCTGAATAAAAAACGAGGCCACGAGCAGAACAACGGCTTCTATGATCAGCGCGATGCCCCACAGCTGTCCCAGGATGACGCTGATCACACCCAGGATAAAAACCACTCCGCTGACCAGCAAACCCAGGATCATGCCGCGAGAGCCGGCCGTCTCGTAATAGTTTTTCTCAAGCGCCGCCTCTTTGACCATTTTTTGCCACTGGCTGAAAAACTTGCGAAACCGGCCGGATTCTTTTCTGAGCGCACTCATCTCAAAAGAATCCTGTCCAGGAAAAAGATCGTCGAAGAAAAAAGTCACCAGCGCCTGTTCGAACGGCATCAGTTCCGCCTTGCGCTGCTGCCAGGCCTTGCGGTTCAGCTGCAGCGTATAGCGTGTTTTGCTGTACGGCTTGCCGAAAAAAGATTTGGATTCTTTTTCTTCCGAGATCGTGATCAATCCCCGCGCCGCCAGATCCATCACCGTGGCCGCCAGGTCCCGGGAAGTGGTCATGCGGTGATTGAGCAGATAGCTCACCAGCGCCGGCGGAGTATCATCAGGGATGTCGCCGACGCTGCCCTGCGCGGACAACGTCAACGGCCTGCGGCCATAGCGGTCATAGATCCTCCACCAGATCATAGCGGCAAGAATAAACAGCACCACCAGAGCGGGTTTAATCCGCTCGCGAATCGCGGCAAGTTTTTCCCTTCGTGCCGCCTCTTTTTTCCGCTGTTCATTGGCCGTTTGCGCCCAGGCCGATTCCTCCTGGAGGATTTTTTCCACCACCGGCTGATCAAAGACTGGTCCGGCCACAAAAGCTCCGGCAGGATAGAGCGCGCGGACCTCCAGATAGGTGCGCGCCGGCAATGCGGCGCACTGAACCTCGATGGTCCCGTCCGCCTTTATCCTGGACTGGGCCGACAGCGGGCCGTGCACCCATTCGCGCACCGCGCCGGCTGCCATCTCCGCCGGCGGTTTGATCAGGATGCGGATGTCGCTCTGCTTCAGTTTCCACTCTGAACCGATGAATTGGTAATAAAGCACGCCGGCGTCAGGATGGCGCCTGATCAGTTCCTCCACTTTATAGCGCACAGTAAAGGTTCGGCGCTCGTTACGGCTTTTGTAATACCAGGTGACTCTCCACTGTTCCTTTTCCTCGACGACGCGGAACGTGTACGGTGCTTTAGAATCCTCGCGGCGGTAGGCCCGCTCACCCTCCCACACCTCAAAGCCGCTGTAGCGGATAACATCGTTTTTAGGAAAAGTGCGATAGGCAAAAGTATACGAACCGGAAAAATGATAGGTGCGGCTTTCTTGGATCTGCAGACCGGCGTCTGGGAGCACTTGCGCTTCGATGGATACTTTGGGAAGGGTATACTGTTTGTCGGCCCAGGCTGCGGCAGCCAGGATCATGAACAACAAAGCTGAGAGGGTCTTGACGGGCTTCATATGTACATCCCCAGCGAAACGGTTTTGAGCCATTGTCAATAAAAATATATGAGGTTTTTCCTTGATTTGCAAACATAAATGATTATTTTATTCTTACGGGGGCGATTCGGCATGGCTGAATTCCCTTTCAATCCAATGAGGATAGACCATGAGAAGGCTAATCGTTTTAATCTCTCTCTGCTGTGCATTTCAGGCAGCTGCACAAGAGCACATCCAGGACTGGCTGGTGTTGGGGCCTTTTCATCATTCGGATCGCAACCTGTTGCTGAGCACCGATTATCTCGACGGCGAGGAACAGATCAAACCGGCCTTTGCCGCTGCCTGCGCAGGCCGGTTCTGGCTGCACCGGCGGCACGGCGGTTCCATTCTGGATTTAAACCGGCCGGACCTGCCGTTTGAATTTCGTGGAGAGGCGGCGGCCTATGCGGCCGCATGGATTCATTCCAGCAAACAACAGCCGGCGCTGTTGCTCTGCGGCAGCGATGATGGACTCAAAGCCTGGTTGAACGGATCCCTGCTGTTTCAGCACGATCGCTTTCACCGACTGGTGGTTGATTCAGACAGCAGCCAGGTCCTGCTTCAAGCCGGATGGAACCTTTTGCTGCTCAAGGTCAGCAACGGCAGCGGCGGCTGGCAGGTGTGCGCCCGCTTTCAGGGCGCCGAGGGGTTGACAGTCGATCATCGGGCGGGACAGCCGGCTGTTTCAGCAGAAAGCACGCCGTTCATCCCGTACAGCCTGAAAATTTCCGATGGCTTTGTTCTCGACAGCCTGGACACACCCTGGCTCGCCGCCCGCCTTTGTTTGCTGGCCAGGCGCGACAGCCAAGCCGGAGTGCTGAAATCGCCCGGCTATGCCGATCGTCCCAGCGCCGCTCAGGCCATCCCTGCGCTGTCTGCCGACAGCCTGCACTACCTGGACCTGTATCTGCCGCTGGCGGCCATTCGCTCAGCCGCATCCTGCAGTCTGACGTTTCGAGAGGGAGACCGGTCCTTTCTCCTCGTCGCAACTCTGCCCTCAGCGTTTGACCTGATGTACTCCTGGTTTCAGCCTTGGCGGTTTGCAGGATGGCGCGCAGCTGGAACGCAAGCCTTCGAACGAACCGTGCATCTGCCGGAAGTCATGCGCGGATGTCAGGCGGCAGTCATGGCGAATATCGGCGACGCCTGGGGACAGGTGACGGCGGATGGCCGATTGCTCAAAGACCGCTTCAGCCGCGATTCCGGCGACCTGCTCTTCCATCCGCAAACAGCGGACAGCAGATCCCATGATCTGCAGGTGACGATCGATTCGGGCGCCCCTCAGCTGCTGCAAACTCGGCTGCAACTGCATCATGCGGAGATCGAAGACTATCTTTACAGCAAGCAGTTCAGCCAGTCGGTGCCGGAACTTCCGTTGGCCGCTCTGCAGGCGACCGACGCGCAGCTGCTGGCGCTGTTGTGCGACGGCCGGGCGGAGCAAGCGGCCGGGCTACTGGCAGCTGTCATGCCCCGAATCAAAGAGAGCGTCGGCCGATTCAAGAAATACAGCGTCAGCCTGCTGGGCAACGCGCACATCGACCTGATGTGGCTGTGGCGCTATCCAGAGACCCTCGAGGTGATCAACAGCACCTTTACATCGGTGTTGAACCTGATGGACCAGCATCCTGAATTCCGCTTCACCCATGGACAGGCACAGACCTATGTGTGGCTGGAAAAACTGCAGCCGCGATTGTTTGACAGGGTCAAAGAGCGCATTCAACAGGGGCGCTGGGAGATCATCGGCGGCAGTTGGAGCCAGCCGGACAACAATATGCCCTCAGGCGAATCGCTGGTGCGCCAGTACTTGTACGGCAAAAGATATTTCAAAGAAAAATTCGGCGTCGACGTTTCCGTCGGTTTTATGCCCGACACCTTTGGCCACCCCGCCAGCCTGCCGCAGATCTTGAAAAAATGCGGCATCACCGATTATGTTTTTTTCCGCCCGCTGCCGCAGGAGCAGCTGTTTTACTGGCGTTCGCCGGACGGCAGCACGGTGCTGGCCTATCGTCCGCCCGACTGGTACAACGACGGCGTCACCGCGGATATCGGCAGGCTGCCGATGATCACAGAGTCAAAATTCGGCGTCGCCAACACGCTGCGCTGCTACGGCGTCGGCGATCACGGCGGCGGTCCGACGGAGCGGGATGTGCAGCTGGCTGAGCAGCTCAACCGCACCATCGGCTATCCGCAGGTGCATTTTGTCAACGCCCACGATTATTTCGATCGAATCCGGCCGCACACCGCCAAACTGGACACGATTGAGGATGAATTGAATTTTGTCTTTGACGGCTGTTGGACCAGTCAGGCCATGGTGAAAAAATATAACCGCCGCCTGGAGGCCTTGTTGCCGGCTGCCGAGACTTTTGCCGATCTCGCCCGCCGCTACGGCGTGCCCTATCCCCGTGCCGAGCTGGAGGAGGCATGGCACGGCGTGCTGCTCAATCAATTTCATGACATTCTCGACGGCTCCG
>DAIQOA010000300.1:0-3943 GCA_036788095.1 bacterium | reverse complement strand
TGCGAAACGCCTGCAGCAGCAAATGCCGATAATCGTGGTCCACACCCATATGGGTGCGGTGCATGGATTCGACGATCATCCGGTCGATTCCCTGCGGCGCGACCTGCTGGTGTTTCCACCACGCCTGCTGTTTTTCAGGCGCCAGAGATAAAGTCTTGAGAATTTCTTCCTGGCTGGTGAACTCGGCCAGAAAAAGATCGACCAATTCAAGAGCGATTTCGTTATCGCTGCGGCCCTGAGTTTCCACGCCATAGGCCTGGGCGCTGCGATAGAGAGCCTTGCGGTCCTTGATCTGATAGCCGTTGCCCCGGCCTTCAGCTACTTTTTTCAGTCGCAGCACCAGATGGCGGCTGTGATCAGAGTGCGCCGCAGCGCCGCCGACCACCTCGCGCAAAAAATTGCGCGCCACAATAGTGTCGGCGTCGGCGCCGCAGACCCCATACGGCGATTTGGCGGTAATCCGGCAGGGACCCATGTGACAGATCCGGCAGCAGATGCCGCCGCTGCCGAACTTACAGCCGGCTCTTTGCAGATCAGCCCGGTCGAAACACGTTTCAACACAATCAGTTCCCGCTTTCGCCAGCGCCTGCAGCGAGGCAGGGTCCGATACCCGCTGATGAACCGCGACCTTTTCATTTCCCATCAATTCCTTCTCCTGGCGTTGTGCCGTGCTTCTCGAAAACGCGGCGATGTCGATCGCTGCAGCGCTGTCGATGGAATGGCGTGCGTTTTTACTTTTTCAATATCCCGCGTCGCTGAGAAACAGATCAATTTTCTGCACCACCGCATGATCATCGGACAACGTGTGCAGCGGTTGGCCGTTTTCGCTGAGGGACGCGATCTGTTCGTCATCGGGCAGAGCGACGAGATAATCAGCAGCCACGGAAGCGGCCATCTGCCGGCCGCGCTCCGGCAGTTCTTCATGCCGCATACGATTGACCACTAACGCGCACTGGTCATAGACAATCCCCATCTCGGCGGCCAAACAGCTGAGACGCTGCACCGTCTCCAAACCGCGTTGTGACGGATCGGCGACCAGGATCAGCAGATCGACCGATTGCACGATGCGGCGCGACAGATTTTCCAATCCCGCTTCATTGTCTAAAACCACATAGGGATAAGTATCCGCTATTTGCGCCAAGGCGTTCTTTAAAACATTGTTCGCATAACAATAGCAGCCTGGCCCCTCAGGACGCCCCATGCTGATGAGGTCAAAATCGGTCGCCTCCACCAAACTCTCGGCGATTTTCATCTCCAGCAGTTGTTGTTTGGCAATGCCGGTGGCCATGCCTTTGCCGGCGATTTCCCTGGCCTCCTCGCGCACGGTGCCCAGGCTTTTTCGGACTTGCACACCCAGCGCAGCATCCAGACAGGCGTTGGGGTCGGCATCGACGGCGAGAACCGGTTTGCAGCCGCGCCGGATCAGGCGGGTGATCAGCAGAGCAGCCAGGGTGGTTTTGCCCACGCCGCCCTTGCCGGTGATGGCAATGAATCGCGACATATTATTCGCCCGTTAAAGACTAAAACAATTAAAGCGACTTGCGCTGAAACGACATGGCTGCGCAACAGGTTGAGAACTCGAGTCACCTCTTCCAACCCGGCACTGTCATTGAAATCAGGGCAAGGCGGTCGCTTTGGCTAAAATTTCCGCGAAACAGCGGGTCAATTCCGCATCGAGAGTATCCATGACTGATACTCCGTCGCGGTCAGCGCGGCGCAGAGATTCGGTAAAAGGGATCATGCCGAGAAATTCTTGCTCCGGCAAAGCTTGGCGGATAAAGGCCTCATCGGCCGGTCCGGTGATCTTGTTGCCGACAAAGGCGAGCCGTTGCAGCCCGATCTCTCCGGCCATGCGCTGCACGCGCCGGGCGCTGTCAATCGAGCGTTGACCGGGTTCGACCACTACCAATAGTTTGTCGACTCCGCGCGCCGTTGCTCTGCCGAGATGCTCCACACCGGCTTCCATATCCATGATCAAAGCATCGTTCTTGTACAAGACCAGATCGGTGACCAGAGCGCGGATGAGCACGCTTTCAGGACAGGCGCAGCCGCTGCCGCCTCTTTCAATGGCGCCCAACACGATCAGCGCCACCCCGCGGTGATGAAGCGCAAAACGGTCGGCGATATCGCTGACCTCCGGATTCAGACGAAACATCTGTCCATACTGCTTGACTTTGGCGCCGGTGCGCTCTTCGATCAGCGCCATCTGCTCGGAGATCGGCACGATCTGCTTTTGCTGCTCCAGCGACAGCCCAAGGGCAGAGGCGAGATTGGCATCCGGATCAGCGTCCACTGCCAACACGCGATGGCCTTTTGCAGCCAGCGATAAAGCGAGTGCTGCCGCCAGGGTCGATTTGCCAACGCCGCCTTTGCCGGATATGGCCAGTTTCATTCAGGCCTCCGCTTAAAAGCCGTATTGTTGCCGCATGGCGGCCGAGAGCTGATTCGTCAATTCGAACACTTTTTCCGCATCCATTGGATCCATAGAGCCGGTGCCACAGGAAGGGCTGATCACCGCCTGGTCCACGATCAATCCCTTGTCAATGCCCTGAGCGGCCAGATGGTTCATCATCTTTTCCAGATGCGTGCTCAGCGACTCGACGCTTTGCTCGCGGACCGCGGTGGAGGTCGGCACCACACCCCAGGCCAATCCGCCGCCGCGCTGCAGATGCGCCTTGACCGCTTCGCTGTAGAGGGCGATGGTTTCGCCGTATTCAAAGGCGTCAAAGTTGACCAGATCCACGCCGGCGTCGATGAGAATGCTCCAGTCGGTGTTGCCGCAACAATGTACCCCGGCGATGGCGTTGTCCGTATGGATCGCATCGACCATTTCCGCCAGATGCGCCACCACGTCGTCGCGTTTGACCGACACATAGGTCGAGCTGCCAAAGGCGGATAGAATGGGTTCATCGATAAAACAGATCACCTTTTCGGCGTAAGGCTGAAATTTTTGTATCTGCCAGCGGCATTTCATCGCCAACGCCTTGATGATGACATCGCGAAACTCTTCATTGTAATAAATGGCGCGCTTGTTCTCGTCGACGATGGTCAGGCTAAAACTGCACGGCCCGGTGGTCTGCACTTTAACGAAGGCCAATTTCTCCGTGCGTCTTTGCAACCGTCTTTCCAAGGCATAAATGCCTTTGGAAAAAGTCTCGCTGATCGCCAGCGCCGAACAATCGCCGTTGCCCGTGTCCGGATCCATGGCGCTCATATACGCTTCGTAAAATTGGGCAAAACTTTCTGAATAATCGCCGGAGGTGTCGATGTAGAGCCGTTTTTTCTCCTCATCGATGACGCTGCAGGGGATACCTTCAGAATACTGGATTTCCATCTGCTCGTTCAAGTTGATTTTAGGCAATTGGGGCCAGAACGGCGCCATGGGCAGGCGCGTTAAAGAGACCTCGACGGCATGCTCGATGTCGGTGAAGGGCATGCTGCCGATTCCGGTGGCGAGAAAACGGGGTTGATGCAGGGGCATGGCGATTCTCCCTCGAGTGATCGTTTAGGATTAGGCAAATACGGCTTGTTTGATGGCTTGAATATGCGCCGGAGTGGTGCCGCAACAGCCGCCAATGATGCGCGCCCCAGCCTCGATGATCGCCGGCGCCAGCGCGGCCATGTCCGCCGGCGTGTCGGGAAAAACATCCTTGCCGTTGATGTTTTGCGGCAACCCGGCATTGGCATGCACCAGGATCGGAACCTCGCCGGCGATGGGCTTCATTTCGTTGACAATATCCACCATGCGCTTCAGGCCATTGCCGCAGTTGGTGCCGATGATGTGAGCGCCGGCATCCAACGCGGCTTGTGCTGCACTGGCGGGCGATACGCCCATCATCGAGCGATAAGTGCCTTTCTGAGTGCGTTCCAGGGTAAACGTGCAGATCACCTCACAAGCGGTGTTCTCGCGCGCCGCTCGCACCGCCAAAGAGGCCTCGTCGAT
>DAIQOA010000299.1:0-3945 GCA_036788095.1 bacterium | reverse complement strand
ACCGGCACCAGCCGCATCAAATATGCACCCAATGTGCGCATCGTCCGTTTTCCCTGCACCGGCCGGATCGATTTCATGTTGTTGCTCAAGGCCTTCGGCCAGGGCGCCGACGGCATCATCGTTTCCGGCTGTCATCCCAACGATTGTCATTACACCTCGGGTAATTTTCATGCCCGGCGTCGCTGGATGGCTTTTAGAAATTTGGCCGAGTTTATGGGCATCGAGGTGGAACGCATCCAGTTCTCCTGGGTCTCTGCGGCTGAGGGGGCCAAGTGGGCCGACCTGGTCAACCGCACGGTGAACCGGGTCCGTGAGTTGGGCCCCTATGACAAGTATCGTGAGATGGCGGCATCGAGTTGGCAATAACCCATCATCGCCGGCCAGCGGCGATTCAGTCCCTGAAAATGGTAAAGGATCACATGGAAGCGTTGCAAAAAAGTGCCAGAGAGGCCTTGGAGAACCACCGGGCGGAGGTGATCATCGGTTACAGCGAAGGCTCCGGCGGGCGAATGCGGCCGATCTTTGTGCAGAACCCTGCAGAGGCGGAGAAACTGACCTGGAATGATCGATGCACCCAGAACCTGGCCGTGTATATCGCCAAACCTGAAGTGCGGAAACTGGGCAAGCCTGCGCTGGTGGCGCCGCTTCCGGTTCTGCGCGCCGTGCTGCAGCTGGCGTCCGAGAATCAGATCAAAGAGGGCGATCTGCTGGTGTTGGCCCTATCCGCCGGTCAGGTGACCGAGCTAGCGCAATTCAGCGAGATGGAAGAGTTTGTCGCCAAGGCGCCTCCGGATCCTGGCTCTAGAGACCAGGAGGCCATCGAGCGGCTGGAAAAAATGACTGCGCAGGAACGCTGGCAGTATTGGCAGAGCGAGTTGACACGCTGTTTTAAATGTTATGCCTGCCGGGCCGCCTGTCCGATGTGCTATTGTTCGCGCTGCACGGTGGAGTGCAATCAGCCGCAGTGGATACCGGTCCCGGCGCATTCGCTGGGAAATTGGGAATGGCATTTGATGCGGGCCATGCATCTGGCCGGCCGCTGCGTCTCCTGCGGCGCTTGTGGCGATGCCTGTCCGTTGGACATCCCGATTCATCTGTTGACCATGAAAGTCGAAGCGGATATCCATCGCGAGTTCGGCATTCAGGCCGGGATGAAAGTCCAAAATGAGCATGCCCTGTCCACTTTTAAAGTTCAGGATAAAGAGAATTTTATCATCTAGGAAAAGATCATGCAGAAACGATCCATCCGCCGAGCGCAGATCAATGCCCTGTTGGAAAAATTGCACACTTTGAACCAGCTCGTCTATGCGCCGCAAAAGCTGGGAAACCAGGTTGAATTTGCCCTGTTACGGGATTCGCATGACCTGTCGCTGGATCACATTCAAACGGTGCGTTCAGCCAAGGCCGCCCTGTTTCCGCCGGTGGAAGAGCTGCTGCGCTATCAGCGGGCGGGCGTTGAAACCGAGCTGCAGGACCGCGACCTGGCGGACATGCCGGCGCAGGTGCTGTTTGGAACGCGACCCTGTGATGCGGCGGCTATCGCTCCCTTGACCGCGGTTTTCACCACAGATGGCCAGGATGCGATCTTTGCCAGGCGGCTGGAGCAGACCACGGTCATCAGCGTGAGCTGCGAACGAGCGGATGACGACTGTTTTTGCACCTCCGTCGGCATCGGCCCCGGGGATACCCGCGGCAGCGACATTTTATTGACCCGGCTGAAGGACGATGAGTATCTGGCCGAGGTTCTAACCGCTAAAGGAGAAGCGCTGCTGCAGCTGGCCCCGGAACTCTTTGGCCCGGAACCGGCTGAAAGCAAAGAGGCCCATCTGGCCAAGGTGGAAAAACGGTTCGACTGGGAAGCCCTGCATGGCAAATTGGCCGACGCCTTTGACCACCCCTTTTGGCTGCGAACCTCCCTGGCCTGTCTGGGGTGCGGCGCCTGCGCCTACGTCTGTCCCATCTGCTCGTGTTTTGACATTCAGGATGAAGGTCTGCAGAAAAAGGGCCGGCGGGTGCGCAGTTGGGACTCTTGCGGGCTGGCGCAGTTCACTCTGCACGCCTCAGGCCATAACCCCCGCTCCATTCAAAGCCATCGCTGGCGCCAGCGTATTTTGCACAAATTTTCCTACATGCCGGATCAACTGCAGCAGCTGGGCTGCGTCGGCTGCGGCCGCTGCTCCAGAGGGTGTCCGGCTGATATGAACCTGATTGAACAAGTAGAGAATTTTTTATCTGCGTAAAGAGGGTCGCTCTGTGAACCATTCATTCATCAAGGCGCCCACGACCCGTTTGGAGGAAACAGCGGATGACGTCGTTCAGTAACCTCTACAAGCCCTATCTCTTGCGTGTGGACCGGATCACCGAGGAGGCGCCGGGTGTCAGGACTTTTCGGCTGGCGTTCACCGATGAGCAGGAAAAGGAACGGTTCCATTTCAAGGCCGGACAGTTCGGTGAATACTCGGTCTTTGGCGAAGGGGAGTGCACTTTCTGCATCGCCTCTTCACCAACGCGGTCGGACTATATCGAATGCACCTTCAGGCAGATGGGCCGGGTGACCTCCGCTCTGATGAATCTCGAACAGGGGGACACCATCGGTTTTCGCGGGCCTTACGGCAATGTGTTTCCTCTGGATGCCTGGCAGGGCAAAAGCCTGCTGTTCATCGCCGGTGGCATTGCGCTGCCGCCCATGCGCTGCGTCATTTGGAACGCCTTGGACTGGCGCGACCGGTTCAAGGATATCACCATCCTCTACGGCGCGCGAACGGTGTCGGATCTCGTTTACAAGCATGAACTGCAGGAGTGGCAGGCTCGGCCCGATGTCAAGCTGGTGACTACGGTGGATCCCGGCGGTGAGACGCCGGAGTGGAAGGGGGAGATCGGATTTGTCCCCACGGTTTTGGAAAAGATGGCGCCGAGCGCCGACAACACCGTTGCGATTGTCTGCGGTCCGCCGGTGATGATCAAATTCACCTTTCCGGTCTTGACCCAGCTGGGTTTTGAACCGGACCGGATTTATACCACTCTGGAAAATCGAATGAAATGCGGTGTCGGCAAATGCGGACGCTGCAATGTGGGCAAGCTGTACGTCTGCAAAGACGGTCCGGTTTTCACCTATGCTCAGTTGAAGGAGATGCCTGCGGAGTATTGAGTGCGGGTGTTCCTATTTCGCTGTGAAATGAAAAGAGGCTGCCGCTGGGTTAACGGCAGCCTCTTTATTTTTAACACAGGGAAACGATACCCAGAGTGGCCGCGCTTTTTGCGGCCACTCTGGGATCGGATGGTTTTTCCTACTTGACCATCATCAGCTTGATGGTGCGGATCTGCGTTTTACCCGAAAGCCGGCAGAGGTAAATGCCGCTGGGCATCGGAGACCCTGATGCGTCGGCGCCATCCCAGATAACCTGATGACGGCCGGCCGACATGGTCGCATTGACCAGCACGTTGACCGTGCGACCGCTCAGATCATAGATCACCATCTGGACAGTCTCCTGCTCAGGCAGAATGAATCCGATGGTGGTAGTGGGATTGAACGGATTCGGATAATTTTGCTCCAGAGTAAAGGTCTCTGGCGCTGCGGTCTCCGCTTCCGCTGTAAACGCGTCGATGGTTTTTTCCAGACGCGCGGATTTGGTGTACAGGGCCTTGAACTCTACCAATTGCCGCCACGCCTGGTTGGTAGTGTACGGCGCGTGGACCACCAGCTTTAAATAGTTGGCTTGAATTTCACTGGCCAACCGGTAGTAGGTAAGCTCGCCCTGCACGCGTTTTTGCCGCTGAATTTTGGCAACAGAGGTGTAGCTGACGCCGTCCAGGGAGGCCAGAATCTCTATTTGCGTCGCCCAACGATTGGGCGTGTACACATCGCCGGCGCCGTTGTCCGTTTGAATGGCCACCGCATTCAGAGTAGCTGTGTTTTGCAGGGAGAACACCGCCCAGGCAGGATCG
>DAIQOA010000298.1:0-3998 GCA_036788095.1 bacterium | reverse complement strand
AGACCTACCCCAAGGACGCGGAAGCAGACTATCTCCTGGGCCATGCCTATGGCCAGAAATCCAATTGGGAGGCACTGAGCAGCAGTTTCGACAAATCCCTCGCCATTGCGCCGACCTTTGAGACGCAGATTAAAAATGAACGCGACAAATATTGGGTGACCTGTTTCAACAACGGCGTAGCCAAGATCAACACCAAAGACGGCGCAGCGCCGGATCTGCAGGGCGCCGCCGAGCAGTTCATCACCTGCACCGTCATCGATCCGAAACGGGTCGACGCCTACCGCAATCTGGCGGTCACCTATATGCGTTCGGACAATCTGCAGGGCGCCAAAGAAAGCTATTTGAAGTTGCTGGAAAAGGATCCCAAGAACGTTGCGGCCATGACCGAAGTGGCGCGTCTCTGCATGCAGATGAAGGATTATGCCACCGCCATCGAGATGTCCAAAAAGGCGTTGGAGATGTCTCCGGATCAGGTCGATGCCGTGGTCAATCTCGCCCTGGCCTATGATATGAACGGCGAACGTGAAAAGGCCCTGGAAGAGTACAAACAGGCTCTGGCGAAAAATCCCAATGACGCAGACCTGATTTTCAATATGGCCCGCCTGTATTTCAACGCTGGCGAATATGATGAAGCGGTGGAGCTGTTCCAGAAAGTGATCGCGCAAAATCCCGATGATTACGATGCCAATGTCAACGTCGGCAACTCGTTTTTGAATATGGCCGAAGAGGTACGCAAGGCCCTGATCGAAAAAGAAAAGAACAAGCAGACGGTCAGCGATGATGAGATGACCAAGCTCAAGGGTTTTTACAAGGAATCCATCCCCTATCTGGAGAAGGCCCTGGGCATCAAAGGGGATAACAACACCGTCTGGTACAACCTGGGCGTCGCCTACATCAACATCGGCGATGCGACCAAGGGAAAAGAGTGCTTTGATAAAGCCGAATCCCTGCGCAAACAATAATCGACGGTAAATGCTTCAGGCTGTGCGCCGGCCCCTTGCTTGAGGATGGCCGGGCACAGCCTCTTTTGTATCAGGCCGAAAGGTCGACAGGGCTGATGCGCGGCCACAGCGGGACAACGACCCTTTGAACGGATCAGAGTAAAAAGAACCAAAAAGAACTTGATGATGGACCTTATTCGTATTGACACTATAAAAAAGACCGGCAGGATCCCCCGCCATGTCGCGGTGATTATGGACGGCAATGGCCGCTGGGCCACACGCCACAGTCTGCCGCGCATCGCCGGCCATAAGCAGGGCGTCGAGGCGGTTCGCGCGGTGGTGGAGGCCGCCGGCGGCCTGGGCATTCAGACTCTGACGCTGTACACGTTTTCCACCGAGAACTGGAAACGCCCAAAGAGCGAGATCACGGATCTGATGTCGTTGTTGCTGCGCACCATCACCAACGAGACCTCGGAGCTGATGAAGAAAAATGTGCGGCTGAGCGTGATCGGCGATCTGGCCGCCCTGCCCGCTGCGCCGCGCATGGGCGTGCGCGCCACCATCGCCAAGCTCCGCCGCAACACCGGGCTGAACCTCAATTTGGCGCTCAGCTACAGCGGCCGGCAGGAGATCGTTCAGGCTGTGCGCAAAATCGCCGCCAAAGTGGAAAAAGGCGAGCTGACGGTTCGCCAGATCGATGAAGAGCTGATCGCCGGTCATCTGCAGACGCACGAGATGGGCGATCCGGACCTGCTGATCCGCACCAGCGGCGAGCAACGGCTGAGCAATTTTCTTCTCTGGCAGATCGCCTATACCGAGTTGTACATCACCCCTACGCTGTGGCCGGATTTCGACGAAGCCCAGTTCCTCGAGGCGGTGGAGGACTATGCAAAACGGGAGCGCCGTTACGGCAAGACCCGCGAGCAGCTGCAGCCAAATGCCGAGTAGGGTGACGATGGTTCGATCTCTGTCTTGCCTTGCCTTAGCGGGTGAGGCTTTTTTTTGGGCCGATCAAAGGAACTCGGCAGGATTGACGGCGTTTGATTAGCAGCCTCGCGACGGTTTCCAACAGGCCGAAAGATATATTTTTCTTGGCAATAAGCTTTAATTTTCTTACATTATTTGATCTAAACTTGAAAGCCACCTATTGAATTCTATGCGTTTTGGAAAATGGATGATGAGCGGTTTGCTGATCCTGGCGGTCAGCATGCCCCAAGCGCTCTTGGCCCAAAAGCGTTCGGTGAAAATCCTCGGCGTTTCTGTGGAAGGCAATCGAACCACCGATGCCAACATGGTGCGCCTGAGCTCGGGCATTACACCGGGCATGGAGATCACCGGCGACGGCATCCAGGAGGCGATCCGTCAGCTGTGGCGGTTGGCTCTGTTTTCCGACATCCGCATCGTGGTGGAGCGTGAACTGGCCGAAGGCGTCTTTATCGTCATTCGCGTCACGGAATATCCGCGGCTGGACAAATTCGAATATCAGGGCAACAAAAAGCTCAAAAAGGAAGACATCGAAACCGCCACCAGCTTTTATCCGGGCCAGGTGGTCAATCCCGGCATGATCGCGCGCGCCAAATCCAAGCTGCTGGACAAGTACAAGGAAAAAGGCCACCTGCTGGCAAAAATCAAAACCGCGCAAGAGTACACCAAGGACGACAGCAGCCGGGTCAACGTGCGTTTTGTCTTTGACGAAGGCCGCAAAGTGCAGATCGAGCGCATCGATTTTCACGGCAACGGCATGTTCACCGACAAAAAGCTGCGCAAGCAGCTGAAAAAAACCAAAGAGAACACCTGGCTGCGCGGCGGCGATTTCGATCGTAAAAAATACGAAGAGGATCAGGGGCTGCTGCTCGATTTTTATGCGAACCATGGATATCGCGACATCGAAATTCTGCGCGATTCGGTCTCTTACAACGCACTGAACGACGAGATGTATATCGATCTCTGGATCAACGAAGGGCCGCAATACACCTTTGGCGATATCACCTTTGAAGGCAACAAGATCTTTACCACCGAGGAGCTCAACAGCCAGCTGGGCTTTGCTAAAGGCGAAACCTACAGCAAGAAAAAGCTGGAAGAAGCGATCATGAAAAACATCGGCACCTTGTATTATGATCGCGGCTATATCTATGCGCAGACCGTGCCCCGCGAGACAGAGGATCAGAACCAAGAGTTGGACATCCATTTCCTCGTCTCCGAGGGTAAACAGGCGCGCATCAACGAGATCAAAGTGGTGGGCAACAGCAAGACCCGGGAAAAGGTGATCCGCCGCGAGCTGCGCATCCTGCCCGGCGATTATTTCAACCGTTCCCTGCTGGAGCGCAGTCAACGCGAAGTATGGATGCTGAATTATTTCGGCAATGTGGAGCCCAAGGTCACGCCCATCGACGAGGACAAGGTGGACCTCGAGTTCAAGGTGGAGGAAAAGTCCACGGACACCGCCAACATGTCGGCCGGCTGGAGCGAGTATGACCGCTTTATCGGATCGGTGGGTCTGTCCATGGCCAACCTGATGGGCACCGGGCAGCGCGCCAGCATCGATTGGAATTTCGGCCGCTACTACCGCTCGATGAATCTGGGCTATGCCCAACCCTGGGTGATGGATACGCCCACCACCGCGGGATTCAACATCTATAACACCATGCGCAGCGCGGTCTGGTATGGGTTCCGCCAGGAGAGCCAGGGCTTTACCCTGTCCCTGGGCCGCCGTTTGAGCTGGCCGGACAACTTTTTCAGCACCAGCGTGATGTACAGCCTGGACCAGACCTCGCTGTCTGATTTCAACGAGACCTACAAACAGTACAATCCCAACGGCATTGTCACCGCCTCCTGGCCGCGCACCAGCAGCGCCGTCACCCAGGTCCTCAGCCGCAACAGCCTGGACCGGCCGGAATTTCCCACCGCCGGTTCCGATGTGACTTTTACCAACGAGCTCTCCGGCACTTTTTTAGGCGGCACGGTGGATTATCACAAACACACCATGCGCTTTGACTGGTTCATGCCGTCGGTCTGGAATCTGGTGCTCTATTCCAGTTTTCAGGGCGGCTATATGGA
>DAIQOA010000297.1:0-4026 GCA_036788095.1 bacterium | reverse complement strand
TCGAGCCTGGGGAATGCGGATGGTTTGCGCTCCGGCCAGGTCATGGCCAGTTGAATGGGCAGGCGCATATCCGGCAACCCCATCTGCGCCTTGATGGATCCATCGCAAAACAGCACCATGGAATGGATGACGGACTGCGGGTGCACCACCACACGAATTTTTTCCACTGCCACTTGAAACAACCAGTGGGCTTCGATCACCTCCAGCCCCTTGTTCATCATGGTGGCGGAATCAATGGTGATCTTGGGGCCCATGGACCAGTTCGGGTGTTTGAGCGCCTGGGCCGGGGTAATGGAAGCGAACGCCTCTTTGGCCAGAGTGCGAAACGGCCCGCCGGATCCGGTCAACAGGATGGCCTCGACGTTTTTTTCCGTTTCGCCCAGCAGACACTGAAACACGGCGCTGTGCTCACTGTCAATGGGCAGGATCGCCGCACGATGGTGCGCTGCCGCGGCGGAGACCAGCTCGCCGCCGATGACCATGGTCTCTTTGTTGGCCAGCGCCACTGGTTTGCCGCGTTGCAGAGCGGTCAGGGTCGGACGGAATCCGATACTGCCCACCACGGCATTGACCAGCAGATCATAGTCGGCAGAGCCGGCCAGTTGCAGCAGCGCGTCGGCGCCGGTGATCAGTTCCACGCCCAGTTTGTTAAACGCGGCGCGATGGTCGTCGTTCACCGCGGCGCCGGTGATCGCAGCGATCTGCGGCCGAAAGCGTTGCGCCTGATCATACAATTGGCCGATTCGACGGTGTGTGCTCAGGGCGGTGACGACAAACTCTTCGGCCAGCTGATCGACGACCTCGAGGCTGTTAACGCCGATGGAGCCTGTGGAACCCAATAGGGCGATCTTTTTCAATTCAGCGTCGCTCTCTCGATGAATGTTCTGCCATGGCCGACAACCGGCGCTGCATCTCACTGTCCGCCTGACGGCGGTTATGCTCTGCCGTTGCCTGTTCTTCAGGGCAGAGCGGCTCCGCAACCCACTCGATGTTCAGCGCCTGTTGGAATCCAGATTTCAGCGCTGCCGCCAGATCATCATAGCGTAGTGGAAGAGCGGCCAGTTCGTTGAGGCAGACGGTATGGGATGCCATGTAGCGATGAATCGATTGACGCCGCGCCTGGTCGCCGCGGGCCAGAAAAAAGGCCAGATCGCAGTGTTCCGGTCCGATCAAAATGGAACCGTGCTGCAAAACCGCGTCGGTGAATCGCCGCTGGGCGCTGCCCACTAGTTTTCTCCCCTGCACGCCGATCTCGTGTTGAATGGCGGAGGCATAGCAAAGGCTGGAGAGTTCGCCGCGTGAAAAATCTTGAGCCGTGCGTTCAGAACGATCGAAAACAGCCGGTATGCGCAGCTGCGCCAGTGCCGCAAGAATGGCCAGGGAGATTTGCTCGTAAACCGCCATGATCTCCAGATCGAACAGACGGCTGGCAGGGCTGAGCGTGACGCTATAGGTCAATTCGTTGCTGTGTAAAACCGCGCGGCCGCCGGTCGGGCGATAGACCACATCCACTCCCTGACGGCGGCAGGCGTCCAGATCGATCTCCGCGAGCGATTGATGATACCCCAGAGAGACGGCAGCCGGCTGCCAGCGATAGACGCGCAGGGTTGCCGCAAAGGGACGTTGCGCCGCATGCTGTGCCAAAGCCGAATCCACAGCCATGTGGGTGAATCCGCTGCCATTGCCGCTGTCGATGAAACGCCAGCGTTCCGAGGCTGCAGGCAAAGATCAGCGCTCCCGTCCGCGCAAAATGCCGCGCTGCGAGCGTTCGATAAAGGTGAGCACATGGACCACCTCGGGGATCAGCGGCACCTGTTCCCGTATTTGCGCCACCGCCTGGGTGACGTTCAGACCGGAGCGATAGAGCAGCCGGTACGTTCGTTTCAACAACAGAGTCGTCTCTTCGGAATAACCGCGCCGTCTCAAGCCCACCGAGTTGAGACCGCAAAAGCGCAGCGGCTCTTCAGAGGCGAGGATATAGGGCGGTACGTCCTGAATGACGCGAAAGCCGCCGCCGATCATGCAGTGCCGGCCCACGGTACAGAACTGGTGCACCGGCGACATGCCGCCGATGATGGCCCAGTCCTCCACGGTCACATGGCCGCCCAGTTGCACCCCGTTGGCCATGATCACATGATCGCCAATGGTGCAGTCGTGCGCCACATGGGCATAGGCCATGAGCAGGCAGTCTGAGCCAATGGAGCTCTTGCCGTGCGCCAGAGTGCCGCGGTTGAGAGTGCAGAACTCGCGCACCACCGTGCGGTCGCCGATTTCAAACAGAGTTTTCTCGCCGCCGAATTTCAGGTCCTGGGGCAGCGTGGCCACCACCGCGCCCTTGTGAATGGAGCACTGTTTGCCGATGCGGGCGCCGTCGGCGATGTAAACCTGGGGTCCGATGTGGGTGCTGTCGTCAATGACCACATCCCCTTCCACAATGGCGTAGGGGCCGATCACCACGTCCGAGCCGATCTGTGCCTGCGGATTCACCAAAGCCGTTGGATGTATTTGCGTCACAAAACCCTCACTAAAAAAAACGCGGCGCACCGATTAAAAGCGCCGCTCCGATTTACACTCGATCCACGATGGCGGCCATCAACTCGGCTTCGCAGACCAGCTCATTGTCCACAAGCGCCCGTCCGATCATTTTGCACATGGTGCGCCGGTTGGCCGCCAGCTCCACCTCAAAGCGGATGGTGTCGCCGGGGGTGACGGTTTTGCGGAAGCGCACGTTGTCGATGCCGGTGAAATAGACCAGCTTTTTATTCGGATCGGTCTCGGTGTTGAGCATGAGGATGCCGCCCACCTGCGCCATGGCCTCGACGATGAGGACGCCCGGCATGATCGGCCGGCCGGGAAAATGGCCCTGAAAGAACGGTTCGTTCAGGGAGACGTTTTTAATGCCCACCACATGTTCCTGCGGAACCAGATCGATGATCTTGTCCACCAGCAGAAACGGGTAGCGGTGCGGCAGAATTTTCAGAATGGCATTGGCGTCGAGAAACGCGGACTGATCGTCGGACACCGCGTATTTGGAGCGGATGAGTTTCTTTTTATACTCCTTGCGGATCAGTTTCACCAGTTCCACGTTGGCCGCGTGGCCGGAACGGGCGGCCATCACATGGGCCTTCAGCGGCATGCCCAGCAGGCAGAGATCGCCGATCAGGTCCAGGGCTTTATGGCGCACCTGTTCGTTGGGATAGCGCAGCTCCTTGCCGTTGAGGATGCCGTTGTTGGACAGGGTCACGCTGGTGTCGATGCCGAAGAGCTTGCGCAGATCGGTCAACTCCGTCTGGGTCATGTCGCGATCGATGACCACCACCGCGTTGTCCAGCGAGCCGCCCTTGATCAAACCGGCTTTCCACAGATGCTCCACCTCGCTGAGAAAACAGAACGTGCGTGAGGCGGCGAACTCGGTGGCAAACTCTTCATGCAGTGAATACATGGAGGTGTACTGGGTGCCGAGAGCGGGATTTTTATAATCCACCATAAACGTGATGCGGAATTCGTCCGAGGGAAAGACGACGATGTCGATGCCGCGGGCCGGTTCATGATAGGTGATGGTCTTGTCGACGATGAGATAATCGCGCGGAGAGTCCTGTTCCTGCAGACCGGCTTTGAGCAGAATCTCGACAAAGGGCAGGGCGCTGCCGTCGCCTACGGGCGGTTCGTTGCCGTGGACTTCGCAGATGATGTTGTCGATCTCCAGTCCGCTGACCGCGGCGAGAACATGCTCGACGGTGTGAATTTTCGCCTCGCCGATGCCGATGGTGGTGCCGCGGGAGATATCCAGCACATGGTCGATGTCAGCCGGGATGATGGGAGAGTTGGGGATATCGGTTCGAATAAAGGTGATGCCATTGTTGGCAGAAGCCGGTTTAAAGGTGATCTTGGTCTTATTGCCCGTGTGCAGTCCGACGCCGGAATAGGAAACCTCGTGTCTGATCGTCTGCTGTTGCTTAAGCATTCATCCTCCTGAGTCAACATGGTACAGGGATAGAGTAAATTCCGCGGGGTCAGCTTTTCGAC
>DAIQOA010000296.1:1190-4064 GCA_036788095.1 bacterium | reverse complement strand
ATGTGCGGATCATCGGCGGCGGCGCCAAGAGCCGCATCTGGTGCCAGATCTTTGCAGACGTCATCGGCCGCCCGATTCATCAGGTGGAGGATCCACAACTGGCCAATGCCAAGGGCGTGGCGTTGTTAGCCAGTCTGGCGTTGGGCTATCTCGATCATTTTTCCGACATCAAAAAATACATCCGCGTCCAAGAGGTGTTTCAACCAAATCCTGACCACAGGCAGCTCTACGAGCGGATGTTCCGACATTTTAAAAAGCTGTATCGCAGCAACCGGAAATGGTACCGGGGCATGAACGGCCTTGGCGGATGATCGGCGTTCTACGACCGGCGTCTGTCCGGGCCACGCTGGCTGCAACCGCCGGAGACGGCCGGCTTGTTGAAAAAAAACATTGATTTTTTTCCCTGCGTGGTGTAACTTGCGTATCAGGCCATCAACCGGCACAGGGCGGGATCGTTTTCCACCAAGCCCGTCTCAAGCGACTGTCTGCTTTCTCATCCATCCGTTTCAGCGTTCAGCGCAAAACAGCTTTAAGGATGAATGTGTCTTCATGGTGTTGCGGCGGCAGTGATTCAGTCATTTTGACAGGAGATTTCTATGTCCACGGCTCAAACCCATTCAGCGCAAAACTTGACGCTGGCGGATTGTTTGTTGCAGGAGACCGGTGTCGACATCCGGCGCTGCTACCAATGCGGCAAATGTTCAGCCGGATGCCCCATGGCCGCGGAGATGGACTATCCCTCCAGCGTCTGGATGCGCATGCTGCAGACCGGCCGTCCTGATTTGGAGAAGGCGGTGTTGAAATCCCAGAGCATCTGGCTGTGCCTTTCCTGTGAAACCTGCTATGTGCGCTGCCCCATGGAGATCGACATTCCCCGTGTGGCTGATTTTTTGCGGGCCACCTCCAAGCGCCGCGACCTCGTACATCCAGAAGCCCGCAACATTCTTCGTTTTCACACCGCCTTTCTGGATTCCATTCGCTACACCGGCCGGCTCTACGAGATGGGCATGGTCGTGGATTATAAGGTTCGCTCTCGCAAATGGTGGCAGGATCTGTTGACCGCTCCCGGGATGTTTCTCCGCGGTAAATTGAACCTGCTGCCCCACCGCGTCAAGCATCCCAAGGCCATGCGCAAACTGTTCAAGCGGGCTGCGGAGGATAAGGAGGCACGCATATGAAAATGGGCTATTACCCGGGGTGTTCCATCAACGGTTCTTCGCGGGAGTATGGAGAATCCCTGCTGGCGGTGCTGCGAGCGCTCGATGTCGATCTGGTGGAGGTGGAGGACTGGAATTGTTGCGGCGCCTCTGCCGCGCACAATCTCAATCACACCTTATCGCTGGCCCTGCCGGCGAGAAGTCTGGCTTTGGCTGAGCAACAGGGTTTTAAAGAATTGCTGGTCCCCTGTGCTGCCTGTTTTTCCAGACTGGCCGCCACGCGCA
Source organism: bacterium (assembly GCA_036788095.1). Lineage (GTDB taxonomy): Bacteria > Zhuqueibacterota > Zhuqueibacteria > Residuimicrobiales > Residuimicrobiaceae > Anaerohabitans. Next base: position 2,622 of record DAIQOA010000296.1, on the reverse strand, counting down.
AAGCGCTGATGACCGACGACGCCAAACGGCGAAAGATCGCTGACCTCGTGGAACTGCCGATGCAAAACATTCCTGTGTCGGTCAACCTGCTTCAGCTTTTGCAGCGTGTGCTTCCGGAGAGCCTGAAAGAAAAACTGAGCGCCCCTTTTGATTATAAAGTGGCCTGCTATTACGGCTGCCTGCTGGTGCGGCCGGCCGAGGTGGCGGAGTTTGACCGTGAGGAAGATCCTGAAGAGATGGATCGGATTATGGAAAAAATCGGCGCCACCCCGCTGGACTGGGCCTTTAAAACCGAGTGCTGCGGCGCCGGTTTTTCCGTGCCGCGCACCGATGTGGTCGGCCGGTTGTGCGCCCGGATTCTCGATGATGCCGTCTCACGCGGCGCCGAGGCCATCATTGTCGCCTGTCCGATGTGTCATTCCAATCTGGATATGCGGCGCCAGGCCAGCGAATCCCACAGCGGCAAAAAGTATACGATTCCTATTTTGTACGTCACCCAGGCCATCGGTTTGGCGCTCGGACTGAGCGCCAAACAGCTGGGCTTGCAGCGGCATAGTGTGCCGGTCCGTCTGGCGGCCGGTAAATCCTCACAGGTTTCGGAAAACGCACCCGTATAATTGGAGTGGTCTTTCATGGCGCGTATCGGCGTATTTATCTGTCATTGCGGTGAAAATATCGGTGCTACGGTGGATTGCGCCCGAGTGGCCGAAACCTGCCGTAAAATTCCCGGCGTGGCCCACAGCGTGGATTACAAGTACATGTGCTCGGATCCCGGCCAAACGCTTATCCGCGAGGCCATCGCACAAAACAAGCTGACCGGCGTCGTGGTCGCCGCCTGCTCTCCGCGCATGCACGAGCCGACGTTTCGCCGGGTGTGCAACGAATCGGGATTGAACCCGTACCTCTGCGAGATGGCCAATCTGCGCGAACATTGTTCCTGGGTGCACGAGAAATCGGACGTCACCACGGACAAAGCCATCGATCTGGTCACCATGCTGGTGGAAAAGGTCAAGCGCAACAAGCCGCTGCATCCGATCAAAGTGCCGGTGACCAAGACCGCCCTGGTGCTCGGCGGCGGCATCAGCGGCATTCAGGCGGCGCTGGACATCGCCAACGCCGGACACAAGGTCATACTGGTTGAACGCGATCCATCCATCGGCGGCCATATGTCTCAGCTGTCCGAAACGTTTCCAACCCTGGACTGCTCCCAGTGCATTCTGACTCCGCGCATGGTGGAGGTGGCGCAACACCCCAACATCACCCTGTACACCTATTGTGAACTCGAAAGTCTGGACGGTTTTATCGGTAACTTCAAGGCGCGTGTTCGCAAAAAAGCGCGCAGCCTGGACGAAAAATTATGCACCGGTTGCGGACTGTGCACCACCAAGTGCCCCAATAAAAAGATCCCCAGCGAATTCAACACCGGGCTCGG
>DAIQOA010000296.1:0-1090 GCA_036788095.1 bacterium | reverse complement strand
CGGGATCCGGCCAAGGGCATAGAGTACTGCTCCAAGATCTGCTGCATGTATTCCGCCAAACATGCGATGCTGTACAAGCACAAAGTGCATCACGGCCAGGCCTATGTGTTTTACATGGACATTCGTGCGGCGGGCAAGATGTATGATGAATTCACCCGGCGCGCCATTGAAGAGGACCACGTGCAGTATGTGCGGGGAAGGGTGTCGCGTATTTATGAGCGCAACGGCAAATTAATCGTTCAGGGCGCAGACACGCTGCTCAACGCCATGCCGGTGGAGATCGAGGCCGACCTGGTGGTGCTGGCCACCGCCGGAGTGGCCAATGACGGCGCCGAGGCCTTGGCGCAAAAGCTGCATATCAGCTATGACAGCCACAAATTTTTTGTCGAAGCGCATCCCAAACTCCGGCCGGTGGAGACCAACACCGCCGGCGTCTTTCTCGCCGGCGCCTGTCAGTCGCCCAAGGATATCCCTGAATCAGTGGGCCAGGCGTCCGGAACCGCCGCCAAGGTCGCTGCGCTTTTTTCCATGGATGAACTGACCCGTGAGCCGGTGGTGGCGGTGGTCAACCGTACCGCACCGCCACTTTATTCAACCTGCGTCGGCTGTTTTCTCTGTCAGTCCGCCTGTCCCTATCAGGCCATTGAAAAGGAAGAGATCAAGAACCGCAACGGCCAGGTCATCAAAACCATTGCCAAGGTCAACCCTGGTCTGTGCCAGGGCTGCGGCACCTGTGTCGCTTTTTGCCGCAGCAAATCCATCGACCTGCAAGGATACACCCATGAGCAGGTTTACGCAGAGGTAATGGAGTTGCTCTCCTGAACCGAGTCGCCATGGTCTGTTCCAATCGATTGGCAGGAAAAGATGAAAGCCGTCTGATCGCGTGTGACAGTAGAACAGGTGAGCTTATTACCCATCGGTCACAATCGCGAATTGGAATCTGTCATTATGCCCTGTGGAGGCAGCATGCCCGAGTTTGAACCCAAGATCGTTGCCTTTGTTTGCAACTGGTGCACCTATGCCGGCGCTGATTTGACCGGCACCAGCCGCATCAAATATGCACCCAATGTGCGCATCGTCCGTTTTCCCT
>DAIQOA010000295.1:0-4085 GCA_036788095.1 bacterium | reverse complement strand
CCATGGCTGTGGCCATGGCGCTGCAGAAGCAGGGCCAAGTGGCCGCGGTGGTCAGCGCGGGCAACACCGGCGCTCTGATGGCGACCGCTCTGTTCACCCTCAAACGCATGGAGGGTGTGCGGCGTCCGGCGCTGGGAACGATTATGCCTTCTGAAAACGGCCGCGCCATCCTGCTGGATGTGGGCGCCACGGTGGACTGCCGGCCTGACGATCTGCTGAAATTCGCCATCATGGGCAGCATCTATTTCTCCCAAGTATACAACGAGAGCCATCCTCGCGTCGGTCTGCTCAACATCGGTCATGAAGTGATGAAGGGGAACGAGCTGACGCAAAAGGCCCATGCACTGCTCTCCGCGGCGCCGATCGATTTTATCGGTAATGTGGAAGGCGGCGGCATTCTCCATGGGGATGCAGATGTGGTGGTGTGCGACGGCTTTACCGGCAACGCGGTGCTCAAATTCGGTGAAAGCCTGTTGTCCATTTTTAAAAGCAGCATCCGCAAATTGACGCGTAAATATATTTTCTCCCAGCTCGGCGCCGTTCTGATGAAACCCACCTTTGACGGCATTCGCAAGCTGTTTGATTACCAGGAATACGGCGGTGCACCGTTCCTCGGCGTGCAGGGCATCTGCATCAAGGCCCACGGACGGTCCACTCCCAAGGCGATCAAGAACGCGGTGCTGGTCGCCTATAAAATGGCTGCCGGCAATGTTACGCAAAAGATCTCTGATGAAATAAAGCAGTTGTCGATTGATCAACCATCAGAATCTTTCTAAATCTGCGCAGGACCGGGAACCATCCACCCCTGCTTGAGTGAACCGCCTTTGCCTGTTCCGCCGGCTCTGCCCACTGCGCGAGCGGCGCTTCAGGGATGGGCGGAGTATAGGGTTTTTAAGCAGGAGGTTGGCTTTGGCCGTGAAACCGCACTCCAGGATCGTCGGAACCGGCGCCGCAATACCCGGCAGGGTGCTGACCAATCATGATCTGGAAAAAATGGTGGACACCAGCGATTCCTGGATCCGTGAACGCACCGGCATGGAAGAGCGGCGCCTGATTGAGGAGGGTCGGTTTACATCGGACCTGTGCACAGAAGCGGCGCACAAGGCTTTGGCCGATGCCGGGCTGCAGGCTGCGGATTTGGACATGATCATCGTAGCCACGGTTTCCGGCGATGTGGGCTTTCCAGCCACGGCCTGCTATGTGCAGAAAAATATCGGCGCGATCAACGCCGCGGCCTTTGATGTCTCTGCCGCCTGCTCGGGCTTTCTCTACGGTTTGTCGATCGCCGATGCGTTCATCGGCTCCGCGGTCTGCCGCAACGTTCTGGTCATCGGCGGCGAAACGCTGTCGCGGATGACCGACTACTCTGACCGCAATACCTGTGTCCTGTTCGGAGACGGCGCCGGCGCTGTGGTGATGACGCCGTCAGACGGCCAGGCCGGCCTTCTCGGGACTCTGATGGGTTCCGATGGACGCTATGCGGACCTCCTGTATGTGCCCGGATTCGGCACCAAATACCCGCCCTCCCTCGAGTCCGTAAAAGCCGGATACCAGTTCATCAAAATGGAAGGCCGGGAGGTGTTCAAACAAGCGGTCACCGCCATGGGTGAAGCGGCCAGTAGAATTCTGCAGCAGACCGGCTTGAATTCCGATCAGGTGGATCTGCTGATTCCGCATCAGGCGAACTTGCGCATCATCGAGGCGACCGCTAAAAAGATCAGCATTCCCCTGGAGCGGGTTTTTATCAATCTGGCCAAGTACGGCAACACCTCCGCGGCTTCGATCCCCATTGCACTGGATGAAGCCAGGCGCATGGGCCGGCTGAGCCAGGGGCGAGTCGTGGTGATGGTTGCGTTCGGCGGCGGATTGACATGGGCTTCAGCAGCGGTTCGGTTCTAGTGGTGCGTTGCGCATCACGAAAGGCGCTCCAACCGGTGTGGAGAAGGTTCTTCTCCGCTGGGGCGGTCAGGCTTTCAGAACACACAGGCAGGATGTGAATAACAGAGCCTTTTTATTTCCAGGACAGGGGTCGCAGAGCGTCGGCATGGGGCAGGACCTTTTTGCCGCCTGTGAAAGCGTCCGTTCGCTGTATCAGCGGGCAGAGGGAATACTCGGTTTCGATCTGGCCAAGATCAGTTTTACCGGTCCCGAAGACCTGTTGCGCCAGACCCGCTATACGCAGCCCGCGCTTTATGTGCACAGTTACGCGTTATATACGCTGTTGCGGGACCGCGGGGTGCGGGCGCAGGCTGTAGCGGGCCACAGCCTTGGTGAATTGACCGCGCTTGCAGTCGCAGGCGCTTGGGATTTTGAACAGGGGCTGCGTGTGGTGCATCTTCGCGCCGAGCTGATGCAATCAGCCGGTCAGCGCTATCCCGGCGCCATGGCCGCGATTCTCGGCTTGGAGGTTCATCGCGTCGAAGAGTTGTGTGCCGGGATCGAGGCCGAGTTTCCGGTGGTGCCGTCCAATTACAATGCGCCGGATCAGGTGGTGATCTCCGGGCCCCAGGCTGGCGTCGAAGCGGCCATGGCCCTGGCGCTGCGGGCCGGCGCTAAAAGAGCGTTGCCGCTCAAGGTGAGCGCGGCCTTTCATTCGCCCCTAATGGAGCCGGTCAAGCGTGAATGGGCGCAGGCTTTGCACCATGCGACCATCCAGACGCCAACGCTGCCGGTTTATTGCAACGTCACTGCACAGCCGGTTCAGGATCCGGAGCAATTGAGATTTTTGCTGGAAGAGCAGCTGGTGCGGCCGGTGCAATGGATGGGTTCCATTGAAGCCATGCTCACGGATGGGGTAAACGATTTTTTAGAGCTCGGCAGCGGCACGGTGCTGAGTGCGCTGGTGCGCAAAATCAACCGGCAGTGCCGGATCGATCATGCCTCCGGAATAGAGGACTTGGCCGCGCTGGACACTTTGGGAGAGAAGACCTGACAAGAGTCCTGCAGGACCGCAAGCAGGGAGAGAAAAAAATTTGTTGATCCTTGAAAATAAAACTGCTATTGTAACAGGGGGCGGCCGCGGAATCGGGCGGGCGTGCAGTCTGAAACTGGCGCAGGCCGGCGCCCGGCTGGTGGTTGCGGATATGGACGCGCAAAGCGCGGAGGAGACGGCCGTTGAGATTCGCCGCTTGGATCGGCAGGCGATCGCCCTGTCCATCGATGTCAGCAAACCGGAAGATGCGGAGCGTCTGGCGGCTGAAACTCTTCAGCACTACGGCCGCATCGACATACTGGTGAACAACGCGGGCATCGCGCGGGACAACCTGCTGCTGCGCATGGATGAGAAAGAGTGGAGTGCGGTCCTCACGGTCAACCTCACCGGCGTGTTTCACTGCATGAAAGCCGTGACCCGGCCCATGATCAAACAACGCAGTGGAAAAATCATCAACATGGCCTCCGTGGTCGGTTTGATGGGAAATGCCGGACAGGCCAATTATGCGGCCGCCAAAGCCGGCGTGATCGGCCTGACCAAATCAGCGGCCAAAGAACTCGGTTCTCGCAACATCCAGGTCAACGCCGTGGCGCCGGGTTACATTGACACCGAGATGACCCGGAACCTGCCGCAGGCGGCCCGGGATGCCTTTTTAAAGCTGATCCCGCTTGAGCGGGCCGGCACACCGGATGAGGTGGCCGATATGGTGCTATTTCTTGCCGGTCCGTCCTCCGATTACATCACCGGTCAGGTGATGCAGGTGGACGGCGGTATGGTGATGTAAAAAACGAAAACAATCATTTCAACCAGCCTAAATTAAACGAGGAGGTTACTCACATGGCTCTTGAAGAACGGGTAAAAAAGATCATCGTCGATCAACTGGGCGTCGATGAGAAAGAGGTCACACCGGAAGCATCTTTTATCGATGATCTGGGCGCTGATTCTTTGGATACGGTCGAACTGGTGATGGCGTTTGAGGAAGAGTTCGGCATCGAAATCCCCGACAGCGAAGCGGAAAAGATGGCTTCGGTCGGCGACGCGCTCAAATACCTGAAAGAAAAGTTGGGCGACAATTAACATTCAGTGGTAAACCGACAGGGGCTTTGGCATAAGGCGACTTAACCAAAGCCCTTTTGTCGTAACACAGCGGCCG
>DAIQOA010000294.1:1632-4130 GCA_036788095.1 bacterium | reverse complement strand
GAAGAACTTGGTGTTCTGATGCACCGGATGCGAGAACGCGATGCGCGGCGCCAGATAGGTGTTGGACTTGGCTTTTTCCTTGGGCAGATCGTCGTAGGTCAGATATCCCTCGGTGCCGCCACGGGCCCAGATCATGGAATAGATGTCATTGGGCACGTACACCCAGCTGTTGGCATCGTAGTGTTCGATGCGCAGACCGATGTTGGCGATCAGACCGCCGTATTCGATCTTGTCCTGAATATAGCCGGCGAAATGATTGGGCTTGGCGTTGAGACGAACGAAATCTCCCGCATTGGGCGCCAGGATGATGGTTCCGGCCTTGCGGTTGAATCTCTTGACATGGTCGTTTCCGTATTCGACGCCGAATTTGACCAGGTTTTCTTTGTTGATCTGGCTGGTGAAATCGAAATTCACTTTGTGGCTTTTAACAAAAGAGGTGTCCACCACATTGGCTCCGCCGTAGAAAATAAAAGTGCCGGGCAGATCGGTGATGGGATTGGCCTCGCCGATCCAGCCGGTGGGCCCTTCGTCAAAGCCGACGCCGGCGATGGTTTTGATGATCTCGGGATTGCGCGCCCGCGATTTGCCCGCTTCGGTCTCTGTGGTGAAATAGTCGTAACGCACTTCATAATAGGTGGAGGGGCTGAGCGTGTGGGTCATCTTGCCGCCGATGGATTTGGTGTAAACGTCGAGCAAACCCTGGGAGGCGAGATAGTATTTATAGGTGCCCAGCGCGTCGCTGGTGACGTCCGCGCCATACTGCATCAGGGGCTGACCGCCCCAGGTGGAGCCGATGGTGCTGGTTTCGGTCTTGCCGTACAAGCCGCTGAGCACGAATTTCAGCGAGTTGATGGGTTTAAAATTGATTTTACCCTCAAAGGTGTTATAGTTGTCGAACTCGCTGATGGAGGGCAATACCGGGTATTCACGGGTGAACTTGTAGCCGAGGAAAAAGCCCGCTTCCTGGAGGCCGATTTTATCCAGCCCGGGGATGGGTCCGCCGAGACCGGCGTCCAGATAGTGGTCCGGTTTATCGCCGTAGGAGATGGGGCGGTGCTGCCATTTCCAAACGTCCAACAGATCCTGGGGGGCCCAGTCGCTTTTGCCGAGATATTTTGATTTGTTGGCGTTCACGGCCAGCGCGTTCCAGCCGGCGAAAATCTGACGGCCTTCAACATCCTTCACTGCGTCAAAGGAGCCGGGGCCGGCGTAGATTTTATAATCGTACTGATCCTGGCCGTAGGCGTTGGGGCCGAAATGTTTTTGATGCGCGGCGCCGAGACGGTAATCAGCGGATCCGGAGTATTTGCGGCCGCCCTCTTTGGTGACCACGTTGAAAATACCGGAACGGATGTCGCCGTATTCGGCATTGAAACCGCCGGTGAGCACTTGGATCTCCGATACAGCGGCCGAGTTGGTGATGGCGTAGATCTTGTCGTTCAACTTGTCGCTGCGCTCCATACCGTCTACCTGAAAGCTGATCTCGTCGTTACCACCGCCACGGATGGTGATGTCCAGGTTTTCGGTATCAACGGACACGCCGGGTTCGAGGCTCACCGCGTCCATGATGTCCGCCACCGGCAGGGCTGCTGCGGATTCGCTGGTGGTCACCTTTTGGCTGGAGGTCACGTCTTTTTCCACCAACGGACGCTGGGCGGTGATGACGACCTCCTGGCCTTGAATAGTGGATTGGTTCATGTTGAAATCAACGGTGGTGGTCCGATCGACATTCACGCGCACCTTTTGCTGCAGGATGGGGCCGTAGCCCACCATGGTGGCGCGTACCGAATAGTCTCCGGGCGGAATGTTGAGGATAAAGTAGGAGCCGTCGACGCCAGCGGTGGCGCCCATCCTGGTGCCGACGATAAGAATGTTGGCGCCGATGAGCGGTTCTTTGGTGCCGGCATCCAGCACTACGCCTGATATCTTGCCGGTTGTTCCGGCCCGCATATCCATCTCTGGGATAAACAGGGTCAGCAAAACCGCGGCGGTCATGCAGATGAGCTTAAAGTAACGATTGGTACGCATCATTAATACCTCCGTTTGTTTAATGGAAATGGAATTGCCCTGTACTTTTTTTGTCAGACGATGCAACCAAGGACCTTTTTCGAAATTTCGATGAACAGGAGTGTTCAAACCATTTTTTCTTTCGAAGCGTAAAGCCCAAAGTACCGCCCATTTCCTCATCAAGTGAAATTGGTTGGATACAGCCGGTTGTCTGCTGCCCTTCACCTCCTCTTCTGATTGTGGTGGCGGTTTGGCCGAGCGCGAGTCGTTGGGGCCCACCGGGGCCCTTCTTCGTCAACAAAGTCCTCCCGCTCGACGGATGGTGTTTAGCGGTAGTAAGAGTCTCTTTTTACTTCTGTTGCCTCCCAATTATAGTTTTTGATTTCCTCCTCTACTGTGGAATGCACCAGATAATAAATTCCTTCGTGATTGCGATCGACGAAAACAAAACTGTGTTGACCGCCCGCGGTGAAATAGCGCCAGATGGCGTA
>DAIQOA010000294.1:0-1532 GCA_036788095.1 bacterium | reverse complement strand
CGACGAAAACAAAACTGTGTTGACCGCCCGCGGTGAAATAGCGCCAGATGGCGTACGACTTGCGCCCGGTCTCCCAGGTGTACTGCTCGATGTCGTCCGGCTTGCCGTAGACCACGAACACCCGGCCCATGTCGCTGTTCAGTCCGCTCTCACTGCTTTTAAAATTTTTATTGGCGTAGGCGATGCGGCTGAATAGGTTCTGCATATATTCGTTCTCCGGCGTCTCCGGGCTTTCATCCTTACCCCGCCAAAAGTTGAGCAGAAAGTTGGTCTTGCCCTCTGTATCGAGTTCGTCGAACAACCGGAGCTCGTCGTGGGTGGCGATATATTTGATTTGATCCCGGTAACGTTTGATGTCCTCTGGGGACATGGGCAAAAGCTGAGCGGCGAGGGCGGGCTGATGAATCCAGAATCGTTTTGCACTGACCGCCGACTGGCCGGTGGACGAATCAAACACCGCCACCGCAATGGTATGGGCGCCGCCCTCCAGGCCGCTGACGTCCAGCCCGGCCACTCGGGCGCTGGTCCGGCCGCCGCGGTCGATCTTCTGTGGCGGCATCAGCATCAGCGTATCGCCGGCCTGATCGGTTATGCTGTAGAGGACGGAAAGCGGCGCTGAGCTGTCCGCACCAGCGAGCTCGAGGTTATAGATCTCGTAATAGAGATAGAGCTTGGCGTTGTGATAGCGATACCTTCTGGACGGATTCGGGATGATCGCGGTGTTGCCTTTTTTAAAAGCAGCGCCGGCCGCGTTCGCTTGGATGTTGATCGCCACTTGCGGTTCACTGACCGACAGCTCTTTAGAAAAAGAGGGAACAGAGACCTGGCCGGTGATGAGGGAAAATTTTCCCGCATTCACATCCGTCAGCCGGGCCTGCAGCCGATAGGCGCCGGCGGGCAGGGACAGAACGATCTGATCCACCACGCCTTTGGTTTCATCGGTCAGCGCCGCTTTGTTAAAGCGCGCTTTTCTTGAATGGGTATCGGTGAACACCGAGGCGCCGCTCTGATCCTGCAGGGAGAGGGCTAGAGTAAAAGAGGCCAGGCTGTCGCCGGCCGGACTGGAAAAATTCAGCTCTTTAAGCGCGATGGAGTAATAGAACTCGATGCGGACCTGATCATCCTGGCGAAAAAAACCTGCATCCAACCAGAAATGGGGCGCGCCTTCGCTTTCAAGCGGGAAGGCTAAGGGTTGACTATATGCGGGCAAGAACCATCCTGACAGGATGGTGGAAAGGGGGATTAGAACTTGCAACAAGTGCACGAGGTGCGATTTCATGGATGATCCTATACAGGGTGTAACACGTTGGGCTGGCAGAATCGGTCGATCGCAGAGATAAATGGTTCAGCCGCTTATAAAATCCGTACAGAGCCCTCCCTGCAAAAACCGACGGCCTTTGCAGTTTAAAACCTTATAAATAAAAAAAGCGTTAGTCAGCTCATCCCCTATACTGAATAACGCTTTTCCATGCATGTCTTTTTCCCGTTAAGCGTGCATCATTATGTTTATTGACGTTAATAAATTTTTCCTG
>DAIQOA010000293.1:0-4232 GCA_036788095.1 bacterium | reverse complement strand
ACTCCTGAGACGATCTTTGCAGCGCCTGGAGCAGTTGCTGCATATTTTTTTGCACCGGAAAATGCAGCCGGTGAAACTTTTCCAGGCTGGCGCGCAACTCAGCTTTGCGAATGGGCTTGAGCAGATAATCCACGCTGTTGACCTTGAAGGCCTGGATGGCGTAAGCGTCATAGGCGGTGGTAAAGATGACCGGACTGTCGATTTTAATCTGCTCAAAGATGGCAAAGCTCTGGCCGTCCGTCAGCTGAATGTCGAGAAAAAGCAGCTCGGCTTCATTCTTGCGCAGCCAGGCCACCGCCGCGGCGACCGAGTCCAGCATGGCGACGATTTCAGCCTCTGGTTCCATTTCCTTGATCAACGCGGCCAGGTGTTCCGCGGAAAGTCTTTCATCTTCGACAATGGCGATCTTCATCTCAGTTGGGCTCGATTAAGGGTAAACGGACCTGATATTCCGCAGCCGTTTGAATGATTTTCGGCTGTTCGTCGGCCAGCAGCGCGTAACGGGCCGCCAGATTAGCCAATCCCACTCCACTGCCCCGGGTGTCCCCGTTCTTTTTCTGCACGTTGTTGATCACGATCAAAGCATCATCTGTGGAAAAGATGCGCACCTGCAGGGGAAATGCGGCGCTGGCGATATTGTGCTTGATCGCATTCTCCAGCAGGATCTGCACGGCAAGCGGCGGCAGAAAATGGTTCAGGACGGCTGGATCGACATTGATCTCGGCCCGCACCCCTTCGCCGAAACGGATCCGCTGGAGAAAAAGATAGGAACGGGCAAACTCCAGCTCTTCGGCCACCGTGACCACCTGCTTGTCGATCACCTCCAGAGTGTAACGATAGACCGATGAAAACTCGTCGATGAACTCCTGGGCTTTGGCCGCGTCCTTGGTGATCAGCGAGGCGAGCACATTCAGACTGTTAAAGAGAAAATGCGGGTCCAGCTGCTTTTTCAGCGTTTCAAAGCGCAGGTGAATGTTCTCTTTTTCCAGGGCCTGCGCTTTGATCGCGGCGGACTGATGCTTTTGATAAAAATTGAATGCCTCCAGTCCGGTGGCGAGCAGGATATTCAGAATGGTGGCGATGAGCAGGTTGTTGCGCAAAACTTCCGTGAACGGCTGCGAATAACCGATCGACGCCTGAAAAAGCACGGTGATCAGTACACCGAGCAAACCACCGATCAGCAGGATCGCCGGTCCTTCCAGCAGGGCTCGCAACCACCGCTTTTTTTCCCAGGAGTGCGTCTCCAGGCGTCGCATCAGCAGCAGGTCGAGCCAGATCAGCAGGGCTAACACCGGAAGGCTCAGCAGCGTGCTGATGGTCCACATCGCCGCCAAATGGACCACGCTCTTGATGACCACGTAGCCGATGAAATGCTTGTACAGAATAAGCAGCAGCTGGACTGCGGCCGAGGCCGCCAGAAGATAAACGGCAGGCTGTATTTTTCTAGTCATTCATTCCTCTGATTGGCACTGTAATAAAAATACGGAAAAATTCGCAAAAAGCAAGCGTTGGACAAAAAAAAGGGTTTATGGCCAAGACGGCAAAATTTTCAGCGGCAGCAGGCGCCCCCGCTTTCAGGCGCGCCCGGGCGACGGGCGGCTCTTTGCGCTGGAGCGGAAGAGCCGCTGCCGGCCACCCGGTCAAAATGCCCTCTTGAGCGAAAATCCGACGCCGCCGTTCCTGATCAGATTTTCCGGCGTGGCGATCATCTCCACCGGTGCGGAACGACGCAGACTCGCCAGGATGCCGATCCACCAGGGTCCGGTCAGCCGATGCATCAGGTTCAGGTTCAGTTCCTGCACGCCGAAAGTGGTCTGGTCGATGATCTCCTCGTGCCAAACTTTATCCCGGCGGTACTCCTTGTCGTACTGATACTGGGCAACCCCGAGGCCGGTCATCAGGCTGACCGACAGCTGAAAATTCCCGCCGACGTTGAACAGCTTTTCGACAAAGACGCCGCTGTAGGCCAGATTAAGGTGATACGTGCCGTCCTGCACCAGGGTGGAGAGCTTTTTATCATAGACAAGTCCGGAGGCCGACAAGCCCACCGCCCAGTTGTTCTTCAACTGCAGCGCTGCACGCAGGTCGCCATACCCCGCCCGATTGTTTAAGATTGTAGAGGCGCGGCCAGCCAGGCCGACATAGCCGTTTATCTTTTTTGACATCAATCCGGGCGATTCGATCGCCTGAGCGCCCGTGGCCAGGGCCGCCATCATCAAGCAGAGAATAAAACGTGATTTCATTTTTTGTTCCTTTCTTACGTTAAAAAGTTATACCCGCGACCAGCCGTAGCTCTCCATCCACTCGCTTTAACAGAGAGTCCGACTTGATCTCTTTGACCGCGGTGCGCACCGCCGCACCCACTCCGATGAGAAAACGATCGTTACTGCCCAGCAGCCAGTTGTACTGTCCGATGGCGCCCACCATCAGACTGGTGTCTTTTTCCATCTTGTTCGCCTCGTCCTCCTGCCGGTAGTAACGCAGAACCCCGGCGAGCGGACCCAGGGCCAGACCCTGAAAGGTTTTGCCGAACGGATAATAGAGGATCTTTCCATAAACCCATCTGGCCTCTACCTCCTTGTATTCGTACCAGCCTGACACACCCAGGCTCAGTTTCTCCATCGGCAGCGCAGTTTCGAACTCCAAGTTGGCGGTCCCCAGAGGCAAAAGCGCAGGGTCAAACGCCAGGGCGTTTTGACTTTGAGAGGGTTGCACGGCCGCCAGGACCACACAGGCCAGGGTCAGCAGCGAAAACGCGACAGCATTGGATCTTTTCATTTTTTTCTCCTTTTCCGGTTAATTTTGACAGCTCAAGATACCACTATTGGGGCAAGAATGAAAAAAAGAGTGGACGAACCGGAAAAATAGCCGATGAAGCGGAAAAAAACGCCGATGAACGGGAAGAATGCCACTTTTGTTATTTGTCATCCCGCCACCGGGTTAACGAAACCAATATCCGATCTTGTTTTGCGGCCATTCATTGTCATTGCGAAGGATCGAAAAACTGAGCGATCACTTTATGAATATAGAGCGATCCCATGAAAAAGGAGAATAGCTCTGATTTTGCAGATAGTTCTGTCAAGAAGGACTGGTGCAACAATCATCTCTGCGACGACCGCAAGCCGCGGACTTGATGAATTGCGCCGGCGCTTCGAGCCGGAAGGCCACCCACTCTGTTGGCTCTGTGCTTCATCATGACAAGGGGTGCTTTTATGTTGTCATCCTGAGGGCTGCGCCAATTATCTCTTCAATCTTTAGCAACGCTTATTTGCAGCCCGAAGGATCTGGCGACGAATCAAGAATGCGGAATAACAAAAACTCAATGCGTCGATAGATTCTTCGCCCTTTTCTGCTTCTGCTGCTTGTTAGAGATAGGGGGTTGCGGGCTCAGAATGACAAAAGGATGTAGTATGTTGTCATCCTGAGGGCTGCGCCAATTATCTCTTACATCTTTAGCAACTCTTATTTGCAGCCCGAAGGATCTGGCGACGAATCAAGAATGCGGAACAACAAAAACTTAATGCGTCGATAAATTCTTCGCCCTTTTCTGCTTCTGCTGCTTGTTAGAGATAGGGGGTTGCGGGCTCAGAATGACAAAAGGATGTATTAACACAACCTCGCAAGGTTCTTACTGATGGGCATTCGCTTCAGCATCAGGCATTTTTTTACTCATTGACATTCCGCAAAACTCCTTGATTTTGTGTATAATATTATTACATTATAGAAAATACAGCAACCATTTCCGCACAAGTGCGTTTTGGCGAGCAGTGCAATCCGGGAGGGGCATTGTTGGGAAAATGAACGGCTCAATCGACTGAAAATGATTGGGCTTTTTTATTGTATATCATATGCGGTGATCAGAACTACAATCGCAAATCCAATTGTGAGGAATATAGAGCCCGGCTCGGCAGAAATGAACCAAACCCCAGAACAGATCGCCCGCGATCACATCGACCGGCAGCTCGCTGCCTGCGGCTGGGTGATTCAGGACAAATCCGCCATCAACCTGCACGCCGGCCCCGGCGTGGCGGTGCGCGAATACCTCACCGACGCCGGACCGGTGGACTATCTCCTCTTTGTCCACGGTCAACCCGCCGGCGTCATCGAGGCCAAACGCGAGGAGGAGGGCCACAAACTCTCCACCCATGAAAATCAGGCTGAAGACTATGCAAAAGCCAGAGTCAATTACCACCGCCAGAGGCGGTGGCTTGAAGGGCTGTCCTGTAAGGTAC
>DAIQOA010000292.1:0-4236 GCA_036788095.1 bacterium | reverse complement strand
ATCGACGGCCTGGTGGAGTTCGGCGAGATGAAGCGCGGCGTGCGCAAGATCATCGTCCGTTCGGAGGACGGCCATGAAGAAAAGACCTATCTGATCGGCTACGGCAAGCACGTCTTGGTGCACCCGGGCGATTTCGTCCACGCCGGTGAAAAACTCTCCGAAGGCTCTGTGGCGCCTCATGACATTCTGGCGATCATGGGCGCCAACAAGGTGCAGGAGTATCTGGTCAACGAGATTCAGGAAGTCTATCGTCTGCAGGGCGTGCGCATCAACGACAAGCACATCGAAGTGATCGTGCGCCAGATGCTGCAAAAGGTCAAGATCGAAGACCCCGGCGACACACCGTTCCTGGAAGGCGACCAGGTGGATCGGCTCGGGTTTCTGCAGATCAACGAGCGCACCCGCAATCAGGTGGTGATCAGCGCCAAGGGCGCGAGCAAATTCCAGGTGGGTGAACTGGTGGAGGCGGAGGAGTTCCGCAAGGCGGTGAAAAAGATCGAGACCGCGGGCAAGGAACTGCCGATCGCCCGGCAGGCGCAACCGGCCACGTTCCATCCGTTGCTGCTGGGCATCACCAAGGCCTCGCTGACCACTGAGAGCTTTTTCTCAGCCGCGTCGTTTCAGGAGACCACCCGGGTGCTCACGGATGCGGCGGTGGAGGGCAAGGTGGACGAGCTCATGGGCCTTAAGGAGAACGTCATCATGGGCTACCTGATCCCGGCGGGAACCGGTTTGAACCGGTTTCACCAGCTGAGGGTCACCGGGCCGCCCATCGACGTGCCGGAGGAGTATCGCCGCGAGATGGAGACGACGCGCACGAAAAAGACCGCGGTGGAGGAAGAGGCGGGTCTGGAGGAGCCGGAAGGCGAAGAACTGGATTAATTTCAACCCTTTTCAATAAAAATGCTTGAATTCACGAAATTTATTTCTTATATTATCAGGCTATGATAATCTTGGAGGTTGTGTGCCCACAATAAATCAATTGGTCCGTTTGGGACGGAAAAAACTGGAACGAAAGACCAAAGCGCCCGCGCTGATCGGTTCTCCGCAGCGCCGCGGCGTCTGTACGCGCGTGTACACCACTACGCCGAAAAAGCCCAACTCGGCTCTGCGCAAAGTCGCCCGCGTGCGTTTGACCAACCAATTTGAAGTGACCGCATACATCCCCGGTGAAGGACACAATTTGCAGGAACATTCCATCGTGCTGATCCGCGGCGGCCGCGTCAAGGATCTGCCCGGTGTGCGCTATCATATCATCCGCGGCGTGCTCGACACCAGCGGCGTGGCGGATCGCAAGCAGAGCCGTTCT
This sequence comes from bacterium, assembly GCA_036788095.1. Taxonomy (GTDB): domain Bacteria; phylum Zhuqueibacterota; class Zhuqueibacteria; order Residuimicrobiales; family Residuimicrobiaceae; genus Anaerohabitans. The sequence goes on along the minus strand of DAIQOA010000292.1, from coordinate 2,927 downwards.
AAATACGGCGCCAAAGTGAAAAAGTAATCCCGACTAGTAGAGATTGTTGAATGCCCAGAAGAAAACGCGCAGCTAAACGAACGGTCCTCCCGGATCCCAAGTACAACAGCATCCTGGTGACCAAATTTATCAACGGCCTGATGCGCCGCGGCAAACGCAGCGTCGCAGAGATGATCTTTTATGATGCCGTTGATCACATTTCCCAAAAGACCACGAACGACGGTCTGCAGGTGTTTGAAAAGGCCATGACGAACGTCAAACCGATTCTTGAAGTTCGTTCCCGGCGCGTTGGCGGCGCCACCTATCAGGTCCCTGTGGAAATCCGGCATGATCGTCAGCAGGCGCTGGCCATCCGTTGGATCATCAGCTATGCCAAAGGACGCAATGAGAAGACCATGTCCGAAAAGCTGGCCTCGGAGCTGATCGCCGCCTCGAAGAATGAGGGCAGTTCGGTCAAAAAGCGTGAAGACACCCACAAGATGGCCGAGGCCAACAAGGCGTTCGCTCATTTCAAGTGGTAGGATATAGTATTTAGCCGGTCTTGCAGTCTAACTCCGACCCTTTTGCGCTTAAAGACAGCCGGGCTGGAAAGTGGTTGCTAAGACTTGGCGCCTGATTGCGGCCTTTTACCCGCTGAGCACCATTTGCTTAAAGCGTGCGGTCGACAAAAGCGTCAAGCTCTTTCAACCTTTTGTCGTACCCATCGTCGGACTGCCCCGCGGCAGCCGGACTTTTAAAGCAAGTGGTTTTTTTATGTCCAAGCCGTCCCAACTGGAAAAGATGCGCAATATCGGCATCATGGCGCACATCGATGCCGGTAAAACCACCACCACCGAGCGCATTCTCTATTACACCGGCAAGGTTCACCGGATCGGCGAGGTGGACGACGGGGCGGCCACCATGGACTGGATGCAGCAGGAGAAGGAACGCGGCATCACCATTACGTCAGCGGCCATCACCTGCTATTGGAAGAACCATCGCATCAATATTATAGACACACCCGGCCATGTGGATTTTACCGCCGAGGTGGAACGTTCTTTGAGAGTTTTGGATGGCGCAGTCGCCATCTTTTGCGCCGTGGGCGGCGTTGAGCCGCAATCGGAGACGGTCTGGCGTCAGGCGGACAAGTACAGCGTTCCGCGCATCGCCTATGTCAACAAGATGGACCGTGTGGGCGCTGACTTTGACCAGGTGGTGGAGCAGATGCGAACCAAACTGGCGTCGCGTCCGGTTCCCATCCAGTACCCGACGGCCGCCGGCGAGTCGTTCAACAGCATCGTCGATCTGGTCACCATGAAGTGGCTGGTGTTCGACGCCGATGCCTCGGGTAGCACCTGGGAGGAACGCGAAATTCCTGCGGCTGAGACCGAAAAGGCCCAGGCCCTACGACGACAGATGATCGAGCTTATCTCCGACTATGACGACGGCGTGATGGAGAAATACCTCTCCAATTTGGAGCCGAGCGAAGAGGAGATTCGGCGGGCGTTGCGCGCCGGCACCCTGAAAAGCGGCATCCATCCGGTGCTGTGCGGCTCTTCGGTGAAGAACAAGGGCGTGCAGATGCTGCTGGATGCGATTCTCGCCTACCTGCCCGGTCCTTTGGACAGGCTGGAGGTGGAGGGCGAGAATCCCTACACGCAAAAGATAGAACAGCGCAAGCCGTCGCCGGACGAGCCCTTTGCCGCGTTGGCGTTCAAAATCATGACCGACCCGTATGTGGGCAAACTTACCTACTTTCGCGTCTATTCCGGTCGGATCGACAACGGCGCCACGGTGCTCAACACCACCACGGAGAAAAAAGAGCGCCTCAGCAAGGTTCTGCTGATGTCTGCGAACAAACGGGAGGAGATCACCCAAGTTTGCGCCGGCGAAATCGCTGCAGCGGTCGGACTGCGCTCCACCCGCACCGGCGATACGCTCTGCGATCTGAAACATCCGATCATTCTGGAAAAGATGAATTTTCCAATCCCGGTCATCTCCATCGCCATCGAGCCGCGCTCCAAGGCTGATCAGGACCGCATGGTGACCTCGCTGAACGCGCTGGCGGACGAGGATCCGACCTTTCAGTTTCACACCGATGCGGAGACCGGCCAGATGATCATCTCCGGCATGGGCGAACTGCATCTGGAGATACTGGTGGACCGGCTGTTGCGCGATTTCAAGGTTCAGGCGAACGTCGGCAAGCCGCAGGTGGCATACCGAGAGACCATCACGGTTCCCACCACGGTGGAGACCAAGTTCGTTAAACAGACCGGCGGCAAAGGACAGTATGCACATGTGGTGATCGAGTTTAGCCCGGCCGGACCGGATAAACCGTTCGAGTTCGAAAACCGCATTCAAGCAGGCGTCATTCCCAGAGAGTTTATCAAGCCGGTGGCCGACGGCATCAAGGAGTCCATGGCCAGCGGCGCCATAGCCGGATTTCCGGTGATCAACATCAAAGCCGCGCTGATCGACGGTTCTTTTCACGATGTGGACTCTTCCGAGCTGGCTTTCCGTATCGCCGGCTCCCTGTCGCTGCAGGACGCCATGCGCCAGGCCAAGCCGGTGCTGATGGAACCCATGATGGATCTGGAGGTGGTGACCCCGGATGAATACCTGGGTTCGATCCTCGGCGATCTGGCCATCCGGCGGGCGAAAATCCAGGAGCACACGCACCGCAAAGACACCCAGATCATTCGCGCCGTGGTTCCGATGGCCGAGATGTTCGGATATGCCACCGCGCTGCGCAATTTATCGCAGGGACGCGCGATCTTTACCCTGCAGTTTTTAAACTACCAGAATGTAAGCGAGGAAGTCGGTAAAAAGCTGTTGCAGAAGATGGGCCTGGCGGCCTGAGCACGACGGCGCCGACCGATGATCGGATCACCGGATTATCATTGAAGGAGATAGTGAGATGGCGAAGGCAAAGTTTGAGCGAAAAAAGC
>DAIQOA010000291.1:0-4244 GCA_036788095.1 bacterium | reverse complement strand
GCGCGGGGGATTCCGCGCTGTTTTGCTCATCCTTTTTGCAACAGAAACTAACTATAACATAAAAATGTGTTATGACATGTCCGCGAAAATTACTAGCCAGTCAAAAAGACCGGATAGTATTCCGTAGTGATTTTGTCCCATGCTTTGAATGGCTTTCTATTATATATTCAAGGTGTACAATATAACACCAACAAAAGACACTATAAATGGAGGCGGCCCTGGCAGAGAAAAAACTGCTTGATCAGGTACGCGATGTCATTCGCAGTAGACATTATTGCTACAAGACTGAAAAAAGTTATGTTCGCTGGATTCTCCAATTCATCCTTTTTCACCACAAACGCCATCCTAAGGACATGGGTGAACAGGAAATCGCCGCCTTTCTTACCCCTCTCGCTACCGGCCTGAATGTCGACGCTTCCACCCAGAACCAAGCTCTCAACGCCATCGTTTTCCTCTACAAACAGGTTCTCCACAAAGAGCTCAGCACCTTCCAGGATATCCAATGGGCCAAGCGGTCACAACGCCTCCCTGTGGTCTTAACTCAGGAAGAGGTCCGGCGCGTTTTGCAGCATCTTTCCGGACGGGAAAAAATCATGGCCTGCAATTTATACGGCGCCGACCTTCGTCTCATGGAGTGCCTGCGGCTGCGCGTGAAGGATATCGATTTTTCATTCCGGCATATCTACGTTCGTTCCGGCAAAGGCGATAAGGACAGAGTGACCATGCTTCCCGAAGCGGTCAAAACTGCCATACAAAAAGCGGGCATCCATAAACAGGCCGGTTGTCATACCTTCCGCCATTCGGGAGTTTATCCGCCATTTTTTGGGCGGACGACCCATCTGCTCGAAAATGGCTATGATATCCGAACCGTTCAAGAGCTGCTCGGACACTCTGATGTGCGCACTACTATGACCTACACCCATGTCCTCAATCGCGGCGGCCTCGGTGTGCGCAGCCCTTTAGATGCCGTAAAATAAAAAAGCGCAATCCAGCTCAAGAAATGAACTTGATAGCGCTTTCGTCGTCATCAGGCCCCTTGCACAAATCGACGATTGATTTCTTTAATGTTGCAAAAAATGAAAAAGAAAAGCAAGATAAATGGCAAATATTTTTTCACGATGAAATGGCGGCGAGCTGAAATGCATTTTCATACTTTTTTTCGGCAGAGAGAGAATCAACCCTGCGTTGCCGCATCAACCGCGGCAACATTCAGGGATCATACAGTTTTCTTTCATCCTTTTTGCCTGACCACACGAGAGCAAAAAAACGCCGGCGCCCGTGCGCTGCTGACGGTTTCGTTTTCAGCCGGACTCAGTCAGTTTTCCGACAGATCCGGCAATTCGGGAATATCCAGGCCGATCACCACCAGTCGATTTTTTCCTTTTTCCGCGCCGGGAAAAGGGGTTTCGGTCCAGCGCTCCATGTCGGCGTCCACATAAAAGACCTGGTTTTCGATGGTGACGAATCCCTTGGCACGCAGCCGGTTGTCCTTAATCTTTTCGCAAAGGGCTTGCCAGGTTTTACGGCTCAGAGAACCTGTGCCGGCAACGGTTTTGGACTGCACCGGGTCCGGTCGGCCGTCGCCCACCTCGCCCACGGCTTCATGGAGGGGTCGTCGGATGCGATCCAGTTGGTCGAGAGGCAAACGAGCGTGTTCGGTTTCGATGACCGGCGCGGTCAGCGCTAGGCCGGCCAGCGCCTGCTTGGTGGCTGTCAGCTCTCCGGCTGTGGCAAGATCGGTTTTGTTCAACAGGATCAGGTCTGCGCTTTTGACCTGGGCGGTGGGGGCGTTTAAAAATTTTACGATCTTGAAAAAAGAGGTCGCATCCACCAGCGCGATGCAGGCCTGCAGATCGATGTGGCGGCGCAGGTTGGGCAGCGCCAGCATGCGTTCCATTTCGCTGGTGTCGGCCAGGCCGGTGGCTTCGACGAGCAGCAGCTCCGGCTTGATCTGGGTGGCGATGCGCTCCACCTCGTCGATAAAATCGGTGCGCACGCAGATGCAGAACAGGCTGCCCTTGTTCAGCTCCACCAGCCGGTAGTCGCCCTTGATCAGCAGCGCGCCGTCAATGCCCACCTGGCCGAACTCGTTCATCAGCACCACGGTGCGACGGCTCTTATAATGGGCGATGAGCCGGTTCATCAGCGTGGTTTTGCCGGCGGCGAGAAAGCCGGTGAGCAAAACAGTCGGGATCATTCCAGCACCTTCAGCCATTCTTTGATGACTTCGACCGACGGCACCCGTCCTTCGGATTTGATCCGTTCGGTGACGCTGATGACCGCGGGCAGAGCGTTGACCTCAAAGGCCTCGATCTTTTGCGTGTCCGTGATCTGGCGGATTTCCACCAGGCTGCCCAGTTCCATCTGTGCCTGGCGCAGGTTCTCCATGGTCTGCCGGCACTCTTCGCTGTCGTCGGTCAGCACCAGCAGTCGTCCACGATGCTGCCACATCTTGATGGAATACTTTTCATTGATGCGTTCCTGGATGGCCTTGATCAGCTCCTGGCGGGAGGGGATGAGGCTGACGAATTTGATGCGGCCGTCGATGCAGATGGTGGGGATGTTCTTGACCATCAATCCCATCATAAACTCGACCGACTCGCGCTCTTTGATCTTGTGTTCGCGCCAGACCACCAGCCCCTGAAAGCTGTCCACGGCGGAACGCACGGCTTCCACCATGTACTGACAGGGCGCGCAGGATTCGGAATCCAGAGTGACCACATCGACAATGACTTTATCCGAGCGGCCGTATTCGCTGAGGTTCAGGGTTTCGCTGGACGCCTGATAGCCGCTGATCAGCTCGCGCGCCACTTGGCGCTGATAGGGATCGCGCACCAGATCGGTGATGAGCTGCAGATGGCTGATCGGCGTGGCATAGGGCAGATCGCAGCCCGGAGCCAGGATAAAGCCGGTGTCGCCGCCGATGTCGAGGCACTCGAGGGTGTTGCGTTTGACGTCCGTATCCGTGCCCAGCAGCAGCACCACGGTGAGCTGCAGGTTGCCGCCGAAGGAGACGTGATATTTTTCGCAGGTTTTTTTGACGAAATCCAGCGGAATGTTTTCATCCACGGAAATATTGTCCGGGCCGGTCTGGCACATGTTCTCCACATTCTTTTGCGCATGGCCGCAGACGAAAAACGAGCTGGGCTTGTTCTGGCGGCGCACATGCTGGAAGAAATCCGTGGCGTAGGGCGTTACATATTCACGAAAGGCCTCGGGCGAGATCTGGCTGGTCATGGGATCGACGATGGTGATGATGTCGCATTGATTGCGGATATAGATGTCCGCCATGGCCTTGGCTGTTTCGGTGCAGTATTCGAGCAGCGCCTTGACCTCTTCGGGCTGGTCGTACATGTCCATAAAGATGGAGGTGCCTTTGAGGTGCAGGGCGAGGGTGAACGGGCCGGTGATCAGCCCGTAGAGCGCCACATCCGGCGCCGCCTGGTGCACCTGTTTCAGCGCTTGCAGGATGGTGGGAATGCGGCCGGACTGTTCGTCCAATTTGGGCAGGTCGCTCAGCTTTTTTTCGTCCAGAACATGGGTTTGCACAGCCGGCGGATTTTCTTTGGACCACTGCAACCGGCAGCCCAGCGCCTCGGCTTCCACCGACAGATCGAAATAGATGGGAATGCCGTCGGGCTGATAGAGTTCGATGGCTTTGAGCGTGCCGCGGGTGAGCAGTTCAGCGGACTGGAGATAAGAGTCAGCGTCCGCCTGGAGCAGATAGCCGCCGTGACAACCGACGAACGGCACCCAGGGCGCACGTTCGGTTTTCTCGCCCATGAGGGCTTTGAGCAACAGAGATTTACCCATGATTCAATACCTTTCCACCTTGATCATCAGTGTAAAAACCGGAGATAACTTAGGAAAAATTGGACGTTCGGACAAGGCTTTTTTTGTCAGTAAGGGGAGGGTTGCAGAATCCGCAAAGCGTCTTGCGACGAGCCGAATAGGTGAAAGGGTGGAGCTCAGTTCGTCGATAGATTCCTCGCCCTTCGCTGCAATAAGAACGAGTATGAAGCAAAGCATTGCGGGCTCGGAAAGACAAAATGATCCTTCCGGCCATTCATTTTTTGTAATCAATTTGTTTTTCCATCCTGTTTTACAATGTTTGAATAAAGAGCGGAAAAAAGGCAAATATCATTATTTGCCACATTAATAATTGCATTTCGCAGCAAGATTTATTATGTTGAGACGGTTCATAACAGAAGGGAGAAGACGATGCGAAAAAAAATTGTGGTTGG
>DAIQOA010000290.1:0-4258 GCA_036788095.1 bacterium | reverse complement strand
CAGAGCGGGTGGCTGTTAACCACTAGGTTGTAGGTTCGAGTCCTACCACCTGAGCCCAACAAAAAAGGTAGAACGTGCGATGCACAGGTTCTACCTTTTTTTATTTCCTCTGGCCAAGTCCCATCATCCCCGAGCAGGCCGCTACAGACGGATGCTCATGCCCAGCGACGGCAGCAGCGGCAGCATATAGTAAACATTGCGGGTCAGCTGGCCGCCGGACCGCAGCCGCCAATCGTACATATAGATGTTTTTTCGATTGAGCACGTTCACCACATCCAGATACGCAGAGTAGCCGAATCCGCCGAGGGTGCTCTCATAACTCAACCGCAGATCCAGCCGGCTGTAAGGCGGATACCGCTTCGAGTTTTTTTCGCCCTTAATCACCGCATCAAAATCATACTCTGACGTTTCCGGTTGCACGCCCAACACCGGGGTGTAGGGAAAACCGCTGCCGTAATACCAGGCGCCCTCGATGCTCCATCTCCGGTTCAACCGCATCTCGACGCCCATATTCCATTGATGGGTCTGGTCATATTCATAATAGATCCAGGGGTCTTGCGCGGAATTTCGATACTGGGTCTTCGCCAGCGTATAATTCAGCCACCCACCCCAGCGCTCCTGCGGTTGGCGGATTTTCTGCAACGATACCTCCACCCCCTCTGCCTGGCCCAGTCCCTCATTCACCGGAGCGATGGAAAACGTATCGGTGTGAACCAGCAGATCCGTGAACCGTTTGTGATAGAGCTCGCACTTGAACAGCGTCTGAGGGGTAACCAGCCATTGCCCGCCCAGAATCGCGTGAGTGGCTTGTTCCGCCGCCAGCTCGTTGGTATTCTGCGAAATGTCCAGGGGCTCGCCGCGGCTGATAATGGTTAAAAAATCAGGGAACTGGCTATAGCGGCCGTAGCTGCCCCAAAAGCTCAACGGGGAAAACGCGGTAAACAGCACTTTGACGCGGGGATTGACATGCCCTTCGCGGTACAGCGTCGAATGATCATAGCGCACTCCGCCCACCCACTCTATGGATTTTTTAATCTTGATACGAGCCTCCGTGTAGCCCGCTTCATGCCAGCCGCCGGCGTCAAAGGTGATGTCCGAGGGCAGATCGATGGCATTGCGCCAGTCGATGGACCACAGCAGATCGGTGTTGTGCTGGTCGGCCTCAGCGCCGAATTTAAATTGCAGCCAGGGGTGGGGATAGTAATAGGTATCGCTGCGTAGCGACCACCGTTCGAGCTGATACTTTAAATACACCTGATAGCGATAAAAATAGGTGTCCCGGATATGGACGCGGTTGCGATCCAGATAGAGGCCGGCGAACAGATGGCTCATCCATTTCGGCGAAAATACAGAGGTGAGCCGCATGCCGGCGATCTCGCCTCGGCCGCTGTTCAGCAGATCCAGCTGTTCGTCCTCTACGTTGATCATTTTCGCCCCTTCCCCCAGATGGGTGTAAAAGGCGGACAGCTTGTACTGCGAGCTGATATCATAGGCGATCTTGGCGTGCACATCGTAATAGAACGGAAACACATAGCGGTTTTCCGTGATCGAGTTGGCGAGAACATCGTAAAAACTGCGCCGCGCCGCCACCAACCAGGAACCGCTGCCGTTGGCCAGCGGACCTTCCGCCACGGCTCGAGCAAACAGCAGATTGGCGCTGGCATTGAATTTGGTCTGCTCTCGGCTTCCCTCCCGATTCCCTATCTGCAACAGGGCGGACATCTTGTTGCCATGGTCCACCTCAAAACCAGCGGGCGCCAAATCCAAAGTCTGCACAATGTCCGGGTTGACCAGCGAGATACCGCCGCCCATCATCACCATCAAACGGTTGGGGTTGGTCACCTCGATGCCGTCATAAAGTATCAAATTTTGGTCAGGACTGCTGCCGCGGATGTACAGTTGCGTGTTCATGTCGTTGCGGTTCACCACACCCGGCAGCGCTTTCAGGCTGCGATAGGCATCCTCCATGGCGCCGGAACGGCGTAGAATCAGTCGGGGCTGAATCATCTCATGGCCTGCCAGCGATGCCTGGTATTCGAAATTGGGCGGCGTACGTTGTGCCGTCACCTGCATGTTAGCCATCTGAATAGGCGCCCGATTGATCTGCACCCGTACCGATCGCACAGCAGCTGAGGCCACCCGCACATTCTGCACCAGCATCTTGCGGTAACCGACCCGCGCTGCCACCAGCACATACTTGCCCTGCGGCACCCGATCGATTTTAAAATAACCCCTTTCATCCGCAACCGTGCCCAGTCCGGTTTTCTCCAGATAGACGTTGGCCTTGTTGACCGGCTCACCGGTCAGTGCATCCACGACAAAGCCCACCACCTTGCCCTCTACCGCCCAAGCGCAGCCCGCGGGGAGCAACCAGACTGAAATCAAAGTCACGGCAAAGGATTTTTTCAACAAACCGAACATCCGTTATCCTGAAAATAATTTTCCATAATGACCCCTGGTGCAACCAATATGCCAGACTACGGATAAACAGTTAAAGATTCTTTTTTTAATTGATTTTTTTATCCTTTTAAGTGGCTAATTAATAATAAAATGAATTGGAGGGCCGCTGGTAAAAATCACCCCGCCTCGGCATGAATGCTTCCCGGTCTTTTCAAAAGGCCAAGTTGTTTCAAAGTAATACAAAAAAAAGACAGAAACAAACGCAATGCGGTTATTTTGGCAAAAGTCGGAACAGAGTCCAGGTGGATCGATTTTCTGCGGAGGGATCGAGTGTCAGTGTGATCAACTTGCCTTGGCGCCAGAGCGTTTTCTGGTCCTGGTAATGCCGGCTGAACGGATGGCCGCTCTGGCCGCCGTATAGAATGACATGATATTCTTGTGTGGACAGGTCGACCAGCTGGCGGATGCATGGACCGACAAATGTTTTGAACGGTTGCTGATAGACATAAGTGGCGTTGCACAAGGTGAAATTGCCGCCTGCCGCCGGGATCTCGGGAAAAGCAAAAAACCGGCCGATCACCGGATGCAGGGCCAATGGATGAAAGCCCGACAGCGTGTGCACAATGCCCCAACTCCAGTCGCCCAGATTATCGCCGCGCTGTTTTTTTAAAGAGTCAACCGCGCTGAAAAAGCTTTTCGCCAGAACATCCCGGCATGTTTCCACTTCCGGGGTAAAGACATCATCGAACCAGGAGGAATCGCAACGTGCGATCAATCCATCCATCAGTGCGACGTTGGTATGCGGCAATGCCAGAAAACGGGCGAGCAGAGGCTCCCCCAGTTCATCAGCCAGCGTGTTGCGGAAAACCTGCAGGTAGGTCATCTCGTAGATCAGCGCAGCGATGCTCTCCTGCGTCTGCTGATAATCCCAGCCGTTCAGCAATTCCTTGGCCAGATGCTCCGGTGAATCGGGTTGCGCGGAATAACCGGAGAGAGAAGCGATGACCTGAGGAACGAACCAGGCGGCATGGCCGTTATAAAGATCGTTCTGCAGCGTCTTCATATCGTTGAGCGAAAGACGTTGCAGACTGTCCAGATGATCGACGATGCGCTGATAGCGATAAGGCGGCTCCCAATAACCGGGGAGGGGAAAGGGATCGCCGGCTTCGCCGAGCCGCTGATTGGCATGAACCAAGTAACCAGAGACCGGGTCGGCCTGCGACGGCAGACTGGTGAATGGCACATCGCTCAGCCATCGTCGTTGCGCTACAGAGTCGGGCGACGGCGCAAAAGAGCCGGCAAAACTGCGCTGCGGCACGGCGGCAGCCAGTTGACTGCCGATATGCCCCGAACGGTCGGCATAGATAAAATGTTCGCCCGGCGTTTTGCAGGTGCTCAGGGCGGCGCGGAATTCGTACCAGTTCGTGGCGCTCATCATTTTTAAAAAGGCCGTCCACTCGTCGCTCAGCGCAAAGCCGGACCACTGCATAGCCAGGGGAGGCTGCGTAGCGGCACTCGCCGGCATCACCGGCCCCCATGGCGTCGAACGGATACGGATCCTTCTTTCCTTCGCGCCCTTGACCGCCACACGCTCTTCACGAATGGCATAATCCAAAGGTTGGCCATTGTATACAAATTGGGCAGGATTCAGGCTGTCCGCGGAGAGCTGGTAAAAGTCAAAATCGTCGATCATGCCATGAGTTACGCCCCAGGCGATGTGCCGGTTGCGCCCCACCACGAGGCCTGGCAAACCGGGAAAAGAGGCGCCCACAGCCTTGTAACCTGGAGAGGATAGATGCAACAGATAATACACCGAGGGGGTGATAAAGGGCAGATGGGTATCGTTGGCCAGAAGAGG
>DAIQOA010000289.1:0-4260 GCA_036788095.1 bacterium | reverse complement strand
GTGAAACCGTTTTTAGGACCACTGCCAGAGGCAGTGGTTTAAGAAGTTAATTAACCATTCATCCTCCTTCACGCCGCTTGCAGCGGTCGAGCACGCATTATCCAGAGAACATTACCCAATGGCTAAATCCCTTGTCATCGTCGAATCGCCCGCCAAGGCGCAGACCATCAACAAATATCTCGGCACTGATTACATCGTCAGGGCCTCCATCGGCCATATCCGCGATCTGCCTGTGAGCGCAGCTCAGGCGGCCAAACCCACCTCGTCTGCAGCCAGAGGGCTGAGCGACGAGGAGAAGGCAAAGCGCAAAATCTCCAACCTGATCCGCGTCATGGGTGTTGATCCGGAGAACGGCTGGCAAGCTCATTATGTGATCCTGCCGGGCAAGCAAAAGGTGTTAAAGGAACTGAAACAGCTGGCAGAGACCGCCGAGACGGTCTATCTGGCCACTGACTTGGATCGCGAAGGGGAAGCCATCGCTTGGCATCTGGCTGAAGCCATCGGCGGCGATCCGTCCCGCTACCGCCGGGTGACCTTTAGCGAGATCACCAAGCCGGCGATCCAGAAAGCGTTCAGTGCGCCCGGCCGGCTTAACATGGATCGCGTGCATGCTCAACAGGCGCGCCGGTTTCTCGACCGCGTGGTCGGCTACATGATCTCCCCGCTGCTCTGGCAAAAAGTCGCACGCGGCCTTTCCGCCGGCCGTGTGCAATCGGTGGCTGTGCGCCTGATCGTGGAAAGAGAGCGCGAGATCCGCGCCTTTATTCCAGAGGAATACTGGGAGATCTGGGCTGATCTGCAGGGAAAAAATCCTGTCCGTGCGCAAGTGACCCGTCATCTCGATAAGCTTTTCAGACCGGTCAACAAGGAGCAGGCGGATCAAGCACTGGCGGAACTGAAACGAATGACCTATACGATCATTGATCGTAAGGATTCAGCGGTCAGCCAGCGGCCCTATCCGCCTTTCATAACCACAACTCTGCAGCAGGCGGCCAGTACGCGCCTGGGTTTCAGCGTCAAAAAAACCATGCTGCTGGCGCAGCGTCTGTACGAAGCGGGCATGATCACCTACATGCGCACCGACTCGGTGAACCTGGCGCCGGAGGCGATCGCCGGGGTGCGCAAAATGATCGCCGAGACCATGGGCCCGGCCTATGTTCCGGAAAAACCCAATTACTACGCCGCCAAAGCGGGCGCTCAGGAGGCGCATGAAGCCATCCGTCCCACCCACGTTCTGACCACGCCGGAGGATCTGCACTCGTTCGAGCGCGATGCGGTGCGATTGTACGATCTGATCTGGAGGCAGTTCATCGCCTGTCAGATGAAGCCGGCTGAGTTCGACGCCACGGCCATCATCATTCAGGCGGGCGATTATGAACTGCGCGCCCGCGGCCGGGTGATGCGTTTTGACGGCTGGATGAAAATTCTGCCTCCTGCGAAAAAGGAGGAGGAGAGCGAGATGCCGGACCTGGCGAAGGGCGATGTGCTTAAACTCAAGGCGCTGGATCCCAGCCGCCATTTCACTAAACCGCCAGCCCGCTACACCGAAGCCTCGCTGGTGCGCGAGCTGGAAAAACGGGGAATCGGCCGGCCGTCCACCTATGCGCCGATCATCTCCACCATTCAAGAACGCGGTTATGTGAGACTGGTGAGCCGTCGCTTTTATGCGCAAAAAATCGGCGATGTGGTCACCGACCGGCTGGTGGAAAATTTTACCGATCTGCTGGATTACGGTTTCACGGCAGGGATGGAGGAAAAGCTCGACGTCGTCTCCCGGGGCGAGGCGGACTGGCGCCAGACCCTGGATGCGTTTTATGCAGGTTTTAAAAAACAGCTGACCCTGGCAGGCAGCCGAATGCGCCGCAACGAGCCGGTGTTGACCGATCTGCCCTGTCCTGCCTGCCAGCGGCCTATGAACATCCGCGTGGCCTCCACCGGCGTGTTCCTCAGCTGCTCTGGTTACGACCTGCCGGTCAAAGAACGGTGCAAGACCACGCGCAATCTGCTTCCCGGCGATGAGGTCTCATCCGCCAGCAATCAAAATGAGGAAGAAGGGGACATCGGAGAGATCTTTGCCAAGCGCCGCTGTGCGCGTTGCGGCTCGCTGATGGACGGCTATCTGCTCGACCAACAGCATAAACTGCACATCTGCGGCAACTCTCCAGATTGCGGCGGCTGGGAGGTGGAACAGGGCGCCTTCAAACTGAAAGGGTATGACGGTCCGGCGCTTGCCTGCGACCTGTGCGGCGCACCCATGCAACTGAAAAGCGGCCGTTTTGGCAAATATTTCAGCTGCAGCAAATATCCCGAGTGCAAAAACACCCGCAAGCTGCTGCGCACTGGGCAGCCGGCGCCGCCGAAATCGGCGCCCGTGCCCATGCCCGAGTTGAAATGCAAAAAATCCGACGCTCACTTTTTGCTGCGCGACGGCGCCGCCGGCCTGTTTCTCGCCGCCCACACCTTTCCCAAATCGCGCGAAACCGCCAGTCCCAAAGTCAAAGACCTGGCCCGCCATCGCGCCGAGCTGGCGGAAAAATTCCATTATCTGGCCGACGCACCGGCGGCTGATCCGGACGGCCACGATTTCGAAATCCGTTTCAAACGCAAAGAAAAAACCCAATACCTCGTCAGCGTCGGGGAGGACGGCTCCCCCGCCGGCTGGATCGCCTATTATGAAAACGACCGCTGGCAGATGAAACAGGAAAAAGTCAGATCCAGCGCTCTGAAGGCGCCGCGTTCCTTCAGAGGCCGGAAACGCTGATCATTCACCTTCTCGAAAAGCAGGAGGATCCTCGAATGAAAAAAAGTGCTCTTTTCACCGTCGGCATGCTCTGCGCCGTTTTCCTTCACACTCATGCCCCATGTCTTGCCGCCGATGAGGAAGAGGCCTTCAGTAAAAGTGAAGTGATCGTGGCCGGCGCCGATACCGCTCGCCTGGCCACGGACCTTTATCTGCCGAAAGGAGCAGGGCCGTTCCCCTGCATTCTCCTGCGCACGCCGTACCATAAAAACGGCGCGAAAGGGGATGCGGAAAAATTCGTCAACCAGGGGTATGCGGTGGTTGTCCAGGATTGCCGCGGCACCGGGAAATCCAATGGTCGCTTTTACGCCTTTCGCCATGAACGGGAGGACGGCCTGGCGACGGTTGAGTGGATTCGCAGCCAATCATGGAGCAATGGCCGCATCGGCGGCTGGGGCGGCAGCTATGTCGGCTATACGCAGTGGATGATCGCGGACAAACTGAACGCGATCGCCGCTGCGCTCACCACAGCGGACATGTACGACGGCCTTTATCCCTCCGGTCTCTTTTCTCTCGCGCTCGCAGCCAACTGGGGCTTGCTCATGAACCATCCCAAAATTAAGCCGGAAAAATTGATGGCCAGTTATCGCACCCTGCCATTATCTCTTGCCGATGACTCTACCGGTGCCGCTAATGCCTTTTTTGACGACTGGCTGCGCCATCCGCACAACGACGACTACTGGCAAGCTCAAGCCTTTCGCCGGCCCGTTCGAACGCCGGCGTTTTCCATCGCCGGATGGTATGACATCTTTCTCGAGGCGCAGATCAAAGATTTCGTAGCCCTGGGTAAAAATCGGCATCCAAACAGCCGGCTGATCATAGGTCCCTTTGCCCATGGACAGATCGCCATCCCAACCGATTATGATGACGCGGGTAAAATGGGCCGGCTGTATGATCTGGCTCGTTCCTTCCTGTCGCAGACGATCAAGGATCCCGTGGATGTACCGGTCTATGCCGATTCTCTGATGAACAAGCCCTTCGCGTATTTCATCATTCACGCGAACAAATGGGTCCTGAGCAAACAATGGCCGCCGGAGCAGTCCAAACCCGTGTGCTATTACCTCGGCCCCAAAGGCCGGCTCAGCTCCAACAAGCCCACCAAGGCGGAAAGTGCGACCTTTGTTTATGATCCGCAAAACCCCTATCCATCCCTGGGCGGCACTTTTCTCGGCATCGGCGTAGGCCCCGCCTGGCAAAACAGCAATGTGGAGCGCGCGGATCAGGTGGTCTTTGAGAGCGATACGCTGAGCGCACCGCTGACGCTGCTTGGCCCGCTGCAGGCAGAGCTCTATGTGGCCAGCGACGCAGCGTGCACGAATTTCTTCGCCTGTCTTCAGGATGTACAGCCGGATGGTAAAATCGTCAACATTCAGGAGGGTGGACAGCAGGTTCAGGGCGGCAAAAAAATCCGCCGCATTCGGTTTTCACTCTGGGCAGCCGGTTATCAGCTGGCAGCGGGG
>DAIQOA010000288.1:0-4261 GCA_036788095.1 bacterium | reverse complement strand
CTTCTCCTCCAGCCTGCTGTATCCTTTTTCGGAGAGGACGATTTTTTTGCTGTCTTTGTTGAACTCGATCACCGTCAGGGTCAACAGATCATCGATCTGATAGCCGTCCGCCGGTTTGGTCAGGTTCTCCTTGACCAACTGCGACATGGGAACAAATCCATCCACGCTCTCCGGCAGTTCAACGATCAGGCCCTTTTCGATGAGCCGGATCACCTTGCCCTGGGTGCTGGTGTTGGGTTTGTACTTGTCCTCCAGCGTGTCCCAGGGGTTATCCTGAGTCTGCTTGTAACCCAGGGAGATGCGGCGGTTGTCCTTGTCCACGTTGAGCACGATGACCTCGATCTCGTCGCCCTTTTTCACCACTTCACCGGGGTGACGGATCTTTTTGGTCCAGGACAAATCAGAGATGTGGATCAGGCCGTCGATGCCTTCCTCCAGCTCGACAAAGGCGCCGAAATTGGTCAGGTTGCGCACTTTGCCGGTGTGGCGGGAACCGACCGGATAACGCTCGGCCAGGGTCTCCCATGGATCCGGTTCCAGCTGTTTCAGGCCCAGGCTGATCTTGCGCTCTTCCTTGTTGATGTTGAGCACCTTGGCGTCGAGCATCTCGCCCACGGCGAGAATTTTAGACGGATGCTTGATGTGCTGAGTCCAGGACATCTCGGAAATATGAATCAGGCCCTCTACGCCGCGCTCCAGCTCCACAAACGCTCCGTAATCCGAAATGCTGACCACTTTGCCGCGGATCACCGAACCGACCGGATACTTGGCGCCCACATCCTCCCACGGATGCGGTTGCAGTTGCTTCAGGCCCAGCGAGATGCGATCTTTGTCCTCGTTGTAATCGAGCACGATCACCTTGATCTTGGCATCCAGGCCCACCACCTCGGACGGATGCGCCACGCGGCCCCAGGAGAGGTCGTTGATGTGCAGCAGGCCATCCACGCCGCCCAGGTCGATGAACACGCCGAAATCAGTGATGTTTTTAACCGTGCCTTCCAGCACCTGTCCTTTTTGCAGATCGGCGAGGATCTTTTCCCGCTGGCCTTTCATCGCTTCTTCCACCAGGGCGCGGTGCGAGACGACGATGTTTTTACGCAGGTTGTTGATCTTGACGATCTTGAAATCCATCATCTGACCGATCAATGCGTCGAAATCCCTGATCGGCCGTACGTCTATTTGCGAACCGGGCAAAAACGCATCCACCCCGCTCAGGTCCACCACGATACCGCCCTTGATCCGTCGCACGCACTTGCCCTTGACGATCTCGCCGCGGTCATAGGACTGGTTGACCAGGTCCCAGATGCGCATGAAATCAGCCTTTTTCTTGGAGAGCACCAGCATGCCGTCCGGGTCTTCGATGTCGTCGATGAACACCTGAATGTCCTGCCCCACCTGAATGGTGGAGGGATCGTCGAATTCATCGATGGGGATCACGCCCTCGGATTTGAAGCCGATGTCCACCGCCACCTCTTTTTCATTGATGGCCAGCACCTTGCCGGTGACCACTTCGCCGGACACAAAGTCGGACAGCGTCTCCTCGTAGAGATTGGCCAGCTGAGCGAACTCTTCGCTGCTGTACCCCTCTTCGTCGTCCAGGGTGTTGAAGGCCTTCTTGTCCGTTGATTTTTTTTGAGAATCCTCCGCAGTCGGAACCGCGGGCGTGACCACATCACCTCCTGTCCCTTGCGTGTTGACGGCGCCAACCTCCTCGGCCGGCACGTTTTCTCTGGTTTCTTCGTTCATGGGTTAGTTAACCTCCTTGTTATTGTGAATTGGCCCTACTGGGCCGAGAGCTCGAGCAAATAGTCGCGCACCTTTTCCAGCTGCCACCGCGGCGTTGAAGCGCCGCCGGAGATCCCCACACGGTCCGTAGGCCGCAGCCAGGTGCGATCCAGTTCAGCCACCCCTTCGATCTTGAACGATCGATCGTTCACCGCCCGGCAGGCCTCGTACAGTACCAGCGAGTTAGAGCTGAGGCTGCCGCCGATCAGCAGCAGCACATCCACCGAGGCGGCGAAATCGACCAGCCTCTGCAGCCGCTGGGTGATATGGCGGCAGGTGGTGTCATGCACCGTAGCCTGACGAACCCGGTCCTGAATTTTCTTCGCCAGGCTAAAAAAAAGGCTGCGATCAAAGGTGGTTTGTGAGAAAATCGCCACCCGGTCGCTGAAAACCGCCCCCTCGAGATCCGCCTCCTTCTCGATGAGGAGGGGCTTGCGGCTGTAACCGGCTAATCCGATCACCTCGGCGTGGTTCTTCTTGCCGATGATCACGATCTGCTCGCCCTGTTCATCCTTTTTAGCGATCAGGGTCTGCACCCGCCGGACCGTGGGACAGGTGGCATCTTCCACCTGCGCACCGGCCTGCCGCAGCGCCTCATAGCCTGCAGCCGTTAGACCGTGCGTGCGCACCAGCACCCGCCGGTCTTGAAGATCCGCCAGACTCTTAACGGTTAACGGCTCCTCCTGCGGTCTGGTGATCAGGCCCTTTTGCTGCAAACGCTGCAGCTCCAAGGGGTTATGTATTAAAGCGCCCAGGGAGATCAAAGTCCCGGAGCCGGCCAGCCTGCTTTCCGCTTTTTGCACTGCCCGCAAAACGCCGGGACAAAAACCGGCGTGGGCGTCTATGACAATCTTCATGCATTCCGCTTTTTTAAAACTTCCCGGATCACCAACTCTACCTGCTCGTTGATGCTGAGCCGGGAGGTGTCGATGTCAATGGCCTCATGCGGCCGGAGCAGAGGGCTGTGGGTGCGCCGGCTGTCGCTGTCATCCCTCTGTTGCAGGGCGTTCATCAGTTCCTCGATCGGCACGGCAACGCCCTTGGCCGCCAATTCGGCCTGTCTCCGTTTAGCCCGCTCCTGCAGCGAAGCGACCATAAAAAATTTCACATCCGCGTCCGGAAACACCACAGTTCCCATATCCCGGCCTTCAGCCACCACGCCGCCCTGGTCGCCGAACCGCCTTTGCGCGTCCAGCAGAGCACGGCGCACTCCGGGGTTGGCAGCCACCGGTGCGATGGCTTGGGTTACCTCCGGCATGCGGATCTCAAGGCTGATGTCCCGGCCATTGACCAGAATCCGCAGGCCCTTTTCCACGGCCTGCATATCGAGATTCAGCTGTTCCGCCAGCTGCGCCACAGCCTCGCTGTCCTGCAAATCGAGGTTCTGATGCAGCGCCGCCCAGGTCACAGCACGATACAGCGCGCCGGAATCCAAATAGTTGTAGCCCAATCGTTCCGCCACACGGCGTGCCGTGGTGCTCTTGCCGGAACCCGCCGGTCCGTCGATGGTGATGATGAACGATTTGCCGAGACAAGCGGCCATGTGCGTGTAACTCCTCTGGCTGCGAGAAAAAGAATGATCGGCCGTCGCCTCAGTCCAACAATCCAACGGCTTTTTTCAATGCCTGCACCTCGTCGCTGGTCAGGTGCCGCCATTCGCCGGCGCGCAATCGCCCCAGAGCCAGAGGTCCGAACTGCACGCGGCGCAGATTTTTCACTTCATAGCCCAGAGCGGCGAGCATCAGACGCACCTGATGCTTCTTTCCCTCCTGCAGGCACACGGCGATTCGATCAGGGGTTTGCCCATAAAACCAAGCCTCGCAGGGTTGGGTGACATAGTCTTCCACCTGCACCCCGCTGGTGAGCCGGGCAAAATCGCGGGGATTGAAATTGGATTTCAAGGTCGCGTAATAGGTTTTGCTCACCTTGAAACGGGGATGCAAAAGGCGAAAAGTCAGATCCCCGTCATTGGTCAACAGCAACAACCCCTCGCTCTGGTAATCCAATCGGCCCACCGGAACCAGACGGTCGTCGATTTTTACCAACTCCAGCACGGTTTTCCGGCCGCGTTCGTCCTTGGCGGTGGTAACGTAGCCCTTGGGTTTATTTAAAAGAACATAGATATTTTTGCCATCGTGTTGAACCGGACGATCGTCCACGGTCACGCGGTCCTGGTTTTCTTCGACCTGGTGGCCGAGCGTCTGCACCACCACGCCGTTCACCTTCACCCGGCCTTCGAGAACCAGTTTTTCTGCGCTGCGTCGCGAGGCGATGCCGCAATGAGCGAGATAACGGTTAATCCTCATCTGGGCGGGAATCTTCATCGTTCACAACTGCATCGGACAAAAACGATTCGCCGGTTGCTTGATCCGGTTGTGAGGCCTCCGCTTCCTCAGCGGCTAACGGCTTCTCATCGGTCTCGCTGACCGCCATTTCCATATCATCGGGCAGGGTGACCATGCGCAGGTTAAAGGGC
>DAIQOA010000287.1:2149-4265 GCA_036788095.1 bacterium | reverse complement strand
GCGGTTGTCGATGTGATTCTCCAGCGCATTGCGCCGGGCGTCGTCCACGGCGGCGGCGACCGATTCGAAACCGATCACCCGCTTTGCCTGGTCGGCGACGGTAAGCGAAATCGTGCCGGCGCCGCAATACAGATCGAAAACCGTCTCGTGCGGCTGCACCGCTGCCCACTCTTTAACCACGGCGTACAGCCGTTCGGTCTGCAGACTGTTGGTTTGAAAAAAAGAGTTGCCCGAGATGTTGAAGTGGAGCGGTCCGATGGTTTCGCGGATAAAGGAGCGCCCGTGCAGCAGATACTCTTTTTCGCTGAAAGCCACTCCGGCGCGACTGCGGGTGGTGCTGTACAACAAACTGGTGATCTGGGGAAATCGTTCCACCATCTCGTTCTTGAACTGCAGCGCGAGTTTTTCCTTGTACTCGGAAGCGACGAGATTAACCAGCCATTCCCCGGTATGTTTGGCATGGCGGATCACCAGAAAGCGCCACAGACCGTCGCCGGTCTGGGCGTTGAACACCGCCTCACCGCTCGCCAGGGCGAAACGGCGCACCGCAGCCACCAGATCATTGCTCAGCGGCGCCAGCAGATGGCATTCCTGAAGGTCAATGACCTTGTTATAAAAACCCTTTGCATGAAGGCCGAGAAAAAGGCCCGGCTCTATCGTGAGGTCTCGATTCAGTTCTTCCCGGGGCACGTAGCTGTGCTCGGAAAAAGAAAACTCCATCTTGTTGCGGTAAAAAAACTGCTCCGGTGATTCCAGGGCCGGCTCCAGAACCACGTCAGAAAATCCGCCGAGATGCTTTAAAGACTCGGCCACCTGTCGAGCTTTTTCCTCCACCTGTGCGGCATAGGCCAGGTTTTGCAGCGCGCAACCGCCGCATGGACCAAAGTGACGGCAGACCGGCTGCAGCTGAAAGGGAGAGGGCTTGACAACCGCGAGCAGCCGCGCCTCGGCGAATTTTTTTTTCTTTTTGCTGATGCATACCTGCACCTGCTGTCCGGGCAGCGCCTGTTCGACAAAAATCACCAGATCCTGAAAGCGGGCGATTCCGGCGCCTCCGTAGGCCAGCCGGTCGAT
Source organism: bacterium (assembly GCA_036788095.1). Taxonomy (GTDB): domain Bacteria; phylum Zhuqueibacterota; class Zhuqueibacteria; order Residuimicrobiales; family Residuimicrobiaceae; genus Anaerohabitans. The sequence continues at coordinate 3,191 of DAIQOA010000287.1, read as the reverse complement.
GTCCAGAGTGAGGATGTCCCGCCGTTTGACGGCGGCAGGCGTTGCGGGCGATGGATTACTCGAGGTACCTTCTTGCACCTAGGTAGGTCTCCATATATGGGGGATCGCTGAAATGAGAGAGCGTCACGCCGTTTGAAACCGAGGCGTGAATAAAAAAACCGCGATCGATATACAAACCCACGTGTCGTGGCGTGCGGCCCGCTCCCATGCTGAAAAACACCAGATCAGCGAAACATAGATTTTTCCATTGGACCGGCAGCCCCTCTGTGTACAAATCCGTGGTGAGGCGGGGAATGGTTTGATCCGCCGCTCTGCGATAGAGGCTGTGCACCAAGCCGGAGCAATCGGTGCCCTGCGGCGAGGCTCCGCCCCAGACATAGGGTGCTTGCCAGAAACGGCGAATTTCCGCTTTGAATCGCTCGACCAGTTCGGCATCCAGTGGCGATGACGTGGCCTCGGTACGATTTGAGTAACGGCTGTCAGGATGATAGGCACAGGAGGCCAGCAGGAGAGCTGCCAAACCAATTGTTCTAAGCGATAATCGCATTAGAAAAGTTAAAACAAATAATTAGAAGTTACAAGCTTTTTCTCACGACTGAATAGTTTTCTCTTGACTTTCAGTTCATATAAGCATAAATTTAACAATAACAAACCAATCTTTTTTTGTCATAAATCAGGCCGGGACATATGAGCAAGAATTTCAATACGTTGATTGTGCTAGCGCTGCTGGGCGCTGTGCTGTATTTTGGCTTTGGCAAATATCGGCATCGGCTGATGCGCATCCTGCCCGATTCCTTTACCCAGCGGGATGATCGTCTGGATCCGTATATGTTCATGTATGATTCGGATCCGCAGAACGACCGTTTTATCAAAGGCTCGTTAAAGAGACAACAGTTCCGGCTGCTCGATCGAGTGCTGAACGAGGAGGAGCGCGACGGCGGTATGCGTCTGACCAACGGCAAGGTCCGCCAATTGGCTGCAGATGACAAAGAGGTGATAGAGGCCTATGACCGGTGGCGACGCTGCGTCAGTTTAATGCGCA
>DAIQOA010000287.1:0-2049 GCA_036788095.1 bacterium | reverse complement strand
AAAGAGGTGATAGAGGCCTATGACCGGTGGCGACGCTGCGTCAGTTTAATGCGCAGTGAGAATTATGTCATTTATCCCAGCCAGCGGTCGAGAAGGCCTTAGGGTAATCTTCCGGCGTCGAGTATGAACCATTGATAAAGGGCAGGGCTATGAGGGGCTGGCAACGACTGGGCCTGGAGGTCCTTTTCGGGTTTCTGTTCTGCGCAGGGCCGGCGGGTTCAGCGCCCGTTGCGCAGGATTCTCTGCGGCTTCGTTTCATCGCTGCATTCGGCGAAGAGGGGGATCGTCCGGGACAGATGCGGCGGCCGCATGCCATATCCAACGACGGCAAGGGCAATCTGTATGTTGCGGACACCGGCAACAATCGCATACAGAAATTTGATCAGCACGGCGGGGTCCTTGGTATGATCGGCGGATTCGGCTGGGCCAACGAACAGTTTCAGCAACCTCTGGATGTCTGCGCCGACAACGGCCTGGATGTTTTCATTGCGGATTACGAAAATCGCCGCATCGCCCGCTGTGACAATGCGCTGCACTGGATTACCTCCTACCGCTTTCCGGAGGAGAGTGAGCGGCTGCGTCTGGGCTTCCCCTGCGCTGTGGCCATCAGCCTGCACTCTGATCTGTTTATTGCGGACAGTGAAAATCAACGGATTCTCAAACTGAACACCCAGTGGGCGCCGGAGCTCTCTTTCGGCGATTTTGATTGGGGCGAGGGCGTGCTGCTGGAACCGGTGGCGCTCACGGTCTCCCGGGATGATCGCGTCTATGTCTCTGACCGCAGGGCTGGCCGCATCAGCGTGTATGATTATTTCGGCTCCTGGCTCTTCTCTTGGGGCGAGGGGGTGTTGAAAGGGCCTGCGGGCTTATGCTTGGATGCACGCAATGTGCTCTGGGTGAGCGACAGCGCCCATCAGCAGCTTTTCGCTTTTGACCCCAACGGCCGTCTGCTTCTGCAGTATGGCGGGCCCGGAGAAAAGTACGGCGCGTTCAAACATCCGGTCGATGTGACGGTCATGAACAACCGGCTCTATGTGGCGGACTCGGACAACCATCGGATCCAGATGTTTGAGATCTATTGATCTTGAAGCGGTCCAGCCCTGTGCGTCTAATTCATCAATCCGCGGTTCCCTTCCTTGGGATGATGGCGATGAAGTGGTGGTTTCTCCTATTAGGTCTTGGCGTTGCATTCAACGCGGCGTTCTCCCAGACAACGGGCAAACTGGATCGGATCAGTCTGTTTGAAAAAGATCTGCTCATAATGGGAGAAAATCGCCGCGGCCCTTATCCTCTTCCCGACAGCCTCATCATCGCACGTTCGGAAAAAGTCTTTATCAATCAGCAGCTTCTGGATTCCGCAGACTATGAGCTGGATTATATCAACGGGGCTCTGCGCTTCGTTCATCCGGTGGATGAAAAATCGCAGATCCGCATTCTTTACCGTAGCTCGCCGATGTCTGTGCCCAAGTCGGTCAGTCATCGTCCGCTGTTGCAGCGGGCCGCCGGCGCGCCGGCCGGCACGCCGGTCGACGCGGCAGCGATCCCTGTGGTTTCGAGCACGCCGGCGGAAGAGGATTATGCCGGTCAATTGACCAAGAGCGGCAGCATCACCCGCGGGGTCGCTGTGGGCAACAGCCGCGACCTGAAAGTGAACTCGAGCCTGAATCTGAACGTCTCCGGCAAAGTGGCGGAGAACGTAGAGGTGGTTGCAGCCCTGACGGATCAGAACACGCCGATTCAACCCGAAGGCACGACGCAAAATCTCCAGGAGATCGATAAGGTTTTTGTCCAGATCAAAGCGCCCCATCTCGCCGCCACTCTGGGGGATTACTATCTGGAGCTTCCGGCTACGCAATTTGCCGGTTATTCCCGCAAGCTGCAGGGCGCGATGGCGCAGGCCGACTATTCTCAGGTCAAGGTGACCGCCTCCGGCGCGGTGTCGCGTGGAAAGTATCACTCCATGAGTTTTACCGGCCGGGAGGGCAATCAGGGCCCGTATCAGCTGCAGGGTGACCGCGGCCAGATCGACATCATCGTGCTGGCCGGCAC
>DAIQOA010000286.1:0-4274 GCA_036788095.1 bacterium | reverse complement strand
TTCATTCAGCCGCCATTCCCTGGATACGATAGTTAAACTCGTAGGACAGACTGCGGCTCCAGGTCTCATCGAACATGGTTTTATAACGTGTGCCGTCCTCTGGCCCCACTGATTTCCCATAGGAGAAAAACCAGTTGATAATCGGGCTGCCGGTGAACCCCAGAGCGATCCAATAGCGGCCCGGCGCCAGCGTCAAAGAGGCGGGACGAATGTCAAAATCCACCCAGTCATAGCCTGTGGTAAAGGTGATCTGGTTCAAATCAAGCAGCTCACTGGCAGCCAACTGGGACTCTGGCTTGCCGTCGCCGTCATCGCGAAAAAGTTCCACCCAAACCTGCCCATTGCCGCCGAACTTGTGCAGAGCCAATCCCACTTTATCCACTTTCACGGATTTGTCCAGAATAAAGCTCTGCGCATACTGCTGACCCTGGGTGGTGACATACTCGGCGGTCTCGACGATAAAATTTTTCCGCATCTCCATGTCGCCGTCCTCCCGTTGCTGCGCGGGTCCCCGGGCAGCAAGAAAATCAATGTCCCGCGGAAATTCAAGATTGCCGAAAACAAAAGGCTTGGTGTACTCGGCTTCCGCATAGCGTCGCGGTGAGACCGACGGCACACGATCCTGACGATAACCGTAGGAACGGGGGGATCGTGGCGTCAAGTCCGTGGGTGGCCTTGGCGAAACCGGCGCTGAGGCTAACGCGGCCGTGGTTTCCACGGCCGGTGAGAACAACAGTTTGAGTGGACCAGAGTCCTGACGTTGTGCGTTCAACTGCACGCGATCGCCGGTGAATTCCGCATCGATGGTCTCTTCAAATTGCGGTGGACCGCCGGCAGAACTGGATTGGGTCCAGCGGATCAATCCATCGTTGCTGGTCTCTTCGTTATCCAGGCCCACTTCAACGCGAATGAATCGATTACTGACAAAGAGCTGGGTCTGCTGCGGATCAAACGGCACCCAGCCCAAATCCGGAAACCATATTTCAACCCAGGAATGGCGGCCCTGCGCCATGCGCAAGGTCAAGATGCCGTCGCCCACATCCACATCATAGGGTTGTTTGAGCGTAACACCGTTGACAATGCGCACCGGAATGCCCACGGCACGCGCCAGGGCAGCGGTCAAATGGGAATAGTTCTGACAGTTGCCCCGTCCACTGCGAAAGGAATACAGCGCGTCATAGCTCTCCGGTACCAGTACATATTGCATCCGGTCCACAACCCAGGCGACGATCTGGCGAATCGCCTCCACCTCGGTCTTGGCATTGGCCGTCAGCTCTCTCGCCTTCTCGACAATGTTATAATTTCCCGCAGCCACTTGAGCGCTCGCCGCCAGATAAGGCGCCACTTCGTCCGGGACCTGGGCCAAAGGAAAAGGCGCCGCGGTTTTCAACGGCCTTAAACCCGTGCTGTTGCGCGTGCTCAGCGAAATCTTGCAGTTGATCAATCCGGACGGACGGTTCCAGATCATGCGGACGATCTTGTTGCCGCGCTTGTCGTAATCTTCCTCCCGGTCGTTGGGATTCTGGGAGAAATCGATGCGAAACTGAACGATCTTTTGATTGAACGTTGGAGAAGAAAAAGCGGTCGGCACCACATAGCTGAGAATCAGCTTTTGCGTGCCGGGAGCGGGTGCAACCTGCTGCTGCATCTGATACGTGATCTGCGATTCCTGGCCGCCATTGATCAAATACTGCTCAGCTTCAGCGGACCCCAGAGCAACCAACAGGACAGCAACGACGCATAACTTTTTCATCTTCATACCTTTAAGGTTAGAACGCACTGCACCGATCGAGCCTGTTCGAAAAAAAGTTAAATGAATATAAAGAGAAATGGCTCTTTTGTCAACAGCAATCATGCGGCCGGCCGAAGACTCTGTTGCAGCCTGGTCGCGTTTTCTGCCGGTGAAAATTTTTCCATAAAGTGCTTGTCTCTCGCACATTTTTTATTAACTTTTTTATTGGACCGTGTTGGAGCCGTTGCCGCAGACCAAAGATTCAGGAGATGACGCGCCCAGGACGATCACCCAATTTTTGCGCTGTTTGGCGACTGGTTTGTGCAAAAAAGCCAACAATTGCGGGGCCGGATTGAAATCGCGCCAAAAACAAAAAAAGGTAGAAATGGCCACCAGTCCCATCAATAGGAATGTATCATGAAATCAGCTATACTGACCGATCTGACCCGCTGCATCGGCTGCGAGGCCTGCGTCATGGCCTGTCGTGAAATCAACGGATTGCCCAGAACATCGGCAAATCACTGCTTGAACGCACACACCTGGACGGCCATCGAATATCATCAGGGGGTCCCGGTACGGCGGCAATGCATGCAGTGTGAACAGCCGAGTTGCGCCGCCGCCTGCCCGGTCGGTGCATTGATCAAGACGCCGGAGGGCGCTGTAATCTACGATGCCGGCAAATGCATGGGATGCCGTTATTGTATGATCGCCTGCCCATTCGGCATCCCCAAATATGAATGGCAGGCGCGGATCCCACGGGTACAAAAATGCATTTTTTGTTATGAATCAGCGCTCAGACAGGGCAAAGAGCCGGCATGCACAGCCGCCTGTCCCAGCGGTGCGACGATATATGGGGAACGGGAAGCGCTCATCCAAGAGGCGCAGCGTCGCATCGCCTCATACCCGCAGCGCTATCTATCCACCCTCTACGGCCTCACCGAGGCCGGCGGCACCTCCGTACTCTATCTTTCCGCAGTGCCGTTCGAGAAATTGGGCTTTCCCGCCGGAATCCAACATAGACCGTACTCTGCCTTGACCTGGCAGGAGTTGCGCAGGATCCCGGCTGTCGTCTCAGCCGGCGGCGCGTTCCTGTTCGGCGCCTGGTGGATCATCAACCGCAGGATCACACGGGCTAAAGAAAACGAACATTCATCCGGTCAGCATAGCTGAACAGCGGCGACGGATTTTAATGTGAGGCGATGATGAAACTACGTTTTCCCCGGATCTCTTTTTGGGGAGGAATGGCAACCATTCTCTGGGCTCTCGGGCTATATGCGATGTGTGTCCGTTTTTTTTGCGGTTTGGGCGCCGCCACTCATCTTTCCGATTCAGTGCCCTGGGGATTGTGGATCGGCTTTGACATTCTGGTTGGTGTGGGCCTGGCGGCCGGTGGTTTCTTCATCACCGCCATGGTCTATATCTTTCATCTCAAAGCGTATCAACCTATCGTGCGGCCGGCGATCCTGACCTCGTTTCTCGGCTATGGATTGGTGATCACCGCGCTGCTTTTTGACTTGGGCAAGCCTTACCACATCTGGCACCCCATGGTCATGTGGAACCATCACTCGGTGATGTTCGAGGTGGGATGGTGCGTCCTTTTATATACACTCGTTCTGTTCTTCGAGTTCTCGCCTATGGTGCTGGAACGGTTGGGCCTGAAAAAATCCTTGTCCTTCATAACCCGGATGATCCCGTTTTTAGTCATGATCGGAGTCCTGCTCAGCACCCTGCACCAATCCTCGCTCGGTTCGCTCTACCTGCTCGTGCCGGACAAAATGCACCCACTGTGGTATTCAGCCCTTCTGCCCATCTTGTTTTTTACCTCTGCCGTGGCCGCCGGACTGGCGATGGTCATTGTCGAATCCTATCTGAGCAGCCGGGCTTTTGGCCAAACGCTGGAATTCTCTCTGCTGAAACGGCTAAACCGGATCATCGCACCGATTTTAATGCTGTATGCCGTCCTCCGATTTCAGGACCTGCTCGGCCGCAGCGCCCTGGGCTCTGCTTTCAGCGGTACAACAGAAAGTTACTTCTTTCTCGCAGAAGTGTTTATCGGCATCATTCTGCCGATCATTGTTTTCAGCGTCCCGGCATGGCGCAACAGCCGCGCCGGCCTGTTTCTCGGCGCTGTCTTGGTCCTATTGGGCTTTGTGCTCAACCGTCTGAACGTCTCCATCACCGGCCTGCTCGGTTCCGCCGGCGTGCTATACACGCCAAGCTGGATGGAGTGGGCGATCACCGCGTCTATGGTTGCTGCCGGCATCGCCGTGTTTCGGCTGGCGGTCAGCCATTTGCCGGTTTTCAGCCACCAGAACCTGCCGTCAAAACAGGTCAAACCGCCGTTGCTGCAAACGGGAAAAACCGGCGACGGCATCTTGACCAGGTTGGGCGGTCTGCTGTTTCTGTTGCTGATCGCCGTTTTCTTCGGCCTGAGCCGAAAGCAGGCGGCCGTCAAGCCTCAGGCCGAAGAAACGATGCCTTTGCCGGCGGAAATGGAACTGCACCTGCCTGCGGCCATTGTCTTTCAACCCGACGAACAAAG
>DAIQOA010000285.1:0-4284 GCA_036788095.1 bacterium | reverse complement strand
CGCTTACTAATAATCTCGAAAATTTCCTTGATTTTCAATATAGAAGGAAGACAACCTTAGATTTTGTCTTGCAAAGACTCGATTGCGGGCTTTATTATAAGCGGATAGCCCCGCCTCCCTTTTAAAACGGGCTAGCGCAGCAGCCCGATGGTCAGGACAATGGCGCGGTCGTCGAAGTCGTTGAAAGAGATGGCATAGTCCAGGTTCAGCAGCACCTGGAAATTGTAGGTTCTGAAAAAGCGCGCGCCGGTGTGCAGGCGCAGCTCAAAGCCATCGCCCTCTCTCTGATCTTCCTCATAGTAATTGTTGTTGTAAACCCAGTGCGACGGACTTTCATGGGACACCCAGTGAAAGCCGAGTGCGCCGCCCACATAGGGGCAGACGTCGGTGTCGGTCAGCAGATAGGAGCCATAGATGTTCCAGGCAAATCCGTGTTGAATGGCCAACTGGGAGCCGACGGTGAACTGGCTCATCTCATAGCCGGTGCGCAGGTCTGCTGCAAAATGGCGGTCCGCTTCATCATAGCCATTCTGGGGATAGAGATAGCCGAAGGAGAGCCCCATGTATTTGCGTGCGCTTTTGCGCCGTGGCTCCAAAGTTTCCCGCTGGGTGATGAGGCCCACGTGGCCGGACTCGTCAAAGGGGCGGAGGGTGTGCACGCAGCGCGCGATCCGCTTCATCACGGTCTCCAGATCCTCGATGGTGCTGGAGGTGGTGTTGTCGCTGAGCAGGTTTTTGCCGCCGGCCACATCCACCAGCAGATATTGGACGATGACCTTTTCGCCCAACCGGTTGAGGGAGCAGAGCAGAACCCGGTCCGCGGACAGGGTCCGGCCCAGGGCGACGGCGCACTCGGTTTCAAAGCAGGTGCGGTCCTGCAGCGCTTCGCTGATCTGCGCTTCCGGAATGAGCACCAGCTCCTCGGACTTGGCCAATTCCTGGCGCAGTAGGGCATGGGCCGTTAGTGCCGAGGCTTGGTCGACGCCAAGGGCGGCAAAGGGAGTGACGGCCAGGTGCATTTTTTGAACCTGAGCCCATCCCGGTAAAGCCAGAACGACCAGGAAGAGCGGCACGGCGTTCATCCATTTTTTCATGGCTGCCTCGCAGTTGAATGGCGAAAGGGATTCAAACGTGTAAAAACCTTTTCTTTTTATTAGGAATTTATTTAAATTAAACCAAATCGGCAAGATTTATATCAACTGGTCTTCAAGGATATTAAACACACCTATGAAAAAACAGGTTCCCGCTGCGGTCGCCTCGCCCATCTGCGATCTGCATTGCGACACCATCGGGTTGTGGTTGACGGGCAGCCATCTTAACGATATCCGGGCACAGGTCAATCTGCCCTATCTCAAAGAGGCGGGCGTGGGGGTGCAGGTGTTCGCCTGCTATCTTCCGCCCTCTTTTCCGCCAGGCCATTGCTTCCAGGCGGTGGAAAAATTGATCGATACGTTTGAAGCGGAGCTGGCACGGTATCCGCAGCAGATCGTGCATTGCCGCAGCAGCGAGGACATAGAAGTCGCCCAGGCCAAAGGACAGGTGGCGGCTATCCTGGCAGTGGAAAACGGCAACGCCATCGAGGCGGATTTGAAGAATCTGGAAAAATTACATCAACGCGGCGTGCGGCTGATGACGATCATCCATGCCGCCAGCAATGAATGGTGCATCTCTTGCAACGACGCACAGCCCGCTTTTGACGGTTTGTCCGATTTCGGCGTTGAAGTGATCAAAGCCATGAACGATCTGGGCATGATCATCGATCTGTCGCACAGCCACGACCGGACCGTGGTGCAGGCGTTAAAGCACAGCAGGCAACCCATGGTGGCTTCGCATTCCAACGCCTGGTCGCTTTGCCGGGTGCCGCGCAATTTAAAGAACGAGCTCATCGTCGCCATCGCCCAGAACGGCGGTGTGATCGGCGCCAATCTGTTTCCCGGTTTTCTCGACTCGGCCTACAGTCGCGCTCTGGAAAAGCAGGCCGGAGATCTCTTTGTCGAATTGAATAAAATGGAGACCGCGGCCGGCACCGACCTGGCCCGCATCGCACAATTGTTCCCCGAGTTCAGCGAGCGCCTGCGAGCCGCCATGCAGGCGCAGGCGGTGGGCGTAGAGCGCTATGTGGATCACATCCAATACATCGCCGATCTGGTCGGCAGCGAAAACGTCGCCTTTGGTTCGGATTTCGACGGCGTTCCCGATCTGCCGGCCGGCATCGACGACTGCCGCGGCTTTGCCATGGTGTTGGAAGAGATGAGACAGCGCGGCTTTGGTTCCGTGGAGATCGAGGCGATCAGCTGGTCCAATTTTATTCGTCTGTTCAACACAGTGTGCGGGTGAGGAAAAGCGCCTGCCGCGTTCATAGCTAAAGAGGAAGCTTTTATGCCGCTGGTCTATGTTACACGTCGCATGCATTTCAGCGCCGGCCACCGCTTACACGCCGAGTCTTTGGATGAAGAGACCAACCGCGGGATCTATGGGGCGTGCAACAATCCGCTGGGACACGGTCACAACTATGATTTGGAGGTCACCGTAGCCGGCGAGCCCGATCCGGTCACCGGCATGGTGATGGACATCAAGAAGCTAAAAGACCTTATTCAAAAAGAGGTCATCGATCCGATGGACCACAAGTTTCTCAACGTGGAGGTGCCGTTCCTGACCCGGCAGGTGCCCACCGCGGAGAACATCGTCGTGGCGATCTGGCGGGTATTGCAGGACAAACTTTCCGGCGTTACATTGTACCGCCTCAAATTGTACGAGACCGAACGCAACATCGTCGAATATTACGGGGCCTAAGCGGAGGAGCAGATATGGAAAATGAAATCAAACCGTTGATCCGGCAGCTCCTCGGCCGGCTGGGAGAAGACCCGGAGCGCGAAGGATTACAGCGCACGCCCCAGCGGGTGGAGAACGCTCTGCACTATCTCACCCGCGGCTATTCCATGGATTTAAACGAATTGCTCAACAACGCGCTTTTTCATGAGACCTGCGATGAGATGGTGCTGGTGCGCAACATCGAGTTTTACAGCCTGTGCGAACATCATATGCTGCCCTTTTATGGCCGCTGTCATGTGGCCTACCTGCCCAAAGGCAAGATCATCGGCATCAGTAAAATCCCCCGCATCGTCGACATGTTTTCCCGCAGGCTGCAGGTGCAGGAGCGTCTGACCAATCAGATCGCCCATACGCTGGAGCAGGTGTTGGATCCCTACGGCGTGGCGGTGGTGATGGAGGGCAAGCATCTGTGCATGATGATGCGCGGCGTGGAAAAACAGAACAGTCTGGTGACCTCCAGCGCCATGCTCGGCTCTTTTAAAACCGAACGGGCGACGCGGATGGAGTTTCTCAACCTGATCAAGTGCTGGAGCTGAATATGCCCAAGCTGGAGGGCGCTGTGGCCTGGGTCACGGGTGCGGGCCGCGGCATCGGAGCAGCCATCGCGCTGGAGCTGGCCCGAGCCGGCGGCCGGGTGGCGCTCACGTCGCGCAGCGCGGATCAGCTGCAGACCGTGCACCGGCAGATTCAGGACCAGTCCGGCCAATCCCTGATCTTTCCCTGCGATGTTTCCGACCGTACCGCGGTGGAAAAGACCGCGCTTGAGATAAAAAAGACCTGGGCGCCGGTGCAGATTTTGATCAACAACGCCGGCAGTGCGGTGTTTGCTAAAATCATCCAGACCCGCGAAGAGGACTGGGACTCGATGATGCAGAACAACGTCAAGTCCGCCTTCCTGTGCAGCCGCGCGGTGCTGCCGGATATGATGGCCGCCGGCGCCGGGCAGATCGTCAACATCGTCTCCATCGCCGGCCGGCAACCCTATTATAACTGCGGCGCCTATTGCGCCAGCAAATATGCGCTGCAGGGATTCACCGATGTGCTGCGCATGGAGGTGCGCAAGCACGGCATTCGAGTCACCGCCGTGTTGCCCGGCGCCACCGATACCGCCATCTGGGGCGATGCGCATGTGGAACGGGGCCGGATGATGAGCGCCCAGCAGGTCGCGCAGACCGTCGCTGCCGTATGCTGCGCGCAGCCGCCGGTGATGGTGGAGGAGATTTTAATCAGACCGCAGGGCGGCGATCTGTAGGGTGTTTCCCGGCGGGAACTCTTCCCTGGTTCCCCCTGCACGGGTAGTGTTGAAAAATATAATGCTCTGGACCATTAGAGGCATGAAATCGAGTTTAGAGAGATTCCAAAATACAAAACACCAGACTTGACCATATAAGGACTTTTATAAATAGGGATCATTCGAATTCTGCGTGCCTTAATTGACCGCGGAGAAAGCGC
>DAIQOA010000284.1:0-4353 GCA_036788095.1 bacterium | reverse complement strand
GGAGGCATTCACGCGCGCCACGGCAAACCCAACGGCGCTGGACCGCGTCGAGCAGATGAATCTGCGTGTGCATGGGTTGAAACGCCTGGATGTCCAGAATATGCAGCTGTACGCCCTGCACCGGCTGCTCCTTGAAAGAGTGGTAAAAGGGGCGGTACTGAACCGGGCGAAAAAAAACTCCGGCTAGATGGCGGCTATTCAGTTCATCCGCCAGTCGCCGGCCATCCATCCACGGCGCGCCGATCAACTCAAAGGGCGCCGGCCATCCAACCCCCTCGCTGAGAGTGCCCAGTTCGCCGATGCAGCCGACCGTCGCGCAATAGAACGGCGTCTGCGCATGAGGGATGTGCGGTGATGTTGGCACCCATAAAATACCAGTTTCGCTGAACACCATGCTGCGTTGCCATCCCTTCATCGCTACCACGATCAGTTGGGCATCGATGCCGCACTCATAGTTGAAATACAGCGCCAATTCTCCGACGGTCATCCCGTAGAGATAGGGAATCGGATAAAGGCCGATAAAGGATTTGAAGGCTGGATCCAACACCGGGCCTTCCACCCGTTCTCCACCCAGAGGATTAGGACGGTCGAGGACGATAAAGGGAATGCCCCGCTCTTTGGCTGCTTCCATGCACAGCGCCATGGTGTAGATATAGGTGTAGGCACGCGAGCCGATGTCCTGAATATCATAGACCAGCACATCGACGTTGGCGAGCATGGCGGGGGTGGGTTTGTGCGTCCTGCCGTAGAGGCTGTGCACCGGCACACCGGTCTCGGCGTCCACAGAGCCCTGGATGCTTTTGCCCCCGGCTTCATCGCCGCGCACGCCATGTTCAGGCCCGAACAGGGCGGTGAGCTTGCAGACCGCGAACAGAGCGTCCACGGTGCTGACGTGACTGGAGGTCAGGCCGGTCTGATTGGTGATCAGTGCCACTCGTTTGCCTTGCAACAGATCCAGCTGCTCGGACAAAAGTACGTCGACGCCCAGTAGAATTTTCCCGGTCTGCGCCCAGAGTGCGGAGCAGACAAGCAAAAATAGTCCGGTTCTGTTCATCGGGCAACCTTACCTTCCCTGGTCTGGGAGCGTTGACCGGCAGCCGCACTCTCGGCGTCGGACTCGCTCGACTGCAGCGGGATGAAGAAAATAACCGCCAACGAGGGGAGCGTCAGGCAGATCACCAGAATAAAAAAGTTGAGATAGCCCAGCCAGGCCTGCAGATAGCCGCTAATAAAACCCGGAAGCATCATGCCCAGAGCCATGAAACCGGTGGAAATGGCAAAGTGCGAAGTCTTGTAGGGACCGCGGGAGACGTACATCATGAACACCATCATGGAGGTGAAGCCAATGCCATAGGCGAACTGCTCCAGGCCTACGAGCGCGCCAACCACGGCGACCGACGGCCGGGCGTAGGCCATATAAACATAGACCGCGTTGGGAAGATTGAGACTCAGGGCCATGGGCCAGACGCACTTGCGCAGACCGAACCGGGCGATGATCCATCCGCCGAGAATGCCGCCAAACGTCAACCCCAAGACGCCGACGGTTCCATAGATAAAACCCACCGTGGTGGTGGCTAGTCCCAGTCCTCCCTGACTCGGATCATCCAATAGAAACGGCGCCGCCATCTTGAGCAGAATCGCTTCGCCCACGCGGTAGAGCAGAATGAAGGAGACGATGGCGAGTATTTTCGGTTGTTTGAAATAATCGGCAAAGATCTCCAGAAAGCTCAACTGTTCTTCTTTCTTGCGTTCCGGACGGTCTTCAGCCGGATAGGGCAGAATAAAGCGATGATAAAAAGAGACCAGCAAAAAGAGGACGCTGCTGACGATAAAAACCACCGTCCAGGTGGCGGCGATCGGCATGGAGGTTTCCAGCTGGCCGGCGAGCATCACCAGCAGGCCGGAACCAAAGATCATCGCCAGGCGGAAAAAGGTCGAACGGATGCCGACAAAGAACGCCTGCTGTTTCTGGTCCAAAGCCAGCATATAAAAACCATCGGCAGCGATGTCATGCGTGGCGGAGGTAAAAGCCACCAGGATGAAAATCGCCAGGGAGAGGAGAAGAAACGCGGACAGGTTGGTGGACAGGGCGATGATTAGAAACAGGACGGACAAGGCGCTTTGGGTAATGAGGATCCAGTTGCGCTTGGTGGAATAGGAATCGACAAAGGGTCCCCAGAGCATTTTGATCACCCAGGGCAGATAGAGAATGCTGGTCAGGCCGATCACCTGGTTGGAGACGCCCAGCTTTTTGTACATGATTACCGAGACCGTGTTGACGAGAACGTAGGGGATGCCTTGCGCAAAGTAGAGTGTGGGGATGAACGACCATGGTGATCGTGCGGCCCGGCCGGTTGCCATTGAAGGTCTCCTTCCTGGGAACAAAAAAAAGCCTCCCGCAGGAGGCCGGAAAGCCGCACACAGAGGGTGAATGTCGGGAGAACCTCCATGAAGCGGAAAACCGTCAGGAGCTGGTTTTCTCGCGAAAACTGGCTTTGACTTTTTTTATCTCATCGCGAATGCGGGCGGCCTCTTCATAGCGCTCATCCTGCACCGCGTTGTTGAGTTCGATGTTCAGCTGCTCGAGCCGGTCGCCTTCGGTGACGTCGTCGTCGATGTCGATGATCGGTGTTTCGCCTTCCACAATCGCGGCTTTGCGCATCACCTCGTCCTCCACATAGATGGGCGCCTTCATGCGCAGCGCCACGGCGATGGCGTCGCTGGGACGGGCGTCGATATCCTTGCTTTCATTGTCCAGCAGCAGGTTGATCAGGGCGTAATAGGTATTTTCGCGCAGGTCATTGACCACCACCCGCGTCACGCGAACTTGGATGACATCCAGCAGATTGCGGATCAGATCGTGGGTCAACGGCCGTGGCGGCGCGATGTTCTCCAATTGCAGGGCAATGGCTTGCGCCTCGGTGGACCCGACCACAATAGGAAGCCAACGATTCTGTTTTTCATCCTTCAAGATGACCACAAATCGACTGGTGGCAGTATCCAAAGTAACGCGTTCGATTTTAACGCGTACGAGCATGACGTCTCTCCTCCTTTGTGCGGCCCGGTCCCGAGGGACGGCGAGCAGATGATGAACGGATTATTTTAAGAAAATATAGTTTCTCTGTCAAGCTCTATTTTTCAGTCCGGACGCAGGGCGAGCGGCTTTCCAGCACGACGCAAATCGAAAAAAGACGCTTGATTTCCAGGCTAGAATTGAGTAAGTTAATTTATTATAGACAGGAGTCGAACATGCTGGTGCTAGACAAGGCCATTATCAAGCGGTACTGGCCGGCTGAGGACAAGGACGAAAACGATCAAATCATTCACCAGGTGATTCTGCAGGTGGAGGCGGAACTGGACGACAGCAAGCAGGTAAGCGAGCTGTTCCGCAGCATGGTGCGCGGCCTGGTGCGGGCGTCGGTGATGGACAACCTCACCGGCGAAGAGTACGAACTTCCAGCGGTAACGGTCAGACCCTTTACCATCAAACAGAAAAAAGTCAAGCTCGGCAAGGGTGAAGAGACCGACACGGTCAAGACCGAATACGCCGGTCTGACCCTGGTTTGCCGGCCCAAGGAGGACGACAGCGCCGCCATGCTGGCGGATCTCTACCGCTATTTCAACATCGATGTGCGGCTGACGTTTGATGAGTTTAAATCGGCAGGATCGAAAAAACAAGCAGATGACTAGATCCGGCAGGACTGGTGTGACCCAATCCTAACCGAGCCCGTCTCGAGGTAGACCGATGTCCCCTGAAATCAAGCAGATCATTCTGAAAAATTTCGAGTTTTTTTTAACCTTCGGAACCCTGCTGGTCTGGATGGTGCTCATTCGCTACAACTGGCCGTTGATCGCTTTGATCCGCAAATGCGTCCTCGCCGTCTTTTCCTTTCTATTTTTTAAAACCTGGGTTCTTTACGTGAGCAAGGGGATCGCCTACCTCGAGGCCATGGACGCCGATGGTTTTCTGCGCCGACGCTTCGGCGAGTACAAGGGCACGGACTGGGGGGATGGTTTTTTATGGGGCGTGGCGATCGCGCTCTATGCTGGCATTGTTCTCGCCCTCTGGGCTAAGGACCTGACCACCAAAAGATGATTCAGCGGCCGCTGGGTTTGCGGCCGCTAAAGACCTACCCCCTTACCTCTCCACCACCTATTTCACCAGGGTTAATTTTCCCTGCAACCGTTCAGGCCGCCAGCCGTCGGCAACCGCTTGGGGATAGCGCAAGAACCGTTCACTGGGAATAACCGCCCCCTCATGGGCCGCGCTCTCATACAGCGCCTCCACTTCCCCGAGAATGTTCAGGGCCGGGACGGCATTCTTGGCATAGTTCTCGCCGGTGAAAATGGTCT
>DAIQOA010000283.1:0-4357 GCA_036788095.1 bacterium | reverse complement strand
TGAGAGGCGATTCACCCACACGCCCTGATAAACGGCATTCTGGACATAGAGGCTGTCGATCACCGGCGCCGCCGCGTCATAGCGAAGGGTGACGGAGCTGTTGTTCTTAAAATCGGCGTTGCCGCGGCCGTCCTCAAGCCAGACGTACAGAGTGCGGCTGCCTTCGTCGGACATCGTGTAGGCGACCGGAGGCTTACTGCGCCAACTGCCGGTGGTGTCCTTGGCATGCGTCGGCGGCGCCCCTGCTTTGTAATACGCCGCACGAATGCCGCTGGCATCCTCGGGATTTTTCCACCTCAGTTCAAAAACCGGCGAGGTGCTCCATCCGGTCGGCCAGGAGGCGAGTTCCAGAGGCGCAGGGGGCGGGGTCTGGTCGTTTACCGTTGTGTCAATCACCGTAAAGCACTCAGCGCGGTTAAGTCTCGGCTCGCCGTTTTGCAGCAGGTCATAGCCGATGGCCTCAAACTCGTAACGGTGGCCCTGTTCACCGGTGAAGGCCGCTGAACGTTGACGGCTGCGGCTGAGCCAGTTCTGCCACCCGGTCTGATTGTCGTTCACCCACACATCATAGACATAGGCAATGCCCACGCCGTTGCCGTCCTGTCCCGCGGACCAGGAGACGGGAAACGTTCGTGCCGCAGAGGTCTCCTGCGAAGAGGCCACGATGCCGGCGGGAGCCGTCTGATCCACTCGCAGCGTGTCCCGGCGGCTGCCGGCGTTGCCGGCGCTGTCGATCAGCGTGCTGGTCAACACATAGGCGCCGTCGCCGCGCCCGGAAAGAGAAAAATTGAATGTAAATTCAATTTCTGTGCCGCTGCTGGGATTGTCGAGGCTTCGGTTCAGAGCCAGCTGCGGCGCACGAAGGAACAGGGAATCCGCGTGCTGTTCAGAATAGCGCAATCGCACCGAGGCTTCGCCGGTCAATGCGGGATTGAACCAGTTGGCGCCATACCCCGGGTTGGTAAAAGTCAACGCGGTCAGGGTCGGCGGCGTTGAA
Organism: bacterium; assembly: GCA_036788095.1. Classification (GTDB taxonomy): domain Bacteria; phylum Zhuqueibacterota; class Zhuqueibacteria; order Residuimicrobiales; family Residuimicrobiaceae; genus Anaerohabitans. The sequence continues at coordinate 3,360 of DAIQOA010000283.1, read as the reverse complement.
TCATATCCCAGCATGATCATAGCGGCGCTGCGATAGTCAACGTTTTCGCGGCGGTCCATCAACCAGAGATAAAGCGGCGTTCTGCCCTCTTTGCTCAGGGTCAAGGATAAAAGGCTGTCGACCGGGATCATGCCGCTGAAATCCGCATTGCCGGCCGGCGCTGCGCCGGTTTTATAAAAAAGCGATACAAGCCCGCTGGGATCAAAGGGGGCGTCCCAGAGAATGTGAAAGAGAGCGTTCTTTTGCCACTCATTGCCTTTCGCATCGCGCACGCGCACGTTCAAGGGCGCTGAGGGTGCGGTCCGGTCATCAGCAGTGGTGTCTACCGCCACGACTGTCTCAGCCTTTCCCAGCAGAGGTTCCCATAAACCCATATGGTCCTGGCCGCTGGCCTCAAATCGATAGGTGTTGCCATGACGGCCCTGAAAACTTGCACTGCTTCCGGCCGATTGCGCCAGCCAAACCTGCCAGGGAGCGCCGTTTTCCTGAACCATCACCTGATAGACGCCTGACAATCCGCTGCCCGCGTCGGTTCCAGTGGTCCAGTTCACCGTAAACATCGCTTCGCTGCTGGTGTCAGCGGCAAAAGCCTGAATCTGCAGCGGAGGCGTGGAATCAAGCCCGAGATAAAAACTGGTGGTGTCGATACGACTAGCCGCATCGCGCAGGCGCAACGACAAAGTGTAGCGGCCGTCGGCTCTGCCGCTCCAGGTTAAAGGCACGTCGATCGTCTGCGACGGGCCGATGGCGGTAAAATCCGTCACTCTAATGTCTGGTCCCAATCCAGGCCGGCCTATGATCAGGCTCTCCGGTTGGGTTTCCGAGAACGTGATGGACAATGTGCAACCAGAGTTTTTTTTCGGATCATACCAGGCTCTTGGCCGGGCGTCCGTATACGCGGCCGCCGGCTTGCCGGCGGAAACGCTGACGATATCCGGCGTTAGTTTATCATAGCGCAACAGGACCTGGGCGTGATTCCTGTAATCCACATTGCCGTTTCTGTCCTTTAACCAGACGTACAACGGCTTTTGCCCCTCCTGCGCAAGCGTGATCGACAGCGGCCCGGCGGCGCTGGAGGAGCCGGTGGTGTCTGACTGGCTGGATGGTGCGGAGCCGAGCTTGTAATAGGATTTGACCACCCCGCTCTCATCAGCCGGAACCTGCCAGGTGATCTGAAACACCGGCAGTGTCTGCCAGGGGCTGGCGACGGGACTGCCTCCGGCGGACAGCGCCAGCGGCGCGCCTGGCGGGGTCTTATCGTCCAGGGTGGTGTCCACTTCAACCACAGCCTCTGCCACAGACAGCAACGGCTCCATATTGCCGACCCGGTCTTTGTTGATAGCCTCAAACTCGTAGCGTCGGCCATGGGTTCCCATAAAGGTGCTGCCAGTGAGCGGTGTATCGGACAGCCATTTCTGCCAAGCGCCGCCGTTGTTGCTCACATACACATCAAATCGATCCGACACGCCGCTGCCATTGCCATCCTCCCCTCTGGTCCAACTCACCGGGAACTGCTCGGTCGTGCTTTTAGCCGCCGGGGAAGAAGCCACACAGCCCCGCGGCGAGGTTTGATCGAACGCCAGACGCGAGACCAACCGGGCCTCATTGCCGGTGGAATCTACAAGAAGAAAAGTCAAGTCATACCCACGATCCTGAACGCCGCTGGTCGATAGCGGCAGCGTGGTTTGCACCTGGTTGCCTGCCGCCAGGGAGGTGCTGGTGATCGTGCGATTCAGCCAATCGACATACACCTCGGCTCTGGCAGGATGCCATTCATCATAGACCAGTTGCACAGCCACATTGGCCGTGGTTCTGGGGTTAAACCAGGGCGCCTTGAGGGTGTCGATAAAAGCCGCATCGCGAAAAACCGTTTGATGCAGCAGCGGCGAAACCGTGTCCCGGCGCAACAGCACGCTGGCGGTATTCCGATAGTCAACATTGTTGCGGCCGTCCATCAGCCAGAGGTAGAGTGGCAGGCTGCCTTCGGTCGCCAGCAGAATCTGCATCGGCGGTTGAGGCGCCAGAGAACCGCTGAAATCCTGATTGGATTGAGGCGCGGATCCTAATTTATAGTACAACGTTTTAATCCCGCTCTCGTCGTGAGGCGGCTGCCAGGAGATGGAGAAGGTTTCCTGCCGTGTCCATGGGCTGGGATTGGCGCCGTTGGCCAGTACACCGGTCGGTTTACCCGGGGCCAATTGATCGTCAGAGGTGGTGTCGACAAACGCCTGGGTCTCTGCTCTATTTTGAAATCCCTCGAAATTCCCAACCCGGTCAAAGGCGGCCGCTTCAAAGGCATACTCTTTCAAATGCGCGCCGTAGAAAATCGTATCGCGGGCCGTTGTCCGGTTCACCCACACCTGCCACGGCCCTCCGTCAACGCTGACCTGTATGCGGTAAACGCCAGACAGGCCGCTGCCCGCGCCATCGTTTCCAGGCACAATAGAGACAGGAATCGCGACCGAAGATACCGTATCCTGGACCGTGGTGATGATGGTTCCGTACGGAGGCGTCTGATCGATCCGCAACTCACTGGTCAAGTTGCTGCGCAGACCGCTTTTATCGATCAGGCGGGCGGCCAGTGGATGAGCGCCGTCTGCAAGAAAATCGATCGGCAGTTTGAAAATCAGATTTTGCAGGCTGCCGCCGGTCAGAGAGGTTTTGATCTGCGGCTGACCGATCCCGATCAGCTCTAGCACGGCCGAATCGGGGTACAACTCGGTATAGTTCAGTTGGACCGACGTCTCTGCGCCGACATCCATAGGGTTGATCCAATTCTGTACGACGGCATCGAGCAGGTCGATGCGATTCAGAACCGGCGCCGTGCGATCGATGATCAGTGTGCGCGTCTCAGAGACCGGCCCCCCATCGGCGTGGTCGCGTGCTTGTACATTCCAACGATAGAGGCCCTCTGCAGTGAGGTTCAACGTCAATGCGACCGAATCGCCGCCTGAGGCCACAGGCGGCCGCGGCGAAAACAATTCGGGATTGATCCGTGAATCATACACAACCGGAGTCAGTTGATTGCGTGTCACCTCGACGCGGAAATGCAGAGAATCGCCGTCCGCATCCACGGGCGCACGCCAGACGCAGCGTACGGCTGCAGAGGATTGATGCGCATCGTTCGCCGGCGCCAGCAAGATCGGTGTCAGCGGCGGCTGGTTGGGGACATTCTTGTTCTGCAGAATGGTCAATGTGTCGATCTGATTCAGCACCAGAAAATCTAACGACCCGTCTTGATTGTAATCAGCTCCGGTGAACTGCCGGGGTTTGCTCGACGGCGTAAAAGTGTTCTGCACCGAGAACACTCCGGCGTCATTGCGGAGCAGCATAAAGGTGTTTTGTTTGCTGCCCAGCGTG
>DAIQOA010000282.1:0-4360 GCA_036788095.1 bacterium | reverse complement strand
GACATTTGCGTAAGCCGGGCGATGGGTTCTTCCACGTCGTTATGCGCGCTGCTGGTCATCATCAGATCCGCGAGTTCGTCGATGATCAGCACCAGATAGCTCAACGGAGCAGCGGAGCCATCGTCCTCTTTGATGCGGCCCTCGGCCACGCGCTGATTGTACTCTTCAATGTTGCGCACCGCGGCGCCGGCCAGCACCTCATAGCGCCGCTCCATTTCCTGCTCCACCGCCTTGAGTGTGGCGATGGCGGACTTGGGCGAGGTGGCCACCTTTTCCTTCAACCCCTCCACATGGGCCAGATGATGACGATAGAGCTGCGAGTAGGTGGACAGCTCCAGTCGTTTGGGATCGATCATGATCATCTGCACTTCAGAGGGATGGGCTTTGTACAAAAAGCTGGTGATGATGGTGTTGAGGCAGACGCTCTTGCCTGAGCCGGTGGACCCGGCGATGAGCAGATGCGGCATGGTGGTCAGGTCGGCGACAAAGGGCGCGCCGGAGATGGTCTTGCCCAGGCCGATAGTCAACGGCGATTTGGGCTCCTGGAACTGCGGCGTGGCCAGAGTCTCGCGCAGGTAGACCATGCTCGGCGTTGGATTGGGCAGTTCGATGCCCACCGCCGCTTTGCCGGGAATGGGCGCTAAAATGCGCACGCGCTTGGCCCGCATGGCCATGGCCAGGTCGTCGGCCAGCGAGGTGATCTTGGACACTTTGATGCCCGGCGCCAGTTCCAGTTCATAGCGGGTGATCACCGGGCCCGGATGGATCTCGATCACCTTGGCCTGAATGTCGAAATCAGCGAGCTTGTCCTCGAGCATGTGTGCGTTGGCATGCAGCTCCTGCTCGCTCACCGTGATCTGCGGGCCTTCCGGCCACTGCAAAAGTTCCAACGGTGGAAAAACATAGTCGCTCTTGTCCGTGGACATCGGCACCGGCGCGAGTTCCTCGGTCTCGGTCTCCTTCTCCTTTTCCTCCTCCTCCTCTTCCTCCTTGTCCTCGCGCACGGTCCATTGCGGTTTGGGCTTGACCGCAGGCGCAAGGGGCCTGGGCCGGGCGATGACCGGCGGTCGCCACTCCTCTTCCCCCTCCGCTTCGGCTTCTTCAGCCAACGCCGGCTGTCTGCGCTCAGTCTGTGCGGATTTAGCCTCGGGCATGAGACGCGGGGTCGGTTTGCGCCGGCCGAAAAGTTGGCGCAGGGCAGCCAGAGTGCGAATGTAGATTCTGGAAAACAGAGCGGACATACCGTTGGCGACATCGGAAAAACTGATGGAGGTAAAGACCAGCACCGTGACCACGATCAGGCCGATGGTCATCACGATGGCGCCGATCTTGCCGATAAGCTTGGCCAGTAGTCCGGCGGAGACGACCCCCAACAGACCGGAGAACTGATAGGGCGGCGGTGCATTTTCAGAAACGATCATGCTGTAGATGGCGCCGCTGAGCGCCACATAAAAGGCGATTAATAGGATAAAAATGGTCCAGCGTTGCAGCGCCGTGGTCTCCTTGCCCAAAAGCCGGTAGACGCCCCAGGCCACAATCAGCAGCGGCATAACCACAATGGGGTAGCCGATGGTGAGATGAATCAGATACCAGGAGAGCCAGACGCCGACCAGACCAAGGCTGTTGTGCACCATGCCGGGCTGCGCCTCTTTGGGCAGGTCATCGGGATGATAGGTGACAAACGCGATGGTCAGCATGACGCCGAGAAGGATCAACAGAACGCCCATGAGCTCATCCAGCTTGCGCTGATTGAGTTGATCCCGGCTGGCTGCTTTGGTTTTCGAAGGTTTCTTTGCCATATCGGTTCGTTAATTGCGAAACGGGTTGGTGGAATTCACCGGATCGTGGATGGCCACGGAGCCGGTCCTCTCAGCCGCAGGATGAACGGCGCGTTTCATCGCGGCAACAGCCGGATGGCGCCGTCGCTGTAAACCGGAAGCACATCGAGCGAATTGAGCCGTGAACAGATTTCGAGATCATCCGCATAGCCGATCTTTTGCAGGTGTTCACCGTGTGGACTGGCGATCATCATCGCCAGCAGGTCGATTTTATGATCGCGGGCGACAGCCGCCGCTCCCCGGGCCTGTTCCGTCAACTGCACTTTGTCTTTCAAAAGCTCTTGCAACCTTTCGACCAGCAGGCCGGCGCAGACGGTGTCTTCCAACGACTCTTCCCCATCCTGGCCGGAACAGATGATCACCACATCCTGATCAACGGTGCGCAGAAAAGAGATCACGCTGTGCAGATTCAAAAACGACAGCACCAGGGTGCGTTGTGCGCCCTGAGCCCAGAGCAGCGCCCGCGTGCCGTTGGTGGTGGTCATAATGACGATCTTGCCCGCCACCACATCGGGCTGAAACTCTTTGGGCGAATTGCCCAGATCAAAACCGTCGATCTGACGGCCGTGGCGCTCGCCGGCGAACAACAACAGCGGCCGCGGGTAGATGGCGGCCGCATCATAGGCGTCCGCCACCTCTGCCACTGGAAGGATCTCCCGGCAGCCGTTGGCCAGCGCGGTGCAGATGGTGCTGGCTGCGCGCAGGACATCGATGACCACAGCGATGCTGTCCTCCAAACGCGGCTGATAAGCGGACGAAGGATCTCTGACAACATCGATTTTCATAGAGCGATCCTGGTTGTCTTATTGAGGCGATCGTTTGACGAACGGCGTCTCACACACCACAGCAGGCGCCTGCGTATTGCGTATTTCAATCGACAACGGTGTTCCGACCGCCGCCAGCGCGACAGGCACATAACCGGTGCCGATGCCTTTTTCCAACATGGGTGAAAAAGAACCGCTGGTAACGGTGCCCACCGGTTGCGAACCGGAGAAAATCCGGTAACCATGGCGAGGGAACGCCTTGCCTTCCATGGAGAAACCGATCAGCTTGCGAGTGACGCCCTGCTCGCGCACTCGCTGCAGACTTTCGCGGCCGATGAAATCGCCCTTGGCGAGTTTGGTGACCCAGCCCAGGCCGGCCTCCAGCGGATTGGTGCTCGCATCGATGTCATTGCCGTAGAGACAATACTTCATCTCCAGCCGCAACGTGTCGCGCGCGCCCAGGCCGATGGGTTCGATGTCGAACTCTTTTCCCGCTTCCATCAGCGCCGACCAAACACGGGCCGAATGCTCAACCGGAAAACAGAGTTCAAAGCCGGGCTCGCCGGTATACCCGGTGCGCGACAACATCATGTTCACACCCGCCGCTTCGCCCTCACGCAACCAGTAAAAAGGAATCTGCTGCAAATCTACGGACGTCAGCTTTTGCAGGGTGGCAAAAGCCTTGGGGCCCTGCAATGCCAACAGCGAACAACCGTCGCTGCGATCCTCCAGCGAAACGCCGGGGATCAGGTGGCTGTTCAACCATTCCCAGTCCTTCTTCAGGTTGGAGGCGTTGACCACCAGCATGTAACGATCGTTAGCAAGACGATAGACCAAAAGATCGTCGACAATGCCGCCGTCCTCATAACACATGGTCGAGTACTGCACCTGATTGATCGCCAGCTTGGCGACATCGTTGGTGGTCATTTTTTGCAGAAAGGGCAGGGCCTGCGCTCCGGCGACAAAAAATTCACCCATATGGGAAACGTCGAACACTCCCACAGTGGAGCGCACGCGACGATGCTCCTCCATGATGCCGCGATATTGAATCGGCATGTAATAGCCGGCGAACTCGACCAGCTTGGCGCCCAGCTGCTGGTGTATGTCGTAAAATCCTGTTTTTTTGATTTCCATGATCTATCTCTATCTTTTCATTAAAGTTTAGAAGCTGCCTCCCTGCATCTTATAAAGTAATAAGTATTTCCCATAGTGTCAAGGCCATTTTCAAGATCAAATTGAAAGGAATCAAGGCGGGGACGAACGGCACGTTCAGCTGCGGCCACGCCCTGTTCAAGCACGCGGCCGCAATGCCCGTGATTAAAAAAGATTGATCACATCGTTAAATATGACGAAAACCATCAGAGCCAACAGCAGCGCCATGCCGATCTGCTGGGCGACGATCTTGATCTTGGTCGACACCGGCCGGCGGATCACGGCTTCAATCAACAGCAGAACCAGGTGACCGCCGTCCAGCGCCGGGATCGGCAGCAGGTTCAGAATCGCCAGGTTGAGGCTGAGAAAGGCGGTGAACATCAGCAGGCTGCCGAAGCCGGAGCGGGCGGAATCGCCGGCCAGCTGGGCTATGCGCACCGGGCCGCCCAGGCCTTCCTTTAACGACACTTCACCGGAGAAGAGCATGCCGAACGATTTAAACACCAGCACCGTGAGCCGCCAGGTTGAGGCAAAACCACTGGTGATGGATTCCACCAGGCCGGCCTGACGGACTTGCGTTTTCGGCTCAACGCCGATGAGTCCGAT
>DAIQOA010000281.1:0-4432 GCA_036788095.1 bacterium | reverse complement strand
GTGGCCGTCGCGGGCGAGAACCGTGAGGTGAGCGCCGATGATGTACGACGGGTGATCGAGGCGGCGCGCGCGGTGGCTTTGCCCATGGATCGGGAGATGATCCATATCCTGCCGCAGGAGTTCATTGTCGACCAGCAGCGCGGTATCCGCGACCCCGTGGGCATGTGCGGCGTCCGTCTGGAGGCTGAGGTGCACATCGTCACCGGCGCAGTGGCCTCGGCGCAGAACATCTACCGCTGCATCGAAAAGGCCGGCTATACAACAGCCGATCTGGTGCTGGAATCGCTGGCCTCGAGCTATTCGGTGTTGACCGATGACGCCAAGGACATGGGGGTGATTCTGATCGACATCGGCGGCGGCACCAGCGACATCGCCATGTTCTATGAGGGCTGTTTGCGCTTGTCGCGCGTGGTGGCGCTCGGCGGACGCAACGTGACCAACGACATCGCGATCGAACTGCGCACGCCCATCGAAGCCGCGGAAAAACTGAAACTGGCGCACGGCAGCGCGATCCACGTCGACGGGGACAAGGAACAGCTGGTGGAGGTGCCGGGGATGAACGATCGATCCATCCGCCGGATCTCCCGGGGCTTGTTGATCGACATCATTCAGGCGCGCATGAGCGAGATCCTCACTCATACCTATGAGGAGATCAAAAACTCGGATTATCTCAACTTGATGACCACCGGACTGGTGCTGACCGGAGGCGCCTCCTTGCTGCCGGGAACGGTGGAGATGGCGGAGAATATTTTCAACATGCCGGTCAAGCTCGGCATTCCCCGCGGCTTTACCGGCATGGTGGCGGAGGCGCAGCGGCCGCAGTACGCCACCGGCGTGGGATTGATCATGTACGCCACGCAGAACAAGGATGATTTTGAAGAGGGATTCAGCGACAATGAGACCGGTGTGTTCGACAACATCGTGTCGCGATTCAAAGGTTTTTTCAAGAAGGCAACCCAGCTGGATTAGCCGTCCTGCGGGGCACGCCCTGCAGAGCACGCCCTGACGGGCGGCATGGGGCTGGCGCCGGACAGGCGAGGGATACGCCTCCCGGCCGGCCAGAAAACACAAAAAAGGAGTGGGTTATGAATCTGACGTTTGATTTTGACGATGCGGCGGTAAACGGAGCGCGGATGAAGGTCGTGGGGGTCGGCGGAGCCGGCGGCAACGCCGTCACCCGGATGATCCGCGAAGGACTGACCGGCGTGGATTTTGTCGCCATCAACACCGATGAGCAGGCTTTGGATTATTGCGCGGCCTCGACGAAAATCCGCATCGGCACCAAGACCACGCAGGGCTTGGGCGCCGGCGCAGATCCCAACAAAGGCCACAAGGCCATTGAAGAGGACAAGAACACGGTGTACGATGCCCTGACCAACAGCGATCTGGTCTTTGTCACCGCCGGCATGGGCGGCGGCACCGGCACCGGCGCCGCCCCGGTGGTCGCACAGATTGCCCGCGATGTCGGCGCTCTCACCGTAGGCGTGGTCACCAAGCCCTTTCTCTTTGAAGGCCCCAAGCGCATGCAACGCGCGGAGGAGGGCATCACCGCCCTCAAGGAATATGTCGACACTTTGATCGTCATCCCCAATCAACGCCTGCTCACCATCGTGCCCATGGACACGCCGCTGGAGAAGGCCTTCCGGTTCGCCGATGAAATCCTCTTCAATGCGACCAAGGGCATTTCCGACCTGATCACGATCCCCGGACTGGTCAACCTCGATTTCGCGGATGTGCGCACCGTGATGAGCGAAATGGGCGATGCGCTGATGGGCTGCGGCCTGGCGCGCGGTGAAAATCGCGCCAAGGTGGCGGCGGAGATGGCCATCAACAGCCCGCTGCTGGAGGACGTATCCATCTCCGGCGCCCTGGGATTGCTGGTCAATATCACCGGTGGCCCCAACATGACGCTCAGCGAGGTCAATACCGCCTCCACCATCATCTCGGAAGCCGCCGGTCGCAGCGCCAACATTATCTTTGGCGCGGTGATCGACAAGGCCATCGAGGATGAGATCCGCATCACCGTGATCGCCACTGGTTTGAATCGTACACACCCTAAGACCAAGCCCGGCGGCCCGATTGCCTGGTCGCAGGCAAGCACGATCAAGGACAATGCCGTGCTGCGTGAAATTCCGGCTGTCCGGCGCCAGGGTGAATCGGGCGGCGGTGAGGTGCAGAACTTGATGGAGCAGAGCCGCTTTGACAGCACAGCGCCCGGCCGCGGCCTGGATATGAGCAGCGGGGATGAGCCGGCAAGATTGAGCTCGTACCGCGAAGAGTCGGTTCGCACCGCCTATTCAGACAAAAAAGCCGACGAGATGTTGCTCGATCCCCATAGCCCTCTTGCATCGTCGGATGGCGGGAACGGCAACGGCTACGGCAAAAGCACCGACGTGCGCAGTGACAGTTTTTTCAACATCACTTCGTTCAAACGAAAAAATCTGTTATAATGAAACGGAGTTGTTCGGTGGGTGGGCATCATGGCTGATCGGTTTAAACAGTTCAGGCGCTATGCCGCCGATCTGCTGATGGCTGAACAGGTCCGAAGACCTATCTCTTCATCAGGCCCCACTCCATTGGCGCTCGTTTATCCCAATTACTATGCAGTGGGTATGGCGAGCCTGGGCTATCAGACCGTCTATCGACTGTTCAACGAGTCGCCAATTTTTGCCTGCGAACGAGCCTTCCTTCAGGAGGGCTCGTTCGCTTCTTTTATTCGTACCTTGGAAACCCAGCGTCCCCTGCGATCTTTTCCCATCGTCGCGTTTTCTGTGGCCTATGAGCCGGATTTTCTTCATGTTCTGCACCTTCTGCGCCTCTCCGGCATTCCCCTGCGAGCGGACCAACGCACGCCGCTCGATCCTCTGATCCTGGTGGGCGGAATGACCATGTTTTCCAATCCGGCTGTGTTGGCGCCGGTCGCGGATGTGATTTTTCTCGGGGAAGCGGAGAACCTGGTGCCTGTGTTCAGCCGCCATTTTGAGCAACATCCACGCAAGGACGAGCTGCTGGACGGACTTGAGCACGAACCGGGTTTTTACATCCCCTCCGTTGCGCAGGAAACGCCGCTGCAGGTGCAGCATTGGCCTATTCGTAATCAGGAGCCGGCCACTTCGTTCTGCATCCCACAGCAGGCGCATATGCGAATGTTCATGATCGAAGTGGGACGGGGCTGCGGACGCGGATGCCGCTTTTGTTCGGCCGGCCATGTCTATCATCCGTTCCGGCAATGGCCGGTGGACAAAATAGTCGATACGGTGCACGCCTACGCCCGGCCGGGTGACCGGATCGGTCTGGTGGGCGCTGCGCTGTCGGATTATCAAGATCTCGATCAGCTGTGCACCCGGCTGCTGGACTCTGGCTATCTGATCAGCCTTTCTTCATTGCGTGTGGATCGGATCACCGCCCCGCTGTTGCGCGCCATGGAAAAAAGCGGATTGGATCGCATCACGATGGCGCCGGAGGCCGGCAGCGAACGGCTGCGTCGCGTTATCGGTAAAAATTTATCCGAGGACACGATCTTTGCGGCGGCGGATCTTTTGGCCCGGTCCGGGATCAAATTGATCAAAGTGTACTATATGATCGGCCTGCCGTTCGAAACTTTAGAGGACATCGAGGCCATTCTTCTGTTGACGCAGCGGCTTGCGGCGCATCTGCCGCACCAACAGCTTCGGGTCGGCCTGAGCCAGTTTATACCAAAAGCCTTCACACCCTTTCAATGGGCGGCGGTGGAGAATGAAAAGACGATCAAGGTAAAGTGGAAAAGGTTGTCAGCCGGGCTGCGGCAAATCCCCGGCGTTTCGGTCAGTCCGATGAATCCACGCGAAGACAGGATTCAGGCTTTGTTGTCGCTGGGGGATCGCGAGCTCGGTTTGCGATTGACAGAGGTGGAACAACCGCTGTCATGGCGCGGGGAGAAAGAGACGCTCGGCAACGCGCCAAGGAGTGGAGAATACACCGACGCATTGCCGTGGGATTTTATCGATGGCGGGCAGCGTAAGGAGGTTTTGTGGAAGGGTTGGCTCAGCGCGAAAACGCACGCTGAGAACGGTTGAGCGAAGGGTCGTCAGGCCGGTTCATCCGCGGCCGGGCATGGGTTGAGAGGAGGAGGTATGGCCGATGTATCGCGTCGATCATCGCTGAAATTGTTGGCTGCAGGGGTGGGTATCACGGTGTTTGGTAAAAATTACAGCGCGCACGGAAAGAAAAAAAGGATTCGCCTGGGTGGACCGGTTTTCGATCCCTGGACAACTCCGGAGCAATGGGCGGAGATCCACCATCGTCTGGGCTATGCGGCCGCCCTGTGTCCGCTGCAAGCCGATGAGGGGGATGAGCGCGTACTGGCTTTTATCCAGGCGGCCCGGCAATGGGATATCACCATCGCCGAGGTCGGCGCCTGGAGCAACCCGCTGAGCCCCGATGACGCCATCCG
>DAIQOA010000280.1:0-4442 GCA_036788095.1 bacterium | reverse complement strand
GGAGGAACGAAAATGTATTCATTTGACGAAATTGTAAAGGCGGATCCGGAAATCGCTGCGTCCATCACCTCGGAGATTCAAAGACAAAAATCAAACATCGAACTGATCGCCAGCGAAAATCTGGTCAGCAAAGCGGTCATGGCGGCCATGGGCAGCCCCCTGACCAACAAGTATGCCGAGGGGTATCCGGGTAAACGCTATTACGGCGGCTGCGAACACGTGGATACGGTGGAAAATTTGGCGCGCGAGCGGGCTAAAAAGCTGTTCACCGCCCAGCACGTCAATGTGCAGCCCCATTCCGGCTCGCAGGCGAATATGGCGGCTTATTTCAGCTTTGTTCGTCACGGCGATACGGTGATGGGTATGGATTTATCGCACGGCGGCCACCTCACCCACGGCAGTCCGGTCAATTTCTCCGGACGGTTTTTCAAAATGGTCCATTACGGCGTCGGCCGGGACGGTCTCATCGACATGAACCAGGTGGAGACCGTGGCGCTGCATGAGCGGCCGAAAATGATCATCACCGGCGCCAGCGCCTACAGCCGCAAAATCGATTATGCGGCGTTTCGCGCCATCGCCGACCGTATCAACGCCAAGCTGATCTCCGATATCGCCCATCCGGCCGGATTGATCGCCGCCGGCGTGATTCCCAGCCCGTTGCCCTGGTGTCATGCGGTGACCACCACCACGCATAAAACGTTGCGCGGCCCGCGCGGCGGCATGATTCTGGTCGGACAGGATGGCGAAAACGACATGGGCGTGACCACGCCCAAGGGAAAGCTCAAGCTGGTGTCCGAGATCATCGACAGTAATGTTTTTCCCGGCTTTCAAGGCGGCCCGCTGATGCACGTCATAGCCGCCAAAGCCGTGGCCTTCCAGGAAGCCCTGCAGCCCGAGTTCACCCTCTATCAGCAGCAGGTGGTCGCCAACGCCCAGGCGCTCAGCGCCGAACTGATGGCGCGCGGCTATCATATCGTCTCCGGCGGCACGGATACCCATGTGATGCTCCTGGATTTGAGCGGCCGCGGCCTGACCGGTCGGGATTCGGAAAAGGCTCTGGAAGCGGCCGGCATCACGGTCAACAAAAACATGGTGCCGTTCGACAGCCAAAGCCCCTTTGTCACCAGCGGCATTCGCCTGGGCACTCCGGCCATGACCACCCGGGGGATGCAGGAGCCTGAGATGCGACAGATCGCCGGATTTATCGACCGCGTACTCTCCCACTCGACGGATACGGCGATCCAGCAGCAGGTGCTCGGAGAAGTGAAGGAACTCTGCAGCCGCTTTCCCCTGTACGCGGAAGCACTAGAATAATTTCTTGGATAAAAGCGATATTTTCCCTAAGTTGTAAGATCAGTCGTTGTTAAGTGTCGGCCTTTGTCCGGGATCAGCCATGAGATGTCCCTTCTGCAGTTATCACGACAGCAAAGTGATCGACTCGCGCACGCGGGACGGGGGCCGTAGCATTCGCCGCAGACGCGAATGCCTTAAATGCCGGCGACGCTTTACCACCCGGGAGCAGGTCGATGACATACCGCTCTGGGTCATCAAGCAGGACAACCGGCGCGAAGAGTTCGACCGGCAAAAGCTGGTGCGGTCGATTCAAATCGCCTGCATCAAACGACCCATCAGCATGGGCGCTATCGAACAGATGGCGGCCAAAATAGAGAACGGCCTGCGCGACGACGGCATCGACGAGATCGAGTCCAGCGTCATCGGTGAAGCGGTGCTAGCGGAGCTGCGCAGCCTGGACGAGGTGGCCTATGTCCGTTTTGCCTCCGTGTATCGGAACTTTCAGGCCAAAGCGGAGTTTTTGACCGAACTGAAGCAGCTGAAATGACAGGGTAAGCCGCGATTTCGCACGCCCGTCCTAAATCCATGCCCGCAGACGGCCGGATGTCAGCCCTCTGCGATTTTTTTATCATGCCCACATTTTAGCACGGATTTTTTTGATCGAATGAAAACAGAGCAAGCCCCAGAACCCGATTCCTCGAATGATGCGCCCAAGCCGGTGAACCCAGCCGCGGACGGTTATCCCACCGAGGAAAGCTATGTGGACGCTTTGAACAAACAGGCTGAAGGAACGCCGCAGACCGATACGACGACGCCGGTTACGGAAACGGCTCAACCCGAAAAGACGCCGCCGGCGGAATCCGAGGAAGGTCCGATCGCCAAAGCCCACCGCGTCGCGAAAAAAGTGGTGGATCCGGAAAAGCGCATGCCCTTTCTCGATCATCTGGAAGAGCTGCGCTGGACCCTGGTGCGCAGTTTGACGGCGGTCATGGTGTGCGCGATCGTCGCCTACATCTATTCCAAAGAGATTGTGGTGCTGCTGCATCGGCCGGCGCCGGACGTGAAGCTGATCTTCCTTTCGCCCACCGAAGCGTTCATGACCTATCTAAAAGTGGCGCTGTACGCCGGTATGGTGCTCGCGCTGCCGTATGTATCGTGGGAGTTCTGGCGCTTTATCGTGCCCGGCCTGTTGGCCAAGGAGCGCAAGCTGGTGCCGCCCATTGTGCTGTTTACGGTCATCTGTTTTTTAATCGGCGCCGCGTTCGCCTACTTTGTCATTATTCCCTTTGGACTCAAGTTTCTCGTCATTGGATTTCAGAACGATTTTCTCACCGCGAACATCACCATCGGCAAATATCTGGGCTTTGTGATGACCATGGTCCTGGTGTTCGGCGTGGTGTTCGAACTTCCGGTGCTCGCTTATTTTCTCAGCCTCATCGGCCTGCTGACGCCGCAGTTTCTCCGCAGCAAGCGGCGGTATGGGATTGTCATCATTTTCATCGTGGCCGCCATCCTTACGCCGCCGGATGCGTTCACCCAGTCGATGCTCGCGATTCCCCTGCTTTTTCTCTATGAGATCAGCATCTGGGTGTCCGCCGCCGTGCAGCGCGGTAAAAAGCGCAAGGCGGCCCTACAGAATTGAACCAAGAACGATCGGCGTGGAGGTGCTTTGACGTCCGGTTCAGGATACATCGATCTGCATGTACATTCCAACCACAGCGACGGATTAAAGCCGGTGGAGGAGATCGTCCGCAGCGCGGCCGAACGCGGCCTGCGGGCCCTTTCCCTCACCGACCATGATGTGACCACCGGTCTGGCTGAAGCGGTCGAATCCGGCGCCCGCCACGGGGTGGAGATCGTCCCCGGCATAGAGATCAGCTCTTACTGTGAAGGCATCGAAACCCATCTGCTCGGTTATTTCATCGACCCGCTTAACCCCGCGCTCAATACATTCAGCGACAATTTTCGCCGCTTTCGAACCGAGCGGGCGCGGGAGATACTGCAAAAACTGACTCAACAGGGCATCGACATCCCCTTTGAACTTTTGCAGCTGCGTGCCGGCCATTCCTCCATCGGCAGACCGCACATCGCGGATCTCCTGGTGGAAGAGGGCTTTGTCTTTTCCTTTCAGGAGGCGTTCAACAAGTTTCTCGCTGAACACCGTCCCGCCTATGTGCCTAAAATCAAAGTGGATGCGGACGAGGCGATAGCCCTGATCCATGCGGCCGGCGGCCTCGCCATCGTCGCCCATCCGGCGGTGGGCGTCACCGATACAGTGATCCATCGCCTGATCACCTGCGGACTGGACGGCCTGGAAACCCTGCATCCCAAACATCAACCCCATCACATTCAGCACTATCAGGAGCTGGCCGCCAAGAACGGGCTGGTGGAATCCGGCGGTTCGGATTGCCACGGCGCGCGGCAAGGAGAGTTGATGCTCGGCTGCATGATGGTGCCCTATTCTTTTTTGGAAAAGCTAAAATCGAGACTGGCGTCGCGCACGGTGTCAGTCTCCCGGACCGGTTGACCTCCATGAACACTGAATCCTCCGTCACTCTGACCTTTCTGCCGAAACGTCTGTCGGCAAAATTTCCCGCGGGCATCACGATCCTCGAAGCGGCGCGCCGGCTCGGCATCGACCTGTCGGCCTATTGCGGCGGCAACGGCGTATGTGGCCGCTGCCGAGTGCGAGTGCATGATCTGGATATTCCAGTGTCCGAAGAGGACCAGGTTCACTTGAGCGAAGAACAGCTGCGCCAGGGCTGGCGGCTGGCCTGCACCAGTGCGGTTTATTCAGACGGCGTCGTCGCCGTGCCCGAAGCCGCTGCAGACGACGAACGGGATATCCTCAGCGAGGGCGAAACGCGCCGGGTGGCGCTGCAGCCGGCTGTTCGCGCCATTCCGGTCGCCACAGCCACGCCGGATCTTCACCGAACGGGCTCTGATGAAGAGCTGCTGCTGGAGGCGTTGCGGTCCGCGGCGCCGGCGGCACAGCTTTCGCCCCTGCTGCTGCCTTGGATGAGCGAGCATTTGCGGCAGTGGAAGTTTTCCGCCACAGCGATCCTTATCGACGATATCGTGGCGGATCTGCAATCGCCTGACCAAGGCCGGACCTACGGTCTGGCGGTGGATTTGGGCACTACCACCGT
>DAIQOA010000279.1:0-4451 GCA_036788095.1 bacterium | reverse complement strand
ATTGATCGCTTTGGAGAAAAAAACCAGCTGATTGTCCAGATGAGAGAAATCGGAAAGGGCCATACATCCCGCGCCGATTTGATTGAAGGAGATGGACGCGCGCCGTCCCGACCAACGCAGACGATCCGGTCTGTTGGCATGCGGCTCCGGTTCCCAGAGAAACAGCAACAGCTCTTGATCCTTGGGATCGGTGTACAAACGAAGAGCCAGACCCCCCTGGGGAATTTTTTTCAGATCGAAATCGCCCAGTTTGCTGCGCCCCGCCTCGCCGTTGGCGCTAAAGACCAGCCGGGTGCGGTACGCTTTGGCGGTGCGTTGATCCTCATCCGGACTCGGCGTACAGATGAGCAGACCATAGCGCACCTGTTTCGGCGCCAGGCTTTTGGCCAGATCCAGGGCCGTGTTGGCAACCGGTCTTTGCATTTCCATGCACAAGAGGTCATTGCAGCGGTCAAGCACCCGGCAGGTGCGGCGGCATTTACCGCACTGCACCAGATGGCGTTGCACACGGAGCTTTTCCGCCCGGGACAGCCCGGTCTGCAAACAGAACAGCTCCAGTTCACGGCGGGAAGGGCAGGGAGATAACGCTTTGTTTTCTTTTGACATGTTTACTCAGCACCGATTCTCTATTGGGCAAAATGGTCGCGTGCCATTTTGCTGTCCATATAGTGCGGGCAAACGGGCAGAAGTGCGGAAAAATTACAGCATTTCGTGGAGGTGTTTGCGGAACTCTTTTTTGGCCAGTTTGGCCAGGTATTCAAAAATGGATCGCTCCTGTTTTCGGTACCCTTTTTGCGTCAACTCGGGCAGATAGTATTTTAAATTGCGATAATAGGAGGAGTTGTCTTTTTTCTGCAAAAGATCAAAAAGTACATCGCGCAGGGCGCGATGATAGATGTGGGCACGGTCCAGCGCCAGTTTGCGCGTGCGCAGGTACTGGGAATCCATGCGCGACCACATAATCTGCATAACGATGTCGATATAGGATTCCATCTCTTTGGATTCAAGGTGATCCGAGGGAGTGGGCACTTGTTCCTGAACCGTCATGTTTTCACGAAACGCATCGAATTTGATATGCCGGACCATTTTGACCAGCATGTCGATGGAGATAAAATTCTGATAGTCCTCCAAGTCGTGGAGGGTCTGCAGCAGATTGCGGATGACCACGGACACCGGATCGGTCGGATGATAGATATCCTGAAACCGCTGGTTGAGCAACTCGTCGGGAATAGGCGGCAATTTTTTGCGCAGATACTGCGCCAGCGGCCGCGTCACCTCCACCTCGGTTTCCGGAGATTTAAGATGACAGCCGTTGCTGTAGAAAACAAACTCGCGTCCCAGATCGTGAAAGGTGTGCAGCTTTTCCGCGCTGCGGATCGCCACTTTGATGTTGCGGACGATCTTGGCGCCCTCTGGGTCGCGTTCGCGAAAAATGCGCGACAGTTCCTGTTTGGTCTTCCGCACCACCAGCCGGCGCGTCAGGATCAGCACCTCGGCGTCGTCCACCGGCTGTTCGGAGAACTTGGCCTCATAATAGCGCTTCAGCTGATGGAACTGAAGATTTTCATCGCGGCTGAACAGCTCTGCCACACAGTCCAACGCCAGGTCCTCGAGTTCGAGATCGGATTCCGGACGGTCACCGCTGATGCGTTTGCCCAGCATCTCCTGATACTTTAAATAGCTCAGGGAGATCTTTTGCGTCAGATTGATGAACTCGACCACTTCCGATTGACTGTACTGACCGGAACAGAGGTTGCACACGAGTTGCTTCAAATTGGTTGTCTTCATAAGATTGCGCGTAATTCTACACTTGGTTAGCCATCCATTTTGACCCGTAGCGCCCATCCCAGACTCCCTACCCCGACAACAGGACGGCCAGTAAAAATTACGGGCGATGCAGGCGCTTTAGCGGAAGCAGAGGGTACAAGACCACCTTTTTCCTCAAGCAGGTATATCATGTCGCCCATCCACTCGCAAATCGTGTACCAAAAACCGGCATCGCGATCGCGGAGTAAACGGCTGTTTTTATTGCGGAAATTTTCGGGCAATCCGTGCGGAGACGAAAAGAGGATGGAGCGGTGTGAAACAGTGTATCAGCATGGAACAGGCGGAAAAAAAGAGACCCCCGTAGGAACGTGTTATCCTTTGACCATCGGCAGGCCGTATTTTTTGGCCTTGCGATAGATGGTGGCGCGGCCGATGCCCAGTTTTTTCGCAGTGGCGGAAATATTGCCTTCGCATTCGAGCAGCGCCTGGCGAAGTGCCTCTTCCTCCAGTTTTTCAATCCAACTGGCCAGCGTGTTGTCGGATTCATAGATGCGCTTTTCGCCCAGCGAGCGGACCGCCGCCGGCAGATCTTTGGCCAGGATCTCATTGCCGACGGCCAGCACCACCG
Organism: bacterium; assembly: GCA_036788095.1. GTDB lineage: Bacteria > Zhuqueibacterota > Zhuqueibacteria > Residuimicrobiales > Residuimicrobiaceae > Anaerohabitans. Next base: position 2,056 of record DAIQOA010000279.1, on the reverse strand, counting down.
CGCGTTCCATGGCGTTTTCCAGTTCCCGTACATTGCCGGGCCAATTGTACGCCATCATCAAATCGAGCGCATCGGGGGAGATGCCCTCAATGTGTTTGCCTTCATGTTGGTTGAATTTGTTCAAAAAGTGCGCGGCCAGCAGCGGGATGTCCTCCCGCCGTTCCCGCAATGGCGGCAGCTTGATGGGAAAGACCGAGATGCGGTAGTAGAGATCCTCGCGGAACTCGGATTTCTTCATCTCTTCTTCAAGATCTTTGTTGGTGGCCGAGATGACACGCACATCCACTTTGATCAGTTCGTTACCGCCGACCCGTTCGAACTCGCGCTCCTGCAGAATACGCAACACTTTGGATTGCGTGGCCGGCGTCATCAGGCCGATTTCGTCGAGAAAAATGGTGCCGGTGTTCGCCATCTCGAATTTGCCGATGCGCCGTCCGGCGGCTCCGGTGAAGGATCCTTTTTCATGACCGAATAGCTCGCTCTCCAGCAGCGACTCCGGCAACGCTGAACAGTTGACCGCGACAAACGGTTTGCCGGCGCGCGCCTTGGAGTGAAAATGGATGGCCCGGGCGATCAGCTCTTTGCCGGTGCCGCTTTCACCCTGGATCAGGACCGTGACGTTGCTGTTGATCACTTTTTCAACAGCCTTGAACACATCCTGCATCACGCCGCTCTGACCGATGATGTTGTCGAACGTGTACTTGTTTTTCAGCTCGGAGCGCAACTCGTCGACTTCTTTTTTCAACGAGCTGTTCAGCAGCGCATTCTGCACCGTGACCAGGAGCCGATCGCGGGCAAAGGGCTTGGTGATGAAATCATAGGCGCCCAATTTCATGCTGGTGACGGCGCGCTCAATCGTGCCGTGTGCCGTCATCATGATCACCGGAATGCGCGGGTCTTCCTGCTTGATCTTTTGCAGAGTTTCGATGCCGTCAATGCCCGGCATCTGAATATCCATGAGGATCAGATCCGGCGCCGCCTCTTGAATGCTCTTCAGACAGGCTTCACCATTGAGCGCAGTCTGTATTTCATATTTCCGTTCTTTTCTCAGGCTGGCATCGATCATCTTGCAGATATTTTTGTCGTCATCGACGATCAGAATGTTCGATTTTTTTACGCGCTCTTCCAAAGCTGTGCTCCCACTTTTACCTGGGTTAGGATGCTGATATCATACAGGTGCTTAAGAAATTCTACATAATTTTAGTAAAAATAGCAAGAGATTTTTTGTATTATCCTGATACAGTTGAAATCAAGAACAGCGGCCGGTTTTACCCCTGTCGGCCGGCATCTCGCCGTGTGGCGCTCAATGGAACGGTGAACAGCTCTTCCAGCAGCCGATCCGCCTGTTCCGGCTGCTCCGGTACGATCTGAACGCGCAGACAGCGCCACGGCTGCTCGTTGGAAAGATGTCCGCAAACCTTAACCCAATCTTTTTCCGTGGTGATGAGCAGATCGGCCTGCTCCCCGCGCCAACGACCCAGCAGGCGTTCGAGGTCCTGGCCGGTGTAGGCATGATGGTCCGGAAATGGGATAAACGCGCGCACTGTCCATTTGAGTTGAACCAGCGTTTGCTGAAAAGAATCCGGATTTGCCAGACCGCAAAAGGCCACCACAGAGACAGGCGGCGGCGGTATCGCATGGCTCTTGCCGGCAGGATCCAACAGATCCTGCGGCTCATAGGTTGCACGGATCACCGGCGGCTGGCCGCTGAAAACGTGCTCTCCGTCTTTCGCGCCATTCAGCCAAAGAAGGGAGCAGTGCCGCAGGCGGGCCGGGCTCTCCCGCAACGGACCGGCGGGCAGCAAGAAGCCGTTGCCGAACGGCGCCTGGCGCCGAAGGGTTACGATATCCGCTACGCGCCCGAGCCGGCGATGTTGCAGGCCGTCGTCCAGCAGAATAACGTCGGGCTGAAAGCGCTGTTGCGCCAGCCGCCCGCTGCGCAGGCGGTCCACATCGACGAGGATGGGCGTGTCGGGCAATCGCTGAGCCAGCAGCAGCGGCTCGTCTCCGGCCTGGTCGGCTGAATAGTGATTCAATACTCCCGTGTTCAGATGCA
>DAIQOA010000278.1:0-4525 GCA_036788095.1 bacterium | reverse complement strand
GGTCTGCACAGCGGCAAGGCTGTTCCAGGTAACCTGATTCAGAGACCAGCGAAATTCGCCGTGCACGGCGCCGCCGATCTCTTGCAGCGCACTCGGGTCCACACGGCCGGTGAAATAAAAGGGCTCGTTATGGCCCGGCGCAGCGGGCATGGTCTGCACCATTGCGGCGACTCGATGGTTCAAGGTGAAAGAACAGCCTCCGCTCTCATCGGCCTTGCCGCTCTGCAGATATACTTTAACCGAACCTTGACCGCTGCGCTGATCCCAGGCCTGGACGATTTCTGGAGTGAACTGGAGCAGGTCGGCGGTAAGGCGGCCCTGGATCAGACTGTGGCGGGTGGTGCTGATGAGGGAATCGTTTTCATTGTGCACCGTGATGATCGCTTCGCCGTTGGTCACTGCTTTGGCAACCACGTTTACTCTGAGCGTGTCGCCGTCCTTGTAATCAGACCGTTCCGCTTGTACAGCCGTCTGATTTTCAGCCAGACCCAATTTAAGCGCCGGATCGCCCAGCAGATTAAAATGGCGAATCGTATCCCAATAGCCGTTGGTTTTTTTGATCAGCCCGAATTTCGCCAAAGTGGTGATCTCGCCGATATGCCGACGCCCCTGCTCGAAAATCGTCTCAAACAGGGCGATATTCAGATAGCGATCTCCAAGCATGGAGGCCCGGCCGGCGGATCCGAAATGGGCCACAATGCCGGCATCCGGTTGCCGAAGCAGTTCTTCGCTGAGCGATGGACTTTCCGGATTGTCAAAATAGCCGATAAAGCAGGTGAGAGAAAACATCACCGCATATTTATCTTTATTCTTTAACCGGCCGACATCCTCGAGCAGAAACAACCGGCTGTCTTCAAACACCTGGCCGCCGCCGTGTCCGACAAAATTAATCAGCACCTGTCCCTGGTTCCACTTTTCCGCCAAGTCCTGAGTGCTGCCGTTATAGCGGGATTTTTCCAATGTGGCCAGGCGGTTGGCGACGATGTTGTCGGGCGTATAGTCCTCCGCCAATTCATCGGCATCGGTCTCAAACTGATCCGCATTGCCGGTCACCAGAATGAGATGACGGCGCCAGTCGCTCACGGCGTAGCTGGTCTCATAGGCGATGGTCTTATCGACGAGGATTTCGGCTTCCTGGGTCGAATTGACCGGGAATCGGCCGATATACATGTCAGGCAAAATGTCATCGCCGCTGACGGTGACAAAGGCATTATCCGAAGAGGTCATGCCCCAGGAACTGGTGTACGCCATCAGCGTGGGCAGATAGGAGCGAAAACCCAGAGTGCCCGCCACCCGTTTGTCCATATAGTGGCTGGTATCGCCGAACAGCAGCACATAAAGCGGCGCCGGTTTGACGTAATGGTGATAGGCATATCGCAGAAAAGCCTGAATGGCATGGGGATCATAGATGCCATGGTTGAATTGATCGTAAACATCCTGCACGTCCACCACCATGGTGCGCAGACCCTGGCCGGCCCGGTAACCGGCCAAGCGGTCGGCTTGCTCCTTAAACGCCTCATGGGTGATGATGATGTAATCGGCGCCGTTGCCCGCATTCAACAGGTCGGAGCCGGCATCCGCCGCAATACCGTCGACACGCCTGAGCCGCGTCTCTGACACTAGAAACAGATTTTTTTCATCAGAGCCGGCAAAGGAGAAAACGACCTGGTAGCGGCCATCCTGCTTCACGATCCGATCCGGAATAATCTGCTGACCCTGCTCGGTCAGCACATACACTTTATCGCTGGTGAAATAGTCCACCACAACCGGACGGCGCTCGGGCGACTGCAGTTGGAAACGCAAAGAATCGTTGACCGCCCGCAGGCGGCCAGAGTAGGTAAAATCGATCCAGTTCAACACCGCGCGATCATAGCCGACGTTCGGCAGATCAGCAGGCAGATGGATGGACAGAAGATTATCGTTAAGCAGCTGGTGCGCATCCTGCCAGTCACTGTCGAACAATACGAACTCTTGATTATCCCAAAGAGCGGCGCCCAGCTTTTGCTGGTTCAACTGGATCTCCGCCTTGTGATCCGGGGATGCAGCCAAATAGGTCGTACCCTGCATCTCGATGCGCAGGCGATATTTTGAATTGGGCTCTGCATCCGGAAGAGAAAGGGGAAAGGTGTAACGGTTCTTGTCCTTCAACTCCATCCAGAACCAATGATCCGCCGATTCATCCGCTGAAGCGAGCTGGCGGTGGTATTGCAAATCTTCTTCCAGATGAAGGTGCATGGGAGCAAACCGAATGGTGTCCTGAGCCGCACCGGTCAAAGCGCCGCTCACGCGCGCCATGCGGCTGCCGGTCCGTTTGCCCCAGCTTAACCAGTAGACGTTGGCATCCGAATACCAGGAGCGATAGCTGGTCTCGCCGGGATTGTGTTCGCCGATGAACACCAGGCGGTCGTCATCATCCCAAGTCCCATCGCCATGATCTTCGAGCAGAATGGGAATATCCCGGCCCCGATTGGTCAGACAGATGGTTCGAGGGTCCACGCCGGACAGATCCGCTCCCGACTCCTTCAGCTCCCGGCCGGTCACCGCATAGACGCCGTCATGGAGCACTGTGAGACGCCAGCCGCTTTCAGCCGCATCCGTGGTCGCCAGACCCTTCGCCATGGCACGGACAGGAGCGCTTCGCCATTTTTTACTGGCCTCATAGTTGGCCAGGTAATCGGCCAATGCCGGTTCATACGCATCCGGGCCGCTAAAGCCCATCGGCGCATCGACAACAGCCGTCGATCCTTCAAAGCTGATGCGCAGACGCATGCTCTGCGTCAACTGCAGCAGATTCTGCGATGCCGCATAGCGTACAGGATGCAGTTCGATCTGCAGAATGCGCTGATTGCGCAGCAGGCCGCTCAACCCAGTGCAGGCCGCGTCCGACGGATACCAGAGGGAGGTGAGAAGCAAGGATGGCTCCTCCCTCTCCTCTGCCGTCAGATGCTCCTGCCAGGCCTCAGGATGATGCACGGTCTCCAGCGCGGTAACGGATTTGTTGACCACCTGCTGCTGTAAAATCTGCAGACGTGGAGACCCCTGCAACGGAATGCCCAACACCAAACTGGTAACCGGCAGTTCAGGCCAGCCTTGCCGGCCGGTGCTCGCGCAGCCCGGTATTTCCACACTCGTCTGCCAAACCGATTGCACCTGACGCTGGAACACATGGATGGAATCGAAATGAACATCACAGATAATTTCTTTATCCGAAGACTCTATCACGGACACCCGATAGGGACGTTCTTCAGCCAAAATCACAGGCGCCAAAACAACCAGCCAAAAGATCGATGGGAAAAGATGGCGTCTCATGAAAACTCCTTGATCGTTTGAACGGCTCAACCGGTTCGATGCAAAAAAAAACCGAATGATCGGACGGGCGCTGTTGCAGACTCGCTCCGATCATTCGGTTCTCCACGTTCGAGTGGAGCGTTTTGCCCGACCGGTGTTACCGGCCGGTACGAGAACAGCTGACCCGGCTGTTCCGGTCCACTCCAACAAACAGAAAGCGAGCTTGAACACGTTCGTTCTTAAACAACGGCAGATGGATTTCTTACTGCTGCGTACAACAATCGGTAACGAACGGTCTAGGCTCGGTTCCTTTCGAATCGTCTGATAATGATCAATTTTATCAATATCTCTCATACAAATAGCGTACCAAACATCCTGTTGAACCTTAAAGTTAGAAGCCGATGAATCATAACGAATTACATCATGGTAATCGGTTGAGGAAAAGCGGCGGATGGCCGTCTGGTGTCGCTGAAAAGCGTCACTGGTCATCGAAAAGACACACTCACCTAAAGGAGGCAAGGTAAAGACCGATCGGCCCTTTAAGAGCGGTCAGCTCTTTGGAGGATGGGTCTCAGCGAGAAAATCCAATAGCAGATCTGATAATTTCTTGGCAAAAAAATTGATCCGGTCCAGCACATGCGCCTGTTCTGCACTCAACTGGGGTTTGACCTCATCGGTAAAAATGAGCAGATAGCCCAGCAAGCCCTGAGCGGTCGAACGAATTTCATGGCTCAATTTATTGGCAGCAGGAGGCGTTTCATCTTCTCGGCCCGCCGCTGCCGGCCTTTTCTCATTCAAACGAGTTTCTCTCTTTCGATGAATCCTTGCGGCCAATCGGCATCCGTCTCAAGCTTAAAATAGGGCTCGCCAGCGCAGCCCATGCGCCGGCGGACAAACCGCAGCTCACACAGCCATTGCCAAACGCGTACAAATCCATACGCGGAAAACGCTAGGATAAGATGCTCCAGCGGCAATCGGAACCGCACTTTGACGATGGTGAGCGCATATACCAGTGTAAAGGCAAGACAGTACAACGCCCAGAGACTGCGCAGCGGCCTGGCAGAGGCCGGCAGCAGAAAGGCGCCCAGTATCGCCAGGGCCAACAGGCCGGCAAAACTCAGGGCGCCCACCCAGGCGATCAACGCATCCTGTGTGACATAGGCTTTGGTCACAGGAGAGGGATCCAAGCGCCAAAAGAAGAGCGCTTTGTTCAAGGTCCGGCCGGCGAATGCGGCTG